>JAQBUE010000086.1 GCA_027624045.1 Acidobacteriota bacterium
ACACCCTATTTCGTCCCCGGCCTCGACCTACCGCATTTCAGGATCATTCTTGGATTGGAAAATGCTCAGTCCCCATTTTTTAACAGCCCCTTGGGTTCAGGCTCGCAAGGCCCGGTCGAGAGCTTCGACGAAGAAGTACTCACCCCACATGACCGACTCATTCACGCCGAGTCCTTTGTGAAGGTGGTAGACGCCCTCGGCCAGAATACCCTCCCAGCCTTCCTTTTCCGTAGCCAGAAACGGCGGCTGTGAAAGCGTCAGCAAGATGTGCCGGGCCGTCTGATCGTAGAGCACGCCTTTAGCGGGATCGGCCGTGAGTTTGGCCAGCCGCAACAGAGCCGCGGCTACGATCGCCGCCGCCGACGAGTCAAGATGCCGCGGACCGTCCTCGGGAAGGTCGTAGTCAAACAGGGGAACGCCATCGGCCGGCGTCTCGCGAATATAGAAATCGGCGCAGGTTTCGGCGGTTTCGAGGAAGCGGGCATCCCTTACGGCGTTGTACGACGACGTGAAACCGTAGATGGCCCAGGCCAGCCCGCGTGACCAGCAGGAGTCGCCGCGATAGCCTTGCTGCGTTGTCTGCCGCAGAAACTCACCCGTTTCGAGGTCGTACATGCCCTCGTGGGAGGAACTGCCGTCGCCACGAATGAGCACTCGGCGCGACGTTAGGCTATGCTTCATCGCGACATCGAGCAACTGTTTGTCTCCAGTCTGAAGAGCGGCGTAGAAGATGATGCCGACATTTGCCATGATGTCGATGAAAAGCGAATCGGGCCCCATGAACGAGGACATGTATTCGCCTTTCTCCTTAAACCGCAAAGCCAGTGTCTGGCCGGCCTGGATGACGACATCGTTCAGTGCTTTCTCGCCTGTCTGTTTGTGCCAGCGGTGATAGGTCGACAGGAAGATGAAACCCAAGTCATGGACGTTGCGGTCCATCTTGCGCGGCTCGAGCGGCCTCGTATACCGCTCTGCGAGTTGACTCCATTCCGCGTCGCCCGTGCGAGCGTGGAAGATCCACATCATGCCGGGCAGAAAGCCGTCGCACCAGTGCGTCCAGGCTTCGCCGGTATGCCGCCAGTGCCCGTTTTGCGTATACATCGGATAGAAATCCGGATCGCGTTCGACGAGGTTCTTGACTTGTTTCTGGGCGAAATCGAAGGCGTTTTGGAGGGCCGGACGCCATTGGCCCGAGGGGCAGATCTCGATCATAAGGAGCCTAGTTTAGCAGGAGGGTGAGGGCGCCTTTTGCGTTTCAGGTTAGTAGGAGGGCGGGACCGCCTACTGGCGTGCGCGGCTTTTACGAGGAGGACTGCCTGCTCACTGTCCCGCCTGCTCGCGCTTTGCTCCTGCCTTCTCAAGAAAAAGGCGTTGCTTCGTTGCCGATTCTTGCGTGGCCTGTCGTCCTGGATACGCCGCCGGCGGTCAAATCCGGTTGATGAGGGTCGCGAAGTAGCCCGCTCCGAATCCGTTGTCGATGTTGACGACCGTGACATTGCTGGCGCAACTGTTGAGCATCCCCAGCAAGGCGGCGAGCCCGTTGAAGCTGGCGCCGTAGCCGACGCTGGTTGGCACGGCGATTACCGGCACAGACACCATTCCGCCGACGGCGCTGGGCAGAGCGCCTTCCATGCCGGCGCAGCAGATGATGACACGGGCTGAATTCAGCCGCTCTAGGTTCGAGAGAAGTCGGTGGATCCCGGCCACGCCCACGTCGTAGACCGTATCGATTTCGTTACCCATCACTTCGGCCGTCACTCGGGCCTCTTCGGCTACCGGGATATCGCTCGTGCCGGCGCAAATAATGGCGATCTTGCTCTTTCCGAGAATCGTTCGGTCGCGCCAGACGCGGATGGCGCCTGAGCGCGGCATATACTCAGCGCTCTTGTCGAGCCCTTGTACGGCCTCGGCCATTTCTTCGGTGGCACGGGTCACGAGCAGGTTGGGCGAGTGTGCGAGCAACTTGCTCGAAATCTCCCTTACTTCGTCGACCGTCTTGCCGCGGCCCAGAACGACCTCGGGCATGCCGTGGCGAAGGGCGCGATGGTGGTCCAGCTTGGCAAAGCCCAAGTCCTCAAACGGCATGTGCCGCAAGCGGTCGAGGGCGTTTTTTGTGTCGCAGGAACCGGCCGCCACCTGGTCGAGGAGCTCCTTGAGTTGCTGTTCGTTCATGTACTCGGAGAATAGCCTGTTTGCGAAGGGGATGCCAGTTGTTGGGTGGTTGAGCTGTTAAGCCGCTGCGCCAAGGTGGTTCACCTGCACGCGCTTGTTGCCGAGCCGACCTGCTGAAGCCAGCCGTTGTACACTCGGTAGTTTGCCAATGCCGCAGCAACTTCCTCCCGAAGAACAGACCCGTATCGCCACCGAGTACGTCAAGGAAACCCGCCAGTTCAACGAACGGTTGCGGGCTCTGGGCTACGACGAGGCGACGCGCTACTACTGGTATCACGTCATCGATCTTGGCGAAGGGCTGGTGACGCCTGGCCTGTATGATCTCAGGAAAAGCCTTGACCGTTTTCGGTTTCCCGAAAACATGTCGGGCATGCGGGTGCTGGACGTTGGCTCGGCGACGGGTTTTTTCTCGTTTGAATTCGCGCGCCGCGGGGCACAGGTTACCTCGGTGGAACTGCCTTCGCTCGAAGCCTTGGACCGTTTTCCCGGGCAAACCGTCGAGCAATCGATCGACAAGATCGAACGCATGGTCGATCCAACACAAACCTTGATCGGCGCACGCGAGGAGCGGACCGGCCGCGCTGCTCAGTACTACGATTGGTTGCTGGAAGGGCCGTTTCAATTCTGCCGGGAACGCCTGCAATCCGATGTTCAGCGGTGCTACGCGACGGTCTACGATCTCACCCCGGAAACTGTCGGCGCCGACTCGTTCGATCTTGTGTTCATCGGCGACGTGCTGCTGCATACCCTCAATCCGCTGCAGGCGCTGGCGGCGGTTGTTCCGCTGTGCTCCGGCACGCTGGTTCTGTCGCAGTTCGTCCCGGAGACGGCGGATGATCGTCCGGCCATGCTTTACGTGGGCGGCGCCGACCCCACGTCGGACGACATATCCTGGTGGTGGCCGAATCAGGCTTGCCTCGTTGAACTCCTGATGAAACTCGGTTTTCGCGAGGTGATTGAGGCCGGTCGGCATTCCGGCATCCTGCGCTCCTCCGGTTTCGCCTACGAACGTTCGATCCTGCACGCGCGGCGGTAGACTGAAGTAGATACCTGGCTACTCCTGCACCACGCGGCGGGCTTCCCGAAGGTCGGCCCACGCTTGCTCGGAGAGCAAGGGGCGTGGTTCATGGTCAGCCTTGGCGGCCAGCGCTTCCAGGATCGCGATACGGTCATCCGTCGACGGATGTGAGGACAAGTACTGGATAGCCGTGGGCAATTCCAGGCCCAGCTCCCGCAGATGATTGAACATCTCGATCATCCCGCGCGGGTCCGCCTGCACCTTCCCTATCAGCTCCATGCCGTCGCGGTCAGCCTCGTCTTCATGCGATCTCTGGTGATGCAGGTCGGCTAGCGTCGCTGCGCCGCCAATTCCAAACGGCGTCGCGGAGGTATCGCCCGACAAGATCGACAGCAACGCCTGCGCTGAAATCTCGTGGAACAAAGCGCGCGTAGTATGCCGGTGAACGACATGTTGCATCTCGTGCGCCAATACGCCCGCTAGCTGGTCGGGTGTTTCAGCAAGCTTAAGAAGACCCTCCATGACGACGACGTATCCGCCCGGCGCGGCGAATGCATTTACCATTCCGCTACGCGCGATCGTTACCCGGAAGGTGTACGGCGAATCGTCAATGCCCGCGGTGAGCTTGGTGACCAACTCTTCGAGGGCCGCCAAGCCCTGAGGATCGGCGCACTCATCCTCAGAGGAAACCAGCATGCCCATGGTTGACTTGCCCAGCCGTTCTTCCCACGAAACAGGCAGTAGCGTCGCAAGCAGATTCGCCATCGCCGGTACGCCCCAGTAGTACATCGCCGATCCCAAGGCCACGACCGCCACAGCCGCCACGATCGTCAGCTTCGAGCGTAGCGGTCGCAGGCGGGGATCGTGAAACTGCTGGCCGATGTTTGGCGCGACTTGGCGGAGCGCGGCAAGAAAATCCTCGTTCGACACGACGAGAATCTCGGCGCTCGGTTCCCCCCGCTCGAGTCGCACATGTTCACCCGAGTAATGCCCTTGGGTTTGCCGAATCTCTTGATACGGCCAGTAGAGGTCTTCGCCTTCATCGCGAACAATCGCCAATCCGGCGGAGGTAATGTGCACCTTTACCTCGTGCCGGCGCGCACTTTCGCCGTCAAAATAAGACGCCGTCCATTTCTGTTGCAGGGGCGTGATCATCCTGATGGTTGCCGTTGCATCTTGCGCCAGCCGCCTTTGCGCGATTTGGAGCGAAGGGTCTGAGAGCCTTCCTCGATGAACTTTAGACTCAAAAGCCAATCGGCAGATCCAAGAAGTCCGCCATACCCTCGGCCGCCGCGCTCACTTGTTGGGCGTCCTGCTGGACGGCTGTCAGGTCAAGATCTCCTTCCAGATACACATTCTCAAGCCAGTATCTCGCCGTCCTTACCTGCACCCATGGGAACGCCAGCCCCAGAGTAAACAGAACCAGCAAACCATTACTGACCGTAAGCCAAAGCAGCCCCCCGCCCGTTACCCGGCAGCGCATCCGCGATGTGGCGAACGTCGTATGGGACCAGAAGTAGCGCGCCAGCTCGGCTTGGTACCAGAAGTTGTGAAAACCCAGAGTGATCAGCGTCAGCATCCACGACAGAATGAACGCCGGAAAGATCTCGATGGCGCGGGCATGGAAGCGAAACTTCGTGTTTCCGAAGTATGTGTTGCCGTATTGGTAGCGCAGGAGTTCGACCATCATCACGGGCGAATACAGACCCAACGATAGTATCGAGAGCAGCAGACCCTTGAGGTAGAGTCCCAAGTATCTCTTCGTCCGCCCGCGGAACGAAAAGCGGATACCACGCCAGGAAGTGCGACTCAGCCGGTACCGCCAGGACCCGATCTGTGCGATTGGGACGATGACGAAGATACCGGCGACGAGCACGAACACGCCCACGATCTGAGCCATCTCTGATTCCCAAATCAAGGCAAGCAGTTGTGGAAAAAAGTAGAGCAAAAGAATCACCGGCAACGCCCGCAGCCAACCGAGAAATAACTCTTTCCCCGTACCGTGGAACGCAAAGCGGTCGTCGTCGAACTCCGCCTGACTGTAGACGTATTTGAGCGCCTTGACCTTGCCCCAGAAATAGTAGATGCCGAACGTCAGCAGGGCCAGCAGCATGTTGACGATGTGGATGCCGAACAGGGAACCGCCCTCACCATGGAAACTAAACCGCCGTGTCGGTGGCGGCTCGATGGGCGGGATGGGTTCTCCGTGGGCAGGGGCGACCCAGCCGGCTTCGGCGGTGCCTGTCTCGGGCGCGTGAGCCACCCGCGCTGCCGATTCGCCGGGTAGAATGATCGGCGCGGGTATCTGTGGCTGATGGGTCACGAGGGGCTCCACCGGCGCCCCCGGTGGCGGCTCGTATTGCCTCATGACCTTACGTGTCAGCTTCGCGCCCACGAATGTCATGACGGCCGCGACCCCGAGGGCCATCAGCGTCAGCAGGAAAACGACCGCGCCTGCGATCCACCAACCCTTCGGGCCGAAGGTCTCCTCCCACCACTTACCCAGCCCTGGCGTGATCTCCTCGATCGCGACCGCGGCGTAGATGCCGGTCGCGCGGTTCTGTGCGTCGATCGCGTCGTTTTCCCGGCCGTCCTTGCTGTAGGCTGCACTCAGTTTCACCAGGGCATCCGCTAGCTCCCTGTTGGGCTCCGGCTTTTCTTCAAGGATGGCGACCGCGCGCTCGCAGGGCGCGATCGCTTCCTCGTGGCGTTCGGCGGCGGAGTACGTCTCGCTTAATGACTGGAGTGTCGCTACAACTTCATCTGATCTGGGATCTTCTTCTTCATAGATCGCCAGGAGGTCACGGTAGTGAGCCGCCGCCTGATCGTAATCCTTAATTGCGGAGTGCAGTTCCGCTAGGCGCTTCATCGGATAGGTGACGAGCTCATCCGACCGTTTGAAGTTCGCCGCCCGAATATCGAGGCCCCGCGCCATCTGCTCAATCGCTTCCTCATAGCGTTCCTGCCGCGCGAGGACGTTTGCAAAGCGGACCCGGTCATCGGAGACGTTAAGCTCCCACCCTTCGAGGCCCTCTCGGATTTGAAGAGCCTGCCGATAGAAATCGCCGGCCTTTTCGTCCTCGGTGCGCTTGAACCAGAAGGCGCCGAGTTCCGACAGTGCTTCCGCCGTTTTCACGGACTGAGCCCCAAGGACGCGCTCTCGGATCTCCAGCACCCGGTTGAGAAGCGCCTCTTGCTCGTCATACTGGTCGTTGGAGCCGTGTTTTTCGCCGAGTTCGACAAGCTTCTCTATGAACCGCGGCTCCGCCTCTCCCCATACGCTTTCCCACAAACCTAACGCCTTGTCGAACGATTCCTTCGCGCGCTCCGGTTGATCCGTCCATACGAAGTATTCGCCTTGTTCCTGGTAGAAGAAAGCAACACTGTCCGCAGCGGCTCCCGCCGACTCGCGCAACTCGATGGCTTGCTGGAAAGCCGCCACGGCATCTTCGTGTTCTTCAAGGTAGTAGTGCGTCCAGCCGATACGTGTCCACGCGTAGGCTACATCATTGTGGTCCGCTCCCAACGCGGCACCGGCAACCTGCAGCATGCTTTCGAAATGCCCGATCGCCTCCCGGTAACGCGCGTCGCTGAAATAGAGCTCGGCCAAGTCCTCATGGCTGTCCCTCATATCCAAGTCGTTGGGTTCGAGGTTCTCAAGCCGCAATGCCAGCGCCCGTTCATAGAACGGTTCCGCCAGCTCATAATCCTGATAGCGATACTCCAGGTCGCCGAGCGCTTTGAGGGTGTCAGCCAGACGCGGGTCGCCTTCCTCGAACTCCTCGGCCAGCTTTAAAGCCAGATCGAGCTGTCCACGGGCAGCGTCGTAGCCGCCTTCTTCACGAACCGCTTCGGCACGGTCAATGTGGTCTTGCCAGATGTCCGTCTGGGCGAGCGACGGCCACGCGCAGACAACGCACGCGCCTAGGACGAGTAGCGTGAGGCGCTGGAACAATTGTGTGAAAATCCTCAAAGGATAAAGGGAGGAGCACTCCCAGTTTACTTCACGTTGGGCCGTGGGCCGATCAGGCGAATCACGTAGTCGGAACGGAGGAATCGAGAAATGTTCGCATGCCTTAAAGAATCCGGCAGGAAGGCTACAGGTTAGGGAACCAGAGCGTGCGCGCATTCTCGCCTAACACCTTTGTCTTGACGTCTTCCTTCAATCCCAAAGCATCGGTAAAGATGCGCAAATGTTCGGCGTAGGTCACCTTGGGAGTCCACAGGGAATTGGGAAAGTTGCTGGCCCAGACGCAGCGTTCCGGCCCGTAGGTGTCAATGATCTTCAACGCCGCTTCATGCAGGTCGCCGCAGGGGTAGCTTTGCTCGGTGCCCGTGCTGATGAAGTCCACTTTCGCGAACAGGTTCTTGTATTTCGAAAGCCGCAGGACTTCCCCAAGCACACGGTCATAAAGGGGACCCGGTTTGAGGTCCATGCAGTGGCAAAAACCGATCGGCATCTCCGTGAACTCCCGGAGGATCTTTTCGGCCGACTCGACATGATCGTGATTCATGAGGAAGATGTCGACCGTGGCCCCCTGGTCGGCGCAGATCTTCCAAAGCTTCCGAACGCCGTCGTGATCGAATGTCGTTCGCTTGTTGCCGGGCGTACTACGCAGCGTCTTGACGCTGTAATCCCTGATGTAATCTTGCATCAAGCCCGGGCTATGCGGGTCGTCGGGATCCAGAGTGCAGACGCCGGCAACCCAGCTCGGGTTGAGTTTCGCGGCATCGACCAGATAGCGATTGTCGTAGTCGTAGAACGAAACGGTATGCACGGCCCGCACGGCCGTGACACCGTTCGCCAAGCTAACTTGGCGCAATTCGTCGAGCGATCCCGTGCCGATCGGAACCCGCAAGGGTTTGTTGGCGCGGGGAGGGTAGCGCTTTTCGTCCGAAGATGTAATGTGGGCGTGGCAGTCGATGATGAGCATGATAGTAGTTGGTGGTCCGTGACCCTCGCCATTTTACGCGAGCGCGGCGTCAGGCTGAGCTTCAGGCGCCGGGGAAGCGCGGGCTAGCGGCCGAAGAGTTTTTTCATGCCGCGGCCCAGGCCGCCCTTTTCGATGGGTGCCGCGGGTGGTGGCTCGAGCGGGTCCTGTTGGGCAATCTCCTTCGCGAGAGCGAAGTAGTCTCGCCCGAGTTGGGAATCGCGGCTGACGAAACCTGAATCCCAAGCGGCGCGCTGCACCTCTTCGTAGTCGTTGCTGACGACGACCGACACCGAGTGCCCAAGAATCTCCTCGTACTGGCTCACTGTTCGCTCTCCGGCGGCGGTAAAGCGATTGAGCACGACTGACCTGTGGTCCTCTGCTACTTGGCGCGATTTCAGGTCGTGCAAGCGCCGCCGCGCGAGAAGCAACGAGGGCGCCTCTGGCGTGCTGACGACGAAAACCCGCGCGGCGCGCCGAACCACGGTCTCGGTGGCGTCGTTGACCACTTCAGGCAGGTCGACGATGACGGTGTCGTAGAGTGGGGCGGCGAACGTCAGCAACCGTTGGTACTCCCAGGGAGCGATCAGGGGCGTGTGCTTGCCTCGCGCCGTGAGCAGCCAATCCACGCCGTTGGCTGGGTGGACGAAGTGTTTCCAACTGCGCTCGGTCAAAGATTCCGATTCTTGCA
This sequence comes from Acidobacteriota bacterium, assembly GCA_027624045.1. Classification (GTDB taxonomy): domain Bacteria; phylum Acidobacteriota; class Terriglobia; order Bryobacterales; family UBA6623; genus JAPPLB01. The sequence goes on from JAQBUE010000086.1 coordinate 8,813, forward strand.
ACGCTTCGACGACCGTCTGTTTCGGCTCCGCCTTGAGCGCGATGCTCATGTAGCCGGAGTGCAGGTCGGCTTCAACGACGAGCACCTTTCGTTTCCAGTAGTGAGCCAGCGCGGCGGCGCAGTTCATCGCCGTCAGCGTCGCCCCGTTGCCCCCCTTGGCCGGCAGGAAAGCAAAAATGTTGTTTGCGAGGTGAGCCGTGTTCGCCTCAATGGCGCGGACGATGGCGTCCTGCAGCTGCTGGGGCTGAAAAGGACGTGTGATGATTTCGCACAACTCCCGCGCGGGTGATGAGTCATCTACGGGTACATGCGCGAAGCCGAGGATCGCGACGTTGGGATTCGTCTCGCGGATGTCGCGGATGGTGACGAGCGATTCGGAGTTCTTGTCGATCTCAACCAGCACTACGTTGGGATCGGTCTGGTTGAGCATGCGAATCAGGCGATCAAACGGTGGCAGCTCGTTATAAGTCCCATAAACAGCAAAGCCCGCGCAACGGGTTGAGACAGCGTACAGCTCTTCAGCAAGCTCTTGATCAGGTCCGAGAATAACGGTTCTTAGCACAGCGTAATGGGCCGTAGCGCGACGGTCGTCCTCCAGGTCTTTTCAATCATACTCCGAAGCGGGTGCAGTATGATGGGGCTGCTACCGCAGCCAGCGGCGCCGCCTACGCTCCGCCGCCCGCACCTCTTTCTCATCCATACCGAGGTGATGAGCCAGCTCGTGCCATAGCGTGTCGTAGATCACCTGGGGAACGTCGCGGTGGGAAGGCGCCGCCCGCTCGATCGGCCCTTGGAACAGCGTTACGCGGTCGGGCATCGCCATCGTATACCCAGAACCCCGCCGCAACAACGGCACCCCTTGATACAGCCCCAGCAGGGTGTGGCCGGGCCCGATCCCGGCCGACGCGAGCTGTTCGGCCGACGGCTCATCCTCGACGAAGATGGCGACGTTCGCGAAGTGGTCGCGGAACTCGTCTGGGATGGTTTCCCAGGCGTCTTCGACGAAGGCCTCGAATTGTTCTCGATCGATCACAGCGGCTTATTGTAACGACCGAATAGGTTGTGCTCAGCCGCAGGCGGTGGTTTTCAGCCACTACCGAATGCGTGGACGATAAGTCACATGGTTTGCCTTCAACAAGTTGCCGGTTGGTCAGCGGCGTGCCAGTATGCAAGAGGTGGCTTTCCGCCACCGACGAACTCATCTGGCGAACTCATCTAGCTCATCCAGCGAAAAGGACATCCGATGCGACTACTCATCTTTAGCTGTTCTCTGCTATTGCTGCCGAGCCCGGCGCTCGCTCAGTTCGGAGGCTTTGGGCAGGCCGACGCCACGACGCCGACCTTCAATGGCTCATCCAGGGGTGGGCAGCAGGCCGCGCGGCCCTCTTCCCGGCTCGGGACCGGCATCGCCTCGCCGCGGGGGAGTCAAGGTGGCCCGATCAGCACAGGGCCGGTTTTCAGAGCGCCGCAACCCCGGGTCAGCACGCGAACCGGCGGCGGCAGCCGCACCAACCGCACCGGAAGCTGCCCGCGGGCGGGCGTTGCCCCAACTCAGCCGAAACCCGCTCCGAAGTGAGCCGCCACGGCGGTTAACCCTACGAGAATTTGCGATCGAAATGGCGCGACGGGGATAGTATGCCTCCGCGCGCCAACCTGCGTGCGCCTTGTACTGACAGGCCTCTCACGTACTTCGCCCCGTCAGCCGGTGACGAATGCGGGCTCGTTCAAGCGATGCAGCGATTTCAGGGCGTTCGTCGTATGCGGAATCTGTCGCTATGCCACCGTCTCACGGGCGTGCAGGCTTTGCAGTGATTGGACGCGCACGGGGTGTTGGCGGCGGGCCGCGATGCCTTCGGCGGCGGCACGCGCGGCGCTAAGGGTGGTCATGCAGGGGATGCCATATTGCATGGCGGCGCGGCGGATGCTTTTCTCGTCCTTGAAAGATTGGGCGCCGGCGGGACTGTTGACGATGAGGCTGAGCTGGCGGTCTTTGATGAGATCGACGATGTTGGGGCGGCCCTCGTTGACCTTGAGGCTGACGTGGCATTCGATGCCGGCGGCGCGCATGGCGTAGGCGGTGCCGCGGGTGGCGTAGATCTTGAAGCCAAGGGCGGCGAACTTGCGCGCGATGTCGAGGCCCTCGGCGCGTACGCGTTCGGTGATGCTGACGAAGACGGCACCCTGATCGGGCAAGGCCTGTCCGGCGCTGAGCTGAGCCTTGGCGAACGCCTCACCGAAGGTTTCACCGATGCCCATGACCTCGCCGGTCGAGCGCATCTCGGGGCCGAGGATGGGGTCGACGCCAAGAAACTTATTGAACGGAAAGACGGGCGATTTCACGCAGTTCTTACGGACGGGCAGAACGCCTTTGGGAAGGTCGTAATCGCGGAGCTTTTTGCCGACCATGAGGCCGACGGCGATTTTCGCCAGTGGATAGCCGGTCGACTTGCTGACGAAGGGCACGGTACGCGAGGCGCGCGGGTTGACCTCAATTACATACACCTTGCCTTCGTGAATGGCGTACTGGATGTTCATCAAGCCGCACACGTTGAGAGCTTTGGCAAGTCGCACGGTGTAGTCACGGATCTGCGCGAGTTGCTCCTCGGGGATCGAGGCCGAAGGCAATACGCAGGAGCTGTCGCCGGAGTGGACGCCGGCTTCCTCGATGTGCTCCATGATGCCCCCGATCAGGACTTCGTCGCCGTCGGAGAGGGCATCGACATCGACCTCGGTGGCATTCTCGAGAAAGCGGTCAACGAGCACAGGACGTTCCTGCGAGTAGATGACGGCTTGGCGCATGTAGCTGTCGACGGTGGCTTCGTCGTAGGCGATGACCATGGCACGTCCGCCGAGGACGTAGCTGGGACGGACCAGGACGGGGTAGCCGATCTCGCGGGCGATCTTGCAGGCTTCGGCGGGACTGGTGGCGGTGCTGTTTTCGGGCTGCGGGATTCCGAGTTCGGCGAGCAGCGCGCCGAAGCGCTTACGGTCTTCGGCAAGATCAATCGATTCGGGGTCGGTGCCGATGATGGGTACGCCGTGGGCTTTGAGCGGGAGGGCGAGTGTCAGGGGCGTCTGGCCACCGAACTGCACGATCACTCCGCCGACATTCTCGGTGTCCTGGATATTGAGGACGTTTTCGAGCGTAAGCGGTTCGAAGTAAAGCCGGTCGCTGGTGTCGTAATCCGTCGACACGGTTTCGGGATTGCAGTTGACCATGATCGACTCGTAGCCGAGCTCTTGCAGCGCGAACGACGCGTGACAGCAGCAGTAATCGAACTCGATGCCCTGGCCGATGCGGTTGGGTCCGCTGCCGAGGATCATCACCTTGGGGCGGTCGCTGGGATTCGCTTCGCACTCCTCTTCATAAGCCGAGTACATATAAGGCGTGAAGCTTTCGAACTCGGCTGCGCAGGTATCGACACGCTTGAAGACGGCCTTGAGGCCAGCTTGCTTGCGCTTGGAGCGGATGGTGTCTTCGTCGGCGCCGAGGGCGCGTCCGATGCGCTTGTCGGAGAGCCCGTAGCGTTTCGCCTGCGTCAACTGCTCGATGGAAACGCTATCGATGGTTTCCTTCTCTATCTCAGTCTGGAAATCGACGAGTTGCTTGACCTGTTGCAGGAACCAGGGGTCGATCTGGGTCATGTCGTGAATCTTTTTGACCGAGTAGCCGCGGGCGAAAGCGAAGCGGATGTAGTTGAGGCGATCGGGCGTCGGGGTGATCAGTCTTTGATCGATCAGATCGGGATCGAATTCCTCCTGGCTGAATTTCTTGCCGGTCTCGAGACTGCGGATGGCCTTCGAGAGTGCGTGCTTGAATGTGCGGCCGATGGCCATGACTTCGCCGATCGACTTCATTTGAATGCCGAGCAACGGCTCGGCTCCGGGGAACTTTTCGAACTGCCATTTCGGCAGCTTGACGACGACGTAGTCGATGGTCGGCTCGAAGCAGGCCGGAGTCTTGCGCGTGATGTCGTTGGCGATTTCGTCGAGCCGCATGCCGACGGCAAGCTTCGCGGCGATCTTGGCGATTGGGAACCCGGTGGCTTTGGATGCGAGCGCGGAACTGCGCGAGACGCGCGGGTTCATCTCGATGACGACCATGCGGCCGGTGCCGGGCTCGATGGCGAACTGCACGTTGGAACCGCCGGTGTCGACACCGATCTCCCGCAGGCAAGCCAGGGCGCCGTCGCGCATCATCTGGTATTCGCGATCGGTGAGAGTTTGAGCGGGAGCGACGGTGAGCGAGTCGCCGGTATGAACGCCCATCGGATCGAAATTCTCGATGGAGCAGACGATGATACAGTTGTCGGCGACGTCGCGCATGACCTCGAGCTCGAACTCTTTCCAGCCGAGAACACTTTCTTCGACGAGGACTTCGTGAACGGGCGAGAGTTCGAGCGCCCGCTGGCAGAGCTCTTCCATTTCCTCGCTGTTGTAGGCGAGTCCGCCGCCCGAGCCGCCGAGCGTGAAGCTGGGACGCAGCACAACCGGGTAACCGACTTCACTGCCGAAGTCCAAGCCGTCTTTGAGATTCTTGACGAGTTTCGAAAGCGGCACATCGAGCCCGATGCGTCGCATAGCGTCTTTGAAAAGCAGGCGATCTTCTGCCATCTTGATGGCCTCGATCTTCGCACCGATCAACTCGACGCCGAATTCCTCGAGAACGCCTTTTTCGGCGAGTTCGACCGCGAGGTTCAACGCCGTTTGGCCGCCGACGGTCGAGAGCAGCGCGTCAGGCCTTTCCCGGCGGATGATCTCGCGGACGTATTCGACAGTGAGCGGCTCGACATAAGTCTGCTCGGCGAGGTCGGGGTCGGTCATGATCGTCGCGGGGTTGGAGTTGACGAGCACAACCTGGTAGCCCTCGCTACGCAGCGATTTACAGGCTTGGGTGCCGGAGTAGTCGAACTCGCAGGCCTGACCGATCACGATCGGGCCGGAGCCAATGATCAGAATCTTCTTGATGTCGGTGCGCTTAGGCATCTTTGTCGTTCACCGCTGCTAGGCTGCTTCCATCAACTCGATGAACTCGTCAAACAGATAGCGCGAATCGTGCGGGCCGGGGGCGGCTTCGGGGTGGTACTGAACACAGAAAAAGGGGTCTTTCGTTCCACGGAACCCTTCGAGTGTTTGATCGTTGAGGTTGATGTGCGTGAGCTCGATTTCACTTGCTTTCAGCGAATCGGGATCGACCGCGAAGCCATGATTCTGGGAAGTGATTTCCACCTTGCCGGTTCGCTCGTTGCGGACAGGGTGATTCACGCCGTGGTGCCCGAACTTAAGCTTGAAGGTCTTGCCACCAACGGCGAGGCCGAGGACCTGATGACCGAGGCAGATACCGAAAATGGGCACGCGGCCGACCAGGGCGCGGATGTTGCCGATCGGACCTTCGAGTGGCTCGGGGTCGCCCGGACCGTTGGAAAGGAAGATACCGTCCGGCTTAAGGGCCAGAACATCGTCGGCGGACGTCAGCGATGGAACGACCGTGACCTTGCAGCCGCGCTGCACCAGGCTGCGTAGGATGTTGTGTTTGATGCCAAAATCGTAGACGACGACGTGGAACTTGGTTTCACTGGCGGGGCTCACTAGTTCCGAAGGGGAGCAAGCGTCAACGCCGCGATTCCATTCATAGCGCTGTTTGGTGGAGACGGTGCTTGCCAAGTCGAGGCCCGCCATCAGCGGAATCGAGCGGGCCTTCGCGACGAGCTTTTCGGGATCGGTCTCAAGCGACGAAATTACGCCGCGTAGCGAGCCCTCGGTGCGCAGGTGACGCACCAGCGCGCGCGTATCGATTTCTGAAATGATTGGGATGCGCTGCTGGGCCAGAAAGTCGGCGGCGTGCTCGGTCGAACGCCAGTTGCTCGCGATCTCGGAGAATTCGCGCACGACCAGGCCTTCGATGTAAGGGCGTGCGGACTCGTTGTCTTCCGAGTTCGTGCCGTAGTTGCCGATTTGGGGGTTGGTCAGCACGACGATTTGCCCGCTGTAGGAAGGATCGGTGAAGATCTCCTGGTAGCCGGCAATCCCCGTATTGAAGACAACTTCCCCGTAGCACTCTGCTTTGGCACCGACACAGAGTCCCTGAAAAATGCGCCCATCCTCGAGCGCGAGGACGGCCTTGGGGCTCACTGTACGACTCCGAATTGATCGATGGGCCAGTAGGCGAAAACAGCTTTACCGACAACGAAATCGCGGCCGACGGTCCCCCACGTGCGGCTGTCATTCGAAGTGTTGCGGTGGTCGCCGAGCACGTAGTAGCTGTCGGCGGGAACCGTTAGCGGCGGATACGTGGCGAGATCCTGGAATTCATCGGGGACGTAGGGCTCTTCGACGCGGCTGCCATTGATGTAAAGCTGCCCGCGTACGAGTTCGATCTCGTCGCCGGGCAGACCGACCACTCGTTTGATATACGATTTCGTGGGGTCGAGGGGAAAGCGGAATACAACGATGTCGCTACGGCGGATGTCCTCGAAACGGTAGACGAATTTATTGACGAAGATACGTTCCTGATCCCGCAGCCAGGGCATCATACTGGTACCTTCGACCTTGACGGGTTGATACAGGAAAACGATCACGACGACGGCAATGGCAATCGAGATGATGATGTCTCGAATCCAGACCCGTACGTCGAACCAGAACGACGGCCCATCCTGGACGGCGGGGTAGATGTGCGCGGTATCGCCCTGCACAGTATCTCCCTGTTCAGGGGCCTGCGGGATCGCCCTGTTATCTTGCGGCTGCATCTCAGGAATGTTGGGAGGGCGCTGTAGCGCCCTACGTATTCTATTATGGACGGTCGTGAGGGGACAAGGTTTTCCGACTTGATTGACCGGCCTGATTCCATTTTTGATCCGGCCGCGGGCATGGGAGGCCATCCTCGCGGATGGGGGCCTGCTGTCGTCACGGGGCGGATACGTCAATGAACACGGTACTCATTATTCCGGCCCTGGACGAAGAGGAGTCCATCGGGGCGGTGTTGGACGAGATTCCGCTAGGCGTCTATTCGCAGGTGTTCGTGGTCGATAACGGGTCGATGGACCGCACTGCCGAGGTGGCCGCGGAGCGAGGGGCGACTGTTTTGAGCGAACCTCGGCGGGGCTACGGCCATGCTTGCCTGCGGGCGATGGCCGCCCTGCCGGAGGACACGGAAATTGTCGTCTTCATGGATGGGGATGGCAGCGACGATCCGGCCGAGGCCGACTTGCTGATTGAACCGATCGAGCGCGGCGAGGCTGACTTCGTCGTCGGGTCACGCGAGCTGGGGACGGCGGAACCGGGATCGCTCAGTCCACATCAGCGCTTCGGAAACCGGCTTGTGACTTGGCTGGCGCGCGTTCTTTGCAGCGCGCCATATACCGACTTGGGGCCGTTTCGGGCGATTCGGGCGGAGAGTCTGCGAGGGCTTAGGATGCGGGACCCGAATTACGGCTGGACGGTCGAGATGCAAATGAAGGCTTGGCGGAATGGACTGCGAGTTCAGGAGGCGCCGGTGCGATACCGGCTAAGGCGGCGGGGGGCGAGCAAGGTTTCGGGAAGCGTTACGGGGAGCATACGGGCCGGTGTGAAGATTCTTTGGGTTTTCTTTCGGATTGTGCTCACTGGGCCCAGGCGGCGCTATCGATGAGTTGGGCCCGGAAAAAGGTTTACAATAGCGAGCACCTATGAACCGCAGAGATTTTCTTGCCTCCACCGCGCTGGGAGCCGCGGGTTTACTGCTCCCCGGTCCGCGGTCGCTAACCGCCCAGGGCCCCCGCAAGCGCATAGCGGCGCTTTCGACGACTTATCACGTCCGCTCCCACAGCGATAACTTCATCAGCCGTTTTCTCGAGGGCTGGTGGATCGGGGACAAGTATCACGAAGCGCCTGTTGATGTGGTGTCACTGTTTGTCGAGCAGGAGCATGACGCCGACGTTAGTACCCGTCTCGCAAGGAGCTGGGGCGTGAAGAAGGTTCGCACGATCCCGGAAGCCTTGACGCTGGGCGGCAAGGAGCTAGCGGTGGATGGCGTGCTGCTGATCGGCGAGCACGGCAAATACCCCACGAACGTCAAGAACCAACACCTGTATCCGCGGTATCGCTTTATGGAGCAGGTCGTGAGCGTGTTCAAGCGTTCCGGCCGGGCGGTACCGGTGTTCAACGATAAGCACCTCTCTTACGACTGGAGCAAGGCGAGGCAGATGTACGACTGGTCGCGGGAGTTGAATTTCCCGTTGATGGCCGGCTCTTCGGTTTCGGTGACGTTCCGGCGGCCGGAGCTAGACTTTCCGCTGGATACCGAGCTGGAGCAAGGGATTGCGGTGGGTGGCGGCTGGGTCGGCGACGGCGGCCTGTTACATATACTCGAGACCTTGCAGTGTTTTGTCGAGCGACGCAAGGGCGGCGAGACGGGTGTTAAGTCCGTGCAGCTTGTCACCGACGAGGCGGTCTGGAAGGCCGAGAAAGATGGTTGGTGGAGCCGCGAGTTGCTCGAGGCAGCCCTATCGCGCGGCCGGAACGTAACACCAGGGCCGGTGCAAGAGAAAGCTCGCAGACCGGTGGCGTGCCTCGTTGAATACAACGATGGATTTCGGGCCGCCGCGCTGGGGCTAGGCGGCAAGACGAGCGAATATCTGGCTGCGGTCAAGATCAAAGGTGAGCCTAAACCGCAAGCAACGCTTTGCTATATCCCGACCGAAAATTCGAACAACTTCAGTCCGCTCGTTGACTCCATCGCGCGGATGTATACGCACGGCACTCACGACTATGCGGTGGAGCGCACGTTGCTTACGACGGGCGCGCTGTCGTTCTTGATGGAGTCGTGGCATCAGGGGCAGGTCCGGGTCGAGACGCCGATGCTCAATATCAAGTATCGCGGCCCGGAGAAGTCCTACTTCGCGCACGGAATGGGGTCATAGCGATGAGAGCACCAGGAGTTTACGCCGAGAGCACTGACTTGTTTGAGTTGGTCGACCGCAATGCGCGGTTTGAGAAGGCCGCCGGGGGCTTTGGATTTACCGAGGGGCCGGTCTTCAGCCGGATCGGGTTTCTACTGTTCAGCGATCTGCGCAGCGAAAAGATTCATAAGTGGTCGGGTCGGGGGGAGAGCGAAGGTCAGCTGACGACGTTCCGCGAGAAGTCGAATCGAGCCAACGGACTCACGTTTGATCATCAGGGGCGGCTGCTGACGTGCGAGACGGGACCCGGGCGCGTGACGCGGACGGAGAAAGACGGGTCGATAACCGTCCTGGCGGAGAGCTGGGGTGGCAAACGGCTGAGTTCGCCGAATGATCTGGTCTACAACATTGACGGCACGATCTACTTCAGCGATATGCCGCGGTCGGATGTTCCTGATGCGAGCGAACGCACGATGACGCCGGCTGTCTATCGCATCAGCCGCTCGCAGATTCCCGGCAAGGCGAAGCTGGACTTGGCGTCGGAGGAATGTAGGCGCGCCAACGGCGTCGCGCTCGGGCCGAAGCAGAACAAACTCTACATGGCCGATGGCGGGTCGAAGAACATTCGCGTGCAGGATATTCGCGACGATGGCAGCCTGGCTCCGGGCCGGGTGTTCGCCGAGTTTGATTCCGATGAAGAAGGCGGCCTGGACGGGCTGAAGACGGATGAGCTCGGCAATGTTTACTGTACGGGCCCGGGGGGGATCTGGGTGTTCAACGCCCAGGGACATCATCTGGGCACACTGGTTCCTCCGGAACAGCCTTCGAATTTGGGCTGGGGAAGCGGTTTTGGCGGGCTTTATGTGACGGCACGGACCTCGGTTTACTATCTTCGGACGCGGGTTCCGGGGACCCGGACGTACTAATATCGTCGGTCCGATTTGTCGATTGCGTCATCAGTCGTTGATAGAATCAGAACGGAAATGGCCCACCAGACTCAGGTTACCGCTCAGGCCAGCCAGATCGGCAAGACGTTCATCTTCCAAGTCGTCATGGAGCCCGATGGCGACGGCTGGCATGTCTTCTGTCCGGCGCTGCTGTCTCGAGGAGCGTCCACGTGGGGCGAGACCCAGGAGCAGGCGATGGCCCACATTCAAGAAGTAACTCAGATGGTGGTCGAGAGCCTCATCGAGTTCGGCGATCCGCTCCCCGACGAAACCACGCCCGGCGTCTCAGTTTGTGAAGGCCCACGTGTGGCTATCAGCCTGTAGGCTGCGACTCTAGCCACGCAAAGCGCCGCAGATCACCGCAAATCTGACCCTGTTTATGTGGGGACTTAAGACGGAGTCGCCACGTGACGAATTGGTTTCTGGTTGCCCGGTTTCCGATGTGGGCATCCAGAAAGGTGTGATCGATGGCCATTGATTACTCCAAGATGAGGGGTTTGACTGCCCGCGATTTGATCTCCGCGCTAAAGCGGGACGGTTTTGCGATGGTTCGGCAGGCAGGCTCCCATAAGCAGTTTCGCCACGCGGATAGAAGACAGGTCACGGTCGCTTATCATCGGCGGGGCGGCTCCTTCCAGATCGGCACCCTCAAAGCTATGGTCGAACACCAAGCGCGATGGACTGAAGTTGATCTGAGGCGGCTTGGTCTAGTGCGGTAGTCCCACGGGGGCGATTGCTAGCTGCTCTGCTTTTCGTCTCGACGAACGCTGGGACACCGCTCGAAAGGTCTCTCGACGGCCCGAGTTCCGAGCGATCGGTTTGACGGACGCGGCGATACTTGAGTTCGACCGAGCGCCTTGCTGCGTGCTGACCACCGACTGGCAACTGAGCGCCCGGCTCGAAGATCTGGGCCGAAGCGTTCTCAACTACAACCACTTCCGCTTTAAACTCCAAGCCAACAAGAGCGCGGGACCCGGTATCGGCAGTCTGTAAGAATGAACTCAATGTCATCCGCCGTGCGCCGCAGACCCTTCGTCCTCACCATCATGGATGGCTGGGGTCACAATCCCAATCCCGAAAATAACGCCGTTGCCGCGGCGCGCAAGCCGAATTTCGAGCGCTTGTGGAAAGAGTTTCCGCACACGACCATTCGTACCGACGGCCCTTTCGTCGGTTTGCCCGAAGGCCAGATGGGCAACAGCGAGGTTGGCCATCTCAGTATCGGCGCCGGCCGTATCGTCAAGATGGACGTCACGCGCATCGACGATATGATCGCCAGCGGTGACATCTTCTCGAACGATGTCCTCAAAGCAGCCATGGCGCACGGGCGCGAGCGCAGATTGCACTTGTTGGGCCTTGTCAGCACGGGAGGCGTCCACTCACACCTCAATCATCTGTTTGCGCTGCTCGAGATGGCAAAGCGCGAAGGTGTCGAGCAAGTCTTCGTCCACGTTTTTACCGATGGACGCGATGAGCCGCCCGAAAGCGGCGCGGGCTTCGTTCAATCGCTCGTCAATCGTACGAACGAACTCGGCGTCGGCCGCATCGCCACGATCACTGGCCGCTACTACGCGATGGACCGTGATAAACGTTGGGAGCGCATCGAGCGCGTCTTTCGCGCCATGGCCACCGGCCAGGGGCGCCATGCCACAGATCCCGTCCAGGCCATCCATGATTCGTACGCGAAGGGCGTCAGCGACGAATTCATAGAGCCTGTCGTGCTTGTCGATGAAGACGACCGGCCCGTTGCCCGAATCGAGGACGAAGACGCTGTGATCTTCTTTAACTACCGCGCCGACCGCACTCGTGAACTCAGCGACGCGCTCAATGATCCTTCATTCGAAGCGATTGATCGTTCCAGCGCTCCGAAAAATCTGCATTTCACGACGATGACCCAGTACGACCGGCGCTACGACTATCCGCACGTGATTCCGCCGCATCAGCCCGATAACATCCTGGCGCACGTTTCCGAAGCGCAAGGCTGGCGCAACCTCCGCGTGGCCGAAACCGAGAAGTATCCGCACGTCACATATTTTCTCAACGGCGGCCGAGAAGAACCGTTCCCGGGAGAGGAGCGCGAAATGGCACCTTCCCCTAAAGTCGCCACCTACGACCTGCAACCGGAAATGAGCGCGGCGGCGGTCTGTGACATCGTCGTCAAGGGAATCGAGAGCGGCCGCTTCGATTGGATCGTCGTCAACTTCGCCAACGGTGACATGGTCGGGCACACCGGGAAGCTGGACGCCGCCGTCAAGGCGATTGAAACCGTCGACGGCTGCCTCGGCCGCATCCGCCAAGCGCTTGAAGCCAAACTGGGCTCATGGATCGTCACCGCCGACCACGGCAATGCCGATCTAATGGTCGATCCTCAAACCGGCCGGCCGCACACCTACCACACCACTTTCCCGGTTCCGTTGATACTTGTCAGCGACTTCAAGGGGGATCTGCGCAACGACGGCTCGCTGCGGGACATCGTCCCCACAATGCTTGGCGTACTCGGCGTTGAGCAGCCCAGCGAGATGACGGGCCGCGATTTACGAGTTCGCTAAAGAAGAATGCAGCGCTATTCGCCGCCGCTCGTCAGCGGAAAATAGCAACGGTACTTTTGCGGCAGTCGAATCGTCTTTCCGTCGCGGTCGCAAACCATGTGGGCCGTCTGTCCCTTGGCCAGCAGCCTGTCATCGCCGGCAAGCCGGATTTCGTACGAAAACTCAATCGTCCGCGAGCGCGACTCCGAAACCCAAGTCTGAACCCGGATCTGATCATTGAAGCGCGCCGGCGCGCGGTACTCACACACCGCTTTCGTCACAGCCAGAAAGCAGGCATCCTGCGCCTCCATATCGCGGTACTCGAAACCCAGTTCGCGACAGTAATCCACGCGCCCGACTTCCATCCACACCAAGTAGTTGGCGTAGTAGACGATCCCCATCTGATCGGACTCGGCATACCGGACACGCAGCTCGGACTCCACACGGCGCATCTACCGAGTATACGAACACCGCGGCGCGCTCGATCGCGGCCAGCACGCGTAGTAGAAAGGGGCGCACACACGAACGACAAAATGCTAGCCTCGTAGATCGTCCGCCGTCGTAGCAACGATGCCTGAGCACAGCTTTTTTCGTTCATTGGGACTGTTTACACGTCCCGATTTTCTGACTCGACCGGAGTGCGACGCGTTGCGAGACGTGGCGGACAGCTCCAAGGGGGAAGAGGCGAAAGTTTACAAAGCCGGTCAGGAGGTCGTTCGCGACGACTACCGCAAGTGTAAACGGCGGAGCGAAAATAGACCACAGAGCGGCGATTCGAGGCCGTTCACGGGCGGCGCAAAAT
>JAQBUE010000322.1 GCA_027624045.1 Acidobacteriota bacterium
GCGCGCCGCTGGCCACCCCGCTGCTTCTCGCCGCCTGAAAACAGGGTATTCTGCCACAGGCTGCTAGGCCCCGCCGCTTCGGCGAGCCGGACCCGTTACGCCGGGCGGGCAAAACATGTATCCTCAGTGAAGCACACGCCTCTTGATCTCGAATTTCTCTCGCAGCCGGGGACTGGTTCGGACCAAAGGTCTTGGTGATCGAGGGAGCGGACGAACCATGAAAATCCTTCTGTATAACCCCGACAACGGTGTATCTCGCAACTACATGCCCCACCTCTGGATGTTCCTTCTCCAGAAATTGACGCCCCCCGGTCACGAAGTCATCCTGATCGATGGCAACGCGAAACGGATGACCGAGTCGCAGTTGGCCGACTTCGTTCGCAAAAACGATATCGGTCTGGTCGGCATCGGCGCCATGACTCGCATGATCGCCCGCGCCTACCGCGTGGCCGACGCCATCCGCGCAACGGGAGTCCCCGTCGTCATGGGCGGACCACACGTGACCGAACTGCCCGACGAAGCGCTGGGGCGCGACGGCGGACCGCGTCACGCCGATGCCGTTGCCGTCGGCGAGGCTGATGAAACCTGGCCCATCCTGGTCGAGGATGCGGCGAACGGGCGGCTCAAAGAGCTCTACGAGCCAGTTGACGATAAGGGCGAGGAGCGCAAGCCCAGCTTGGACCGATACCCCGAGATCGGCTGGGACAAGCTGGATCTGAAGCAGTTCAATCTGATACCGAAGATCTTCCGCCGGCGGCTCAGTAAGATGGCCAGCGGCTGGGGATCATTCCGTGTTATCCCCATCGAATCCGGTCGCGGCTGCCCCTACGGCTGTGAGTTCTGTACCGTAACTGGTTTCTTCGGGGACTCACTGCGATTCCGCACGAACCAGAGCATTGTCAGCGAGATGCTGCTGCTCAAGAAGCGCGCCCGCCAGGAACGAGGCCAAGTTGCCGTCTTCTTCGTCGACGATAATTTCGCCATCAATCGCAATCGAACCAAGTCGCTACTGCGTGAGATCATCGCCGCCGGCGCCCAGATGCCCTGGGTCGCGCAAATCAGCGCCAATCTTCTCGAGGACCAGGAGCTGGTTGATCTGATCTCCGAATCCGGTGGACACTGGATCTTCATCGGCATGGAGTCAATCGATGAAGGGAACTTGAAAGACGTCAATAAGAGCTTCAACAAGCCTGAGAACTACCAGAAAGTGCTCGAAAACCTGGCCGACCGCAATATCTACGCGATCACCTCGTTTATCTTCGGCATGGATAACGACACCACGGGAGTCGCTAACAGAACTTTGGAGAAGATCCACAGTTGGCCACCGGGCCTGCCCGTGTTCGGTCAGTTGACGCCATTCCCGTCAACCCCTCTCTACGATCGTTTGCTCGCGAGCGGGCGGCTGACGCGACCCAAGCACTGGATGGACTTCGCCCCGTTCGTCATGGCCCACGAGCCACTTAAGATGACGATGGATGAAGCCCGCCAGGAAGTCGATCATGCTTGGCGAACGTCCTATAGCCCGCAGCGCAACCGTCAAGCGATCCAGTACCTCGCCTCCAAGCCCGTTGGCGAACAGATCACCCATCTGTTCGCGCGCATCGCCTTCCGCGGCATCTACTTCCCGCAGGTAGGCCGCTGGCAGCAGTTTCGCGCTGTCAGTGAAAACTGGCGCTTGCTCCTGCCGCTGCTGGCTCGCGCCAGGGTCTCGTACCGCGGCTGGCGGAAGAATGTCGAGGCCGTGGCTGTCGCTGCAGCCGTGAGCACGCCTATCGCTGCCCCGGCTCAGGAAGCGAACAGTCAGTACGAACGCCCCGCCGTCGCCGAGAGAGTCAAGACCGCCTGATCTCACCCATTTGAAGCAGACCGTTCAAAGCGAATAGTAACGGTCGACGAGCGCGGAGACCGTCACTAGCCATGTGAGCACAAGGCTGGGGATCACGACTGCCGCTTTGTGGCGAGGCTTGACTCCGCCGGCGAAGGTTGAGTTGTAGAACAACAACAGCACCACCGGTGCCAGCGGGATAAAGTAGCGACCTTGGATTGAGTCAATTTCAGCACTCCCAACCGCTGTCCACAGGCAGTAGGTCGAAAGTGACACCGCGAGCAGACCCGCCGCGGCTGTGAAACCGAGCCAGATCCGCCTCGCGAAGCCCATTCTCAGATCCGGATCACCGTCAAATCCCGCGGCGAGCAGGAGCAGGATTGTATATGCGTTCAGCAGCCACACGGGCAAATATGTGTCCAGCCAGCCCAAGACTCCAATGAACATGTGGCGGTACGCTTCGCGCTGCCTCACAAACGCCCCAAAGACCATCTCGACGAAGCCGGCTGGGTTCGTCAGAACAAGCGACAGTTGCTCGCGCAAGTTCGTGTGCACATAGGAGTGGAACGGGACGTAGACGGAGTTCGCAAACCACGACCAGCCAACAAACGCCGCGCCGCCGAGCATAAAGAACGCCGATAGGAAGCCGAGTTGCCGGCGGCGGCCGCCAAACCGCTCCGGCGGGATCATAAAGATCAGCAAACCGAGAATCACGTACACCGTCTTCGACAGTGTTACGAGCGCGAACAGCCCGGCCCACTGCGCCTTTCTGGCGCGTGAAATGGGGCCCGCGCACCCTGACATCTCACTCAGGATCGAGCCACAAAAAGCAATGCTCAACGCGTTCGTCACAGCGTCGGCGGAGACCGACGCTGCCTCGAAGACCGTCATCGGCATCAGAAGAAGCAGCAGCAGCGGCCACCGGAAGAAGCGGATGACGTGCAGCGTCCAGCAGCCTAATAGCACCGTGAACGCCAGGGCCGCCAGCCGGCCTAGATAGAGCAGCACTAACGGCGGCAGATCGAGCGCTCTTCCGGCGGCGATGCCGGCCGCCTGGGGCAAGTAGCTTACGGGCGAAAAGATGACTGTGTTGGGGAACGCAAGAAACTTTTCGCGGCCCGGCTCCAGCTCGATCTCGAAGGCTTCCCGAATCCACGAGATCGAGTACCTGCGTTCCGTGTTTTGTTGAACACCGCGTGTGAGCTGTACGACGGAGTGCTCAAGGCTCTCGGGCAGAAATCCGCCGGGGTAGCTTCTGGCTTGCTCGAACTGACCGAGAAAACCGCCTTGCGAGACTTGGTAGGCCCGATAGAAATGGTTTGGTTCATCGGGGACCTGAAACGGCGGCGTGATGAAGACGAGAGAAAGACCGAAGAAAGCACCGAGGATCCCATAGATCCATGCGGGCTGCAGGAAACGCGCGGTTGACACAGGCTAGCCATTGTAGCCTGCCGGCGTTGGGGCCCAAGAGATGCGGAACGCTAGTCTCCTGTCCCAGAAATAAGTGAACTAAATGGAGCCGGTTTGCGTCTAGGGTGTAGGAGGCTCAG
>JAQBUE010000087.1 GCA_027624045.1 Acidobacteriota bacterium
GTCTTCAGGATCATCTTGTATTGGAAACACTCCCTCCTTTCAGGATCATCTTGCATTGGACAACTCTTGATTGCCAAACCACCCGCCCCGATGGGAGAATCAAGCCTTTTCTGGAAAGGTGTTTGATGCCGAAGATTCGCCGTGCTTTGATCAGCGTTACCGACAAGACAGGAATTGCCGATTTCGCCCGCCAATTGGCCCAGCAGTCCGTCGAGATCGTCTCCACAGGAGGCACGGCCCGGCTTTTGCGCGAGGCCGGCTTGGTCGTGCGCGACGTCTCGGAGCTGACCGGATTCCCCGAAATGCTCGACGGCCGCGTCAAGACCCTCCACCCTCTGGTCGCGGGCGGCATCCTGGCCATTCGCTCCAACACTGAACATATGCAAGCCGTCGAGCTGCATGGCATCCCTCTCATCGACATGGTCGTCGTGAATCTCTACGCTTTCGAAACGACGGCCGCGCGTAAGGGCGCGACCTTCGACGACATCATCGAAAACATCGATATCGGCGGTCCTTCAATGATTCGCGCCGCGGCCAAGAACTTTCGCGATGTGGCCGTCGTGACCGATCCAGGTGACTACGAGAGTCTAGCTATCGAAATCGCGGCCAACAGCGGCGTGATTTCAGAAACCACTTGTTGGCGTCTCGCGCAAAGCGCCTTTGCCAAGACAGCCGCCTACGATGTCGCGATCAGCACCACCCTATCAACGCTCAACGTTGATGGGACCCGCCACGCCGACGCTCTCCCCGCCGTCCTCGGTCTCGCCGTTCCCAGGACTCAGATCCTGCGTTACGGCGAGAATCCGCACCAAGCCGCTGCGCTCTACGCCACTGGCGACAAGGGCATCGCCGGCGCACGTAAGCTGCACGGCAAAGATCTCTCGTATAACAATCTGGTTGACCTCGACGCCGCCTGGAACCTCATCCGCGAGTTCACACGGCCGGCCGTCGCGATGATCAAGCACACCAACCCCTGCGGCTGCGCCGAGCAGGATACTTCCGCCGAGGCCTGCCGCAAAGCTCTGGAATGCGATCCCGTTTCGGCATTCGGATCGGTCGTCGCTTTCAATCAGGCCGTTGACCGCGCATCAGCCGAAGCGTTGGCTGACCTGTTCGTCGAAGCAATCGTCGCCCCTTCTTTCGACGCCGATGCCCTGAAACTGCTGACGCGCAAGAAGAACCTCCGCCTGATCGAGGTCGGCGAAACGCCCCCGTCGATCATCCTGAAAAGCATCAGCGGCGGCTATCTGGCCCAAACCGAGGACGACGTCACCGTGCGGCCCGAGGATCTGAAGGTCGTTACCGAAAGAGCCCCCAGCGACGCTGAAATGAAAGCTCTGGAGTTCGCCTGGAAGGTCACCAAACACGTCAAGTCGAACGCCATCGTCTATGCCCGCCAAGGCCAGACCGTCGGTGTCGGCGCGGGTCAAATGAGCCGCGTCGACGCTGCCCGCATCGGCGCTGACAAGGCCGTGCTTCCCCTCGCGGGAACCGTAGTGGGCTCTGACGCCTTTTTCCCGTTTCCCGACGGCCTCGAAGAGGTTGCCGCGCGTGGCGCCACGGCCGTTATCCAGCCCGGCGGCTCGATGCGCGATGCCGATGTGATTGCCGCGGCGAATCGCTTGGGGCTCGCCATGGTGTTCACCGGACTGCGGCACTTCCGCCACTAGCCGTCCCCTGACCCCGCTCGTGATCGGCACTCATGCCGGCCCGGCAGGCTCGCGCCCCGTCCCGTAGAATCATCCCGGAGGGAAACTTTGTGGCGCGGCTTGCCGTGCCCTCCGCCCCAGCGGCTTCCAGCCATGCTCGCGACTCGGCACATTCTGCTGACCATCGCTGTTGCCATCCTCGCCGCGGCACAGCAGCTTCCGCCCATGAAGCGGGTTCCGCCCGCGCCGCCCCAGCCCATCCCCTTCAGTCATAAGCTGCACGCCGCGAACGGCATCGCATGTCAGCGCTGCCACGCGATGCCCGAGCCAGGGGATTTCGCCGAAATTGCCGGTGCCGATGTCTGCATGAGCTGCCACTCGGCCATCAAGACCGCCAGCCCCGCCATCCGCAAGCTGGCCGAGTTTCACCAGCAAGGAGAAGAGATCCTGTGGGAACCCGTCTATTTGATTCCCGATTACGTTTTCTTCAGCCACTCAACACATGTCAAGAAGGCAAAAGCGGCCTGCGCCGCCTGCCACGGCCCTGTCGCCGAGCGTGACGTTCTCGCCAAGGAGCGCGATATCAGCATGGCCGCCTGCATGGATTGCCATCGAGCGGCCGGCGCATCCATCGACTGCGCTTACTGCCACGAACCGCGCTAGCCACATCGCTGGCGCGCTAAAACTCACAAGCCCTCCCGCCGCCCGTGTGTGACTTCGGTAAAGTAAAAGTTGTTGCTCCCCACGTTCTGCTGCCAGCCAGACGAGGAGATATCACATGAGTACCCGCATCTTTCGCCTTTTGCTCAGCGCATCCCTTTGGATCGCGTTCATCGCCGCTTCGAATCTGCCTGCGCAACAAGCAGGCGCCGGAGAGCCTGATGCGGCAGCCGTCTTCATCGCCGATCCCATAACCCGCACCGCCCAGGCGATCGACTACAAGTCGCGAGCCGGCAAGACAAAGGTCCTCTTCGACGGCGCTGCTCTCGCGAAGGCGGCGTCCGGTGAGGCAACGGTGGAAAACAAGGGTGCTGTGGCACGGATCGAAGCTAAATTCACTCGCCTGCCCGACCCTCAGAAGTTCGGTCCGGAATACCTCACCCATATACTCTGGGCCATTTCTCCCGAAGGCCGAGTCGTCAATCTGGGAGAGCTGCGACGTGACAAGATGGGCGAAGCGAAGCTGTCCACAACTTCCGAGCTGCAGGTTTTCGGCATGATTGTGACCGCCGAACCCTATTACGCGGTTCGCATGCCCAGTGACGTCATCATCGCCGAGAACGAACTGACCAAAGGCG
Source organism: Acidobacteriota bacterium (assembly GCA_027624045.1). GTDB lineage: Bacteria > Acidobacteriota > Terriglobia > Bryobacterales > UBA6623 > JAPPLB01. The sequence continues at coordinate 2,948 of JAQBUE010000087.1, forward strand.
CGAAAGACCGGGTTCCCGTCATCGAAGCGAAGTACGAGCTTCTCAAGCGAGCAGCCTACCAGAAGCTCGCCAACCTGCGTGGCCTCTTGCTCGACCTCAAGAGCACCCCAATCGATATCTACCAGGCTCGCAACGCTCTCGCCATCGCCGAGTCAGTCGGCGCCAACGAATACGCATTGGATGCGTTGAAACGCGCCGAGGCCAGCCTCGAGATGACAAACAGCCCCGTCATGGCCAAGGGCAGGAAGAAAGAGCGCATCGAGCTGGCCCGGCAGGCCGTCCTGTTTGCCGAAGATGCTCGCGCCCGGACTGTCGAGCTTATCGCGAAAAAGCGCGAACTGGAACACCAGACCATCACCGAGAAGGCGAAGTAGACCGCCGCTCAACCAACTCAGTCGCGTCCCGCCGAGGCCTCACCAAAAGGGCTATGAAACACTCGGCGGTGCCTGCTATGTGTACTTGATGAACGCGAAGGACGAGGACCAGACCTTCGACCTATCGCGCGAGACGGAAGGCGTCGAGGAATCTGTTGAACCGCGCTGCATCTAGAAATTTGGGCGGAGCACCCCTAGGCGGAACCCGCCCAGCCAGTGTGGAAACCAAGGGCCCGATTCAATGCAAAGGGGTCACAACAAGCTACCCCAACCGTCCGGCACACGTCGGGGATCTTTCGGTTTTGCCGCTGCGCCGCGGGCCTCGATACTTCCGTGGTCACAACGCACCGTACGGCCGTGTCCGCCAGAGCGTATGCGATCAAGAATGGATCACGGCCGAGCTTTTCCACTTCGCCATCTGTCAGATTATTCGCGTATCCGTTCGAGACGACATTCTGCACCAGGCCGACATCCACGTCTTCGTCAAGCAATAGAGCTCGCTCATTTTCGAGCGCCGCAATCCACGTCACGAGGTTGTCGCCGTGTTTTCGGCCACCCTTGATCTCCTCCATGACCTCAAGGGGAATTTTCACGTTGTCGGATTGGCCCTGATATCGGAGCCAACTCCAGAACTCCGGCACTTGGTCGATTGGGTAGTAAGAACTGTTCGCCGTGATCATGATGTTGGCATCAAGAAGGTACAGCACTAGCGCCCTCCTCGTGCCGAAGTTCCGTGAAGCAGTGGCTCGACGTTCCTTGGCTTTACTCCCAGCGCCTGTCCAGCTTTTGTGTGGGTAAGTATCCCCCCTCGTAGAGAACGCCCCACCAGATTCAGGAGAGCAGACCCCAGACGATGTCTCCTTACGACGTAGTAACTCGGGCCCCTTTCCTTGTGGCTCACCTCGGTATGTCTCTCCCTGCTCGCGAGCCAGTCCTGTGTGAACCGCGCGTTGATGTCTCTCCAAGCTGCCTGATCGATGACACGCGCGCGTAGAAGCGTGTAAGCGACCATCGATCGACCGAGGTTCCGGGGCTGGGCGAAGCGAGAGATCGCGTCAACAGCTTCCTCAAGAGATGCGGCGCCAAGATGAGCCAACTCTTGGGTCTCCGCCCTTGGCAAAAGAATCTCGCTGGCGATGTCGTTGCAGTATCTCTCGATCTGAGCATCCGTGCTCGTACTGCTCACACCCGTGCTACCGAGCCACAAGTGCGCCGCTTCGTGCAGTGCAGTGAACGACCAGGCGACCTTGACATCCTGATCGTTGACGACGATAAAGGGCGCGATCGGATCGGCGATCGCATACCCGCGAAAAACTTCCACAGGAATGTTCGTGTGGTGACTTCCAAGATTGCCAAGAAGCAGGACGAATATGCCAGATGCCTCTAGCCTCTGCCGAAGATATGTGAATGCCTGTTCGATAGACGACTGTTGACGGAACTCCCGAAGAGAGAAACCTATCCGGTCAGGAATTTGCTTCGCAAGCTCGGAGGGAGGAACTGCCGTGTTAGCAGATCTCACAAAATCAAGCGGTTCAGCATCTTCCTCTTCCAGTAGCGCCTTGACCATGATCTGCCGACCACGAATATCTCGAATCAAGGCATCAAGGAGGGGGTTATAAAGGGGCGGCTGAGCCCCGGGAACAGCCCGAAAATCGCGCCCACGATCACCTGTCTTGGGGCGGGCATCGAGGTAGAAGACAAGTAGCGAACGACGGTATGCCTTCGCCATTTTCCGCAGCACACTTCTAGAAGCACTATCCTCGCCGCTCTCCAGCGCGGCCAAGCGCTCAGCCGCGGACCGCCTCCGCGTGTCTTTGAACCCCAGTAGCTGCGCGGCCTCATCACGTGAGAGACCTGCGGTTTCCCGCGCCCAAACAAAGATGTCTGGATTCAAGGGCATTGCCATTTCTCACGCCCCTTCCTCGTCAGCGCTAGCGAAGTCTAATACCAAGCTACGGCAACAGGAACGGGACCCGGTGTTTAGATTGTACCGCCCCACGGCGGACTCGCATTGTGTCAGAACAATCAACAGGCATGGACAAAGCCCCCGTCCGTGCGAGGGGCATAGTAGGCCTTGCCCCTGCTTCGTCGCCGAGGGGATTGGCGCAAGCGGAAGTGTTCGCGGGGGGCACAGTTGAAGCGCGCACCGTCGCGCGCGAATTCACGCCGGGTGCCGCTGGAACAAACACGCTCTTGGGCTATGATGGAGCGAGGTTCGTAACGCAAGTTCCCGGATAGCGCGCCAGCGAACGCAATCGTTCCAGAACCCAACCGGTCCAGAATACCTCTATGGCTACAACGCAATACGAAGTCCTTGCCGCCAAGACGGGCGCCAGCGCGATCGAACTCGTCGCGAAGACCTACGGCATCAACGATTGGGGATTCGGTTACTTTTTCATCAATGATAAAGGGAACCTCGCCGTCGCTCCTTCGCAGGACCGCAGCCGCTCGATCGACGTCAAGGCGGTCGTCGACGATCTGATCCGGCAGCAGCATTCAACACCGTTTCTGCTGCGCTTCCCGCAGATTCTTGACGATCGTTTAGAGGCGTTGCACGGAGCGTTCCGGAACGCGATCAGCGAGTTCGGATACACCGGGCGCCATCTGGGTGTTTATCCGGTCAAGGTCAACCAAAAGTCGGAAGTTGTGCAGCGGCTTGTGGATGCAGGACGCCGCTATCAGTACGGCCTCGAGGTCGGCAGCAAGGCTGAATTGATTGCCGCGCTGGCTATGCCGCTCGCCGAGGACGCGCTCGTTGTTTGTAATGGTCTGAAGGACGATCTTTTTCTGCGCGCCGCCCTACTGGCGGAGAAGCTCGGCAGGAAGACGGTCATCGTCGTCGAAGATGGCGACGACATGAAACTCAGCCTCGCCTTGGGCGACAAACTCGGCATCACACCGCACATGGGAATCCGGGTAAAACTCTATTCCCGCGGAAGCGGCAAGTGGGAAGAGTCGGGTGGCGAGTTCGCCAAGTTCGGGATGAGTACGATCGCGCTCGTTCACACGCTCAAAATCTTGAGGGAGCAGGGGAAGACCAAGCTCCTCAAGATGCTCCACTTCCATATCGGCTCGCAGATCACAAATATCAAGAGTGCCAAGCAGGCCGTCAAAGAGGCGGCCCGCGTCTATGCCAAAGTCCGCAAGATGGGCTTTGACGTGGAATACCTCAATGTGGGAGGGGGCCTGGGCGTCGACTACGACGGCAGCAAGACGGCATCGGAGTTCTCGGTCAACTACTCAGTCCAAGAGTTCGTGAACGATGTCGTTTACGTGATCAAGGAAGTTTGTGACGGCGAGGGCGTACCGCATCCGACGATCGTGACCGAGAGTGGCCGCGCCATGGTGAGCTACCACTCGCTGCTGGTCTCGGATGTGAAGAAAGTCGTCGCGCCGGGGCGTTCGAGCCTCTACTCCATCGATACGATCAAGTCGGAGTCTGAACCCGTGCAGGAGTTGATCGACCTGGCGCAGGCGATCAATTCGAAGAACTTCCGGGAGTATTATCACGACGCCATCCAGCATCGTGAAGACCTCAATTCTCTGTTCGACTTGGGCTACCTTGACCTTGATGAAAAGGCCAAGGGCGAGTGGCTGTTCTGGCGGATCTGCCGTCACGCATCCAGGGTTTCGCGCTCGATGAAGCCGCGTCCGGAAGAGTTTGACGATCTCGACCGGCTGCTCTCCTCGAAGTACCTCTGCAACTTCTCGATGTTTCAGTCGATGCCGGACTTTTGGGCGTTCGATCAGCTCTTCCCGATCATGCCGATTCATCGCTTGAACGAAATCCCAACCGAACGAGGGGTGTTGTGCGACATTACTTGCGACTCAGACGGGTCGGTAGACAAGTTTGTTGATCTCAAGGATGTAAAGGAAGCTCTGGAACTGCACCGCATCGAGGAAGGCGAGCCCTACTACCTGGCATTTCTGTTGCTGGGCGCCTATCAGGAAACGCTGGGCGACCTCCATAATCTCTTCGGCGTGGTGACGGAAGTTAGCGTGGTCGTAGGTCCGAACGGCCGGCCGCTGGTGAAGAAGATCATCCGCGGCAACTCGGTCCGCGAAGTGATCGAGTACACGGGCCACGACACCGCTGAGCTGCGAGATGCGCTCGCCAAGCGGCTGGCCGAGCGCAAGCAGCAGGGCCGCATCTCCGACGATGACGAGCACGAAGTGCTGGCTACCGTTGCGCGGGTTCTGGACGATTACACTTACTTGGTGTAACAGCGGAATCTAGGAACCGGAATGTAACCGCGCTCGCGGCCCGATCGCCTTTTCTGAATCCAGGCTTTGCGAATCGGCCGGGATGACCGCGGGGAGAAAAACACATGGCTAACGCGTGCCGCTTGCCGGCTTTCGGATTGAGCGTTTTTCTGGCTCTGCAGCCGCTGGCGTGGAGTCAGCAACCGCAGTCGATCCGCATTCTGGTCGTGGCGGGACAGGACGCTATCAATAACGTCGAAAAGCGGGTTGTCAGCGAGCCCGTCGTCGAAGTACAAGACGGCTCCGGGACGCCCGTCGCGGGCGCGGAAGTCGTATTCCGCACGCCGAGCACGGGGCCAACCGCGACGTTCTACGGCGCGACCAGGACAACCGCGGTCACGACCGATGACAAGGGACAAGCACGTGCGCCGGGCATGACGCCGAACACCGACGTTGGAGTGTTCGAGATCGCGGTAACGGCGACGCACGGCTCCGCCCAGGCCGAGGCCCTCATCACCCAGACGAATGCCCTCCCTCCCGTGGAGAAGAAGAAGCGCAGGCTCGGGTGGCGCCTGTGGACGGCGATCGGTGCCGGAGTGGTCATCGCCATTATCGCCGCCGCTCGGCGCTGATAACGATTCGGTCGTGCCAACTCCCCTGGCAGCCACCGCCTCAAGGCCCTTGGCATTGGCCCGTCCGTACGCTCCCCTTGATGACTCAGCCCCTATAGCCTCAGCCATGCCCTGGCCTCCCCTCACAAACTGCCTTGATCAAAATCGAGACACTACCCAGCCGGGAAGTCGCCGCCGCTGAAAGCGTTAACTTAGTAGGGTGATGAGCCCGGAGCAGATAGCGGCCACGGTGAAGCAGATCCGCGAGCACGCCCAAGGCCGGTATGAGAAAAAGGTGCCGGAGGTAGCGGATTTCGAGCTGCCCTCGCTGGATGACCTGGGGTATGTGCGTGACGCCGCCGAGGGTCACGTGGCGTCGATCGGGCAGGTCAACCCGCGGCCTCCCGGCCTCGCCAACAAGACGATCCAAGCCTTCAAGAAACTCATCGCGCGGGCGCTCGATTGGCATGTGCGCGATCAAGTGGACTTCAACCGCGCCGCCGTCCGCTACATGGATGCGGCTCTCGAAGTCGAGGCCGAGCAAAATTACAACCTTCTCCGGGTCGCCCGCGGCTTGGCCGAGTTGAAGCAAGTCCAGGAAGAACGCTACCACGAGCTCAAGGGCCTGCTGGAGTCGGTCGGGCAGCAACAGCGCGACATGCTTCAACATTGGGGCCAGTGGCGGCCCGCCTGGGAAGAGAAGCTGACGGCGTCGGAAATCAACTTGCTCCATTCCATGCGCGAAATGGAAGCCGGAGCAAGGGCGCGGCAACAGTCCTTCCGCGCCCGCCTGGAACAGCTGCATCAACAGTACGGCGACGCGCTCGCCGAGACCACAAACGATGTCCAGCAGCGCCTGTGGCACGACCTCGCGAAACTCAGGACAGAGCAGGAGAGTCTGATCCACACTGAGCTGAAACTGATCCGGCGGCGCGCCGGGGGTGCCATCCCCCAACAGCCCGCGCCCGAACCCGACCAGACCGCTGCGTCGAACGGCTCCGTTTCGCCCGACGACTTCGACTACGCCCGTTTCGAGGAGCGCTTCCGGGGACGCGAGGATTACGTGGCTCGCTCGCAGGAGTTCTATCTGCAACGGTTTCAAGGTTGCCGGCGCGTCGTGGATCTGGGCTGTGGCCGCGGCGAGTTCCTCGAACTCATACACAAGTTGGGAATCGATGCCGAGGGGGTCGACCTCGACGCCGACGCCATCGCGGCGTGCCGCGAGAAGGGCCTCAACGTCACGCAGTCCGATCTATTCACCTTCCTCCGTGGGCAGCCTGACAGTTCGCTCGACGGCATCCTGTGCTCTCACGTCGTTGAGCACCTGCAGCCGGCAAGCCTGATCCGGCTGGTCACCTTGGCGGCCGGAAAACTCGCCCCCGGCGGCGTCCTCGCGATCGAAACGCCGAACCCAGCGTGTCTGGCCACTCTCACCGGCGATTTCTTCCTCGACCCCACACACGTCCGGCCGGTTCCAGCAAATCTGTTACATTTCCTTTTCGAGGAGGCCGGCTTGAGCAACATCGAAGTTCATGAGCTGCGTTCGGCCGCCGAAGTGATACCGGAGATCAAGGCGCTGGACCGGGTCGAGGGCGGGAAGGCATTCCGCGAGAAATTCTTCGGTGGACTCGATTACGCCATTCTGGGACAGGCGCGGGCATCGTAATGGAGTTCACGGTTTAATGGAGTTCACGGGCGAACGCGTCATTCCGGGGAAGACTGACCCCGACCTGATGAACGAGCACTGGGCGCGCTACCGGTTCGCCGAAGCTCTGGTACATGGTAAGCGCGTGCTGGACGCCGGTTGCGGAGTCGCCTACGGCTCGGCGTATCTGGCCGAATCGGCGCAGCGGGTGTACGCGCTGGATTTTTCGCGCGAAGCCCTCGGCGCGGCCGGAGAAAACTTCACCCACCCACGTCTCGAGATCCTGCAGGGCGACTGCGGGCGGCTGCCGTTGCGCGACGCCTCCGTCGACGTCGTTGTGGCGTTCGAGGTCATCGAACACCTCCACGATTGGCAAACGCTGATCACTGAGGCGGCGCGCGTCCTGGTACCTCATGGGCAGTTCATCGTTTCTACGCCCAACCGCCTCTACTCAGCCGAATCACGCGCCGAACCCAATCCGTTCCACTCCCACGAGTTTGAACACGATGAGTTCAAGGAGGAACTCGGGCGGCACTTCCCGCACGCCCTGCTGTTCCTCGAAAACCATGCGAACGCCATCACGTTCATTCCCCCCAAGGTCGAGGGCGTACGAACCCGCTTGGAAAATCAGGGAGCCGAACCCGCGGCGGCGCATTTCTTTCTCGCCGTCTGTTCGCGGCATCCGCAGCACGGCTCACCGGCGTTCGTCTACTTACCCTCGGCAGGTAACGTGCTGCGTGAGAGGGAACGGCACGTCGGCATCCTGAAGAGCGAAGTGAGCCGGGTCACGAGCGAACTCGAAAAGCTCAACCGGGATCACGATGAGTTGAACCGGCTGCACACCAAGTCACAGCAGGAAGCGCGGCGGGCGCTCGACCGTTTGGAGCAAGACAACGCCGAGAAACTGCAATGGGTTCAGGAGTTGCAGGGCGGCATCAAGCAACTCGAAACCGACCGTGCGACGTTGATCGAACGGCTCGAGGAAACCGAGCAACGCGTCACCGAGCGTACCCAATGGGCGCAGCGCCTCGACAGGGAACTCGATCACGCCCGCCAGGAGCTGGCGGCTATCAAGGGGACGCTGGCGTACCGCGTAAGCCGCCGCGTCGGGATCATCCGCGACACGCCGGCGCTGAGTCCGCCCGATCCGAACGAATCAGCAGGGTCTTAGCACTCGCGGCCGCGCCTCACGAGGAAACCGATTGCGCCGCGTGTGTTTGTTGGGGCGGTCGTTCTTTCCACCAGGAAGCCAGCGTTGAACCCGAAATATTCATCCAGGTTCCGAAGATGGCCGGGCCCAGCGCGGCGCTTGGGCTCTTGAGCACTTCCATGGCGAGCGCAGTCCCCATACCGCCGTTCTGCATGCCAACCTCGAAAGCAATCGTGCGGGCGTCGCCCTCCTCAACACCTACCGCGCGGGCTCCCCAGTAGCCCAGCAGGTAGCCGAGACAGTTGTGGATCAGCGCCGCCCCGAAGAGTCCGGCGCCGACAGTCATAATCTTCTCCTGGTTGCTGGCGGCAATAATCGCGATGATGTAACAGATGCCAGCCATCGAAACCACCGGTAACCCGTTTTCGAGCCACTCCTGACGCAGCAGGGACATCAGAAGCAACGCGACCGCGAGCGGCACCATTTGACGGCCCCAAATCGGGCCGAGAACAGGCTCGACGAAGCCCGAAAGTCCCGCTACGAAGAATACGATTGACAGCACGAAGGCGATCGGCCGCCAGATACGCTCGGGCGTCTTGGCATGCAGCATGGCGTTGGTGATCAAGCCTGCGCCGATAGGCAGAATGATAAGTTCAACGATCGAGATCATCATGTCGAAGACATTGATCTCCATCAATTCGCCGGCCAGAAGCTTCATCAACAGAGGCGTCATCAGGGGCGACACGATCGTGGAACACGCCGTCATCGTCACCGAGAGAGCAACGTTGCCCCGCGCCAGGTAGGCCATCACGTTCGAAGCAACGCCTCCGGAACAAGAGCCGATCAGAATAATTCCTGTCGCGACTTCCGGATCGAAGCCAAATGCATGGGCGATGGCCCAGCCGGCGACCGGCATCACCGTAAACTGCAGGAACATACCGATGCCGACGGCTTTTGGCATCCTGAGAGCGCGCCCGAAGTCCGAGAGACTCAACGTGGCGCCCATCCCGAACATGATGAGCTGAATCAGAGGAACGATCAGGCGGCTCTGCTTGAAGCTGCCCCAGTTGAGAAACGCCTCCGGGTAGAACAACGCCCCGATGAAAAAGGCAAAAACCCAGAACGTGAACGCGAAAGTCTTCAGCGCCGCACGCCGCTGGAAATAAATCGCCAGGAAGCAGAGCATTCCGACCACACCCGGGCCGATGAGCATGCTGTTGCCGCTCGCCCAGCCGGTGACCCCGGCCAGCAGCGCGAATCCGCTCAACGCAAGGAACAGCTTGCCCTGTGAATCCTGGTCTTTCTCCGGCGGTGTTCTTGACATAATTTGACGGTCGAGTCTGACAGTCCAACGTGATGGCGTCGGGAAGCCAGACTCCAAGCTCTGCTACAACTGTATACGTGCCGCCCGAGGCGACCGATCAACGTGCAACGTCCCCGATGCCCAAACGCGGCATCGTAGCACAACGCGCTTCCACTGCGACAGCGCCGTCTGTATGGACCCGCCGTGGCGTGCTAGGGCTGGTCGTATTCGCGGCCGCTTGCCGTCGCAAACTGAAGGTTAAGGTCCCGCCGCCTATCCCGGCCGTCTTGGGCGCGAAAGAAACCGGCCCCGCAAGCTGGTACGGCCATCCCTATCACGGACGTCGCGCCAGCAGCGGTGAGATCTACGACATGAATCAGCTGACGGCCGCGCATCTGCGACTGCCCTTCGGCACCTGGGTGCGTGTCACGAATCTCAGCAACGGACTCCACAGCGACATTCGCATCAACGATCGCGGTCCTTTCGTGAAGAACCGCATCATCGACCTGTCGCGTGCCGCGGCTGAGCAAATCGGAATGATCGGCCCGGGCACGGCGCGGGTCAACCTCGAAGTCATCGCCCTGCCGGGAACCGTGCCTCGCGACCAGATCGCCGCACTGGCCGGGCAGGAAGAAACGCCGCCGCTGAGCGCTTCGCCGTCAGACCTGCCGGCCGGCTGCGGAGATGAACCCGCCTACGGAGTCCAAGTCGGGGCTTATCGGGACTTGCGGAATGCCGAACGCAAGCAGGCCCAGATGAACGCGGCCTACGGCGATGCGCGCATCCTGAAACAACAAGCTTCCCGGGGGGATCTGTATAACGTCGTGGTCGGCTCGGCCTCCGATTCTTACAGGGCGAACCAGTGGCTCGCCCGACTCCAGGCGGACAACGTCGAGGGCTTCGTTACCGTGACATCCGAAGGCGCTTTTCTGGATTGTTTATAATGATTAATCTGGAATTGCATGCCTTTACCATTGATTAAATATCCGCCCTCCGAGGGCGGTGCACCCGCATACGGTTTGGTCGGCGACTCGCCGCGAATGCAGGGCGTCCTGCGAATCATCGGAAAACTCAGTAACGACACTTCGCCCGTCCTGATCACAGGCGAGAGCGGCACGGCGAAGGAACTCGTCGCGCGCGCGGTGCATCGGGTTTCCCCGCTGGCCGCTAAGAAACTCGTGCCCGTGGACTCCGCCACCCTGGTCGGCTCGCTGATGGAAAGCGAGCTGTTCGGTCACATGAAGGGCGCGTTTACCGGTGCCATTGATAACAAGCTCGGTCTCGTACGGGCGGCGGCCGGGGGCACGCTCTTTCTCGACGAAATCGGCGAATTAAACCTGGAAACCCAGGCAAAATTGCTGCGCCTTCTGCAGGAAGGAGAGATCCGGCCCATTGGCGCGACAGATCCGATCCGTGTCGATGTTCGAGTCGTCGCGGCCACGAATCGAAACCTGGAGGAAGCAGTCCGGCAAAAACACTTTCGCGAGGACCTTTATTATCGGCTCAAGGTCATCACCATCCGTGTTCCCGCCTTGCGGGACCGCCCAACGGACATCCTGCCGTTGGCATGGCATTTCATCGCCAAGCACGCTGTGCATGCGGTACACCTGTCCGAGGCGGTTGAGAAAGAGCTGACTGAGTATGCGTGGCCGGGCAACGTGCGTGAATTGGAGAATACGATTCGCCAGATTGTCGTACTGAATTCGAACCCGCTGGTGGAGCCGAAAGACCTTCCCAGCAACCTCCGCAACGCCCGCATCGTGGGCGGCGGCGCGAACGGACATTCGGCGGGCATTCTGCCCCTGGAAGAACTCGAGCGCCGCCACATCATGGAGACCGTCGAATACGCCAAAGGCGATATCACACACGCCGCCACGGTTCTCGGCATCAGCAAGGCCACGATCCGCCGCAAGCTGAAGAAGTATGAAGATCAGGGCAGGGGCTGGGGCGACCCGCAAGGGCTGCTGCCGTTCTAGGCCGCTCTTCTCGCCTCCCGGCCGTCGAAGCCCCCGAACGGCTCGCCATCAATACGTCGTTGCGCTCGTTCGCCGTGCTCACCCGTACCGTCAAGCACGCCTCTCCGAAAATTCCGCTGATCCAAGCCGAGACACGGGCCGCCGTTTCACGAGCAAGCGGCTCGCTAGCTTTTTGCTCTAAACTTGAGGGTCTCGATTTCCAAGGAGTTTAGCCATGCTTGTCGGTTATGTCAGCAGTGAACGGTACCTCGCGCTCCCCGATGTCTTGCTCGAGTTTGAGAACGAGGAGAGCTCGGTCGAGGCGCGATCCAGCGCCACCGGGGCGGTCTACGCCGACGTCAAGCCGGGCGACTACAAGGTCACCCTCTACAAGGAAGGGTTCGGAGCCAAGAGCGTCCACATCAAGGTCAAGAAAAAGAAGCCCTACCACTTCCGCCTCTTGTCGAACAATTTGGTCGGCTATGCCTGGCCAAAGTGGGTGCGGTCAGGCGAACGCTGTGAGTATCGCGTGCATGCCGTTGAGCCCTACCGCCTTGATCTGTACCGCTACGGTTGGACGAAAGAACATATCAAGACGGTGGGCTGGTTTGATGAGCACGGCCCGCTGGCGACGATGCAGATTACTCCGGACGGCGACTATACGCGCACCGGCATTGAGTTCAACAGGCGCGGTTATCAGAACAATCCGCACCACACGCAGTTCGTCGAAGGCCCCGAGCGGTCGGGTCTCTACTACTTTCACGCCAAAGCGGAATCGGGAGCGTTTTTCTCCTTTCCGTGGATTGTTGCGCCGGCCAAACCTCAAGCGAAGATCGCCGTTCTGGCATCGAACATCAACTGGAACACGTACAACAACTTTGGCGGACGCTCGAACTACATTCACCCGATCGAGCTGCCCCCGACGCCGACCGTCAACGCCCGGCTGGATCTTGATCGTTACACCTCCGACACCCACATGCAGTTTTCCGCCGAGGATTACGCGCCGTTGTCGTTCGATCGCCCCGAACTCATCAATCACATTCCCGAGGGTACCGAGATTACCGATCCGGTCGAGGGCCGCTCGGCTTGCCACGTCGCTCCCGCGGAGTGGCGGCTCTTCGGCTGGCTCGAGCGCGAGGGCCTGGACTATGACCTCTACGCCGAAACGCAATTTCACGAGGGTGTGCTGAACCTTGACGACTACAAGGTCTGCATCACGAGCACACACCCGGAGTATTGGTCGAAGGAGATGTATTTCCGCCTGAAGGAGTGGGTCTTTGAGCGCGGCGGCAAGTTGCTGTATCTCGGCGGCAACGGCCTCAACTGCCCGGTCGAGTTCACCGACGAATACACCATCAAGGTGCGCAACGGGAAGTACGAGGGCATTTCGGCCCATTTGGAGAAGCAGGGGAAAGAGAGCCGCTTCGATAGCTATTACGAGTCGGAGGCCAATCTACTGGGTGTCGTTTGCACGGAGTCGGGGATCATGACCAGCGCCCCCTACCGGGCGATCGATTCATCGCACTGGATTTTTGAGGGAACCGGACTCAAGGACGGCGACATCTTCGGCGAGAAGTGTCTTCATATGCGTTGCCCGGGAGGAGCTTCGGGGCATGAGACCGACAAGATGTCTCCGAGTTCACCCAAGGGGACGAAACTTTTGGCCAAGGGGCTGAACCTTGAGGATGGAGGCGCGGAAATCGTCTACCATGAAACAGCTTCGGGCGGCGCTGTGTACTCCGTGGGGTCGATCAGCTACCCGTGCTCGCTGCCGGTTGACGAGAATATCTCCACGATCACGAAGAATGTCATCAACCGCTTTCTTAAATAGGGAGGCGGCGCTTGGACGCTAGCTAAAGACCACCGTGAAGGATTCCGCCGCCGGCTCCCGTCCTACGTCCGTTCGTTGGATGGTGTTGGCGTTGGTTGGCTTGGCTTCCTCCAGCGCTTATCTCACGCGCTACTCCATCTCCGTAGCGAACACGACCATCCAAGGTGAACTCGGGCTGACGTCGTCGGAGATGGGCTGGGTCTTCAGCATCTTCAATTTTGGCTATCTGATTTTTCAGGTACCCGGAGGGGCTCTTGGGACCCGCTATGGGACGCGCGTTTCGCTGCCGGTACTGAGCGCGTTGTGGTCGGTGATCACGCTCTGGACGGCTGCCGCCACGTCATACTTGCCGCTACTAGCCTCCCGTGTAGTGTTTGGTGCGGCCCAGGCCGGGCTTGTGCCGAATAGCGCCAAGGTGGTTACTGATTGGATGCCGCTTTCGCGGCGCGGCTTTGGAAGCGCCGTGATTGGAGCGGCGATGTCGGTAGGCGCCGTGATTACGATGGGACTCACGGCGCAGTTGCTGCTGTACCTTGATTGGCGCACGGTGTTCCGCCTGTACTCGATGGTTGGAATTGCGTGGTCCGTCGGCTACTACTTGCTGGTTCGCAGCCGGCCGTCGGAACATCCCTGGGTGAACGAGGCGGAAAGGCGTCTGATCGAAGGCGACCCGGGCGATGCAGCGGATGCTAAGACAGAGTCCAAGCCCACGAAACGCGGGCTGAACTGGTACCGGCTTGCGAGGATGGCGCGCTCCCTCACCATGTGGGGCATTTGCGGGCAGGCTTTTTTCCGGGCCGCCGGCTACATCATCCTCGTTACTTGGTTTCCCGCTTTTCTGGAAAAAGGATTTGGGGTCACCCGCGAAGAAGCCGGGCTCATGTCGATGGCCCCAACGGCGGCGGTCATCGTTGGGACAATGCTGGGCGGCGTGATCGTGGACGGACTACTCCAACGGACGGGCAGCAAGTGGATCAGCCGTTGCGGCGTCGCCATGACGGCCCTTGCTCTGTGTAGCGTCGTCACGCTTTCGGCCGCCTGGACGGGCTCGGCTTTTCAGCTCGTCGCGGCCGTCGCGGCGGGTGCGATTTTCTCCGGCGGTGGCAACCCGGCGGGCTGGGCCGTAACGATGGATGTGGCCGGAGATCTAACCGCGGAAGTCATGGGCGTCATGAACATGGCGGGGACAGTGGGCGGTCTGCTCACGCCCGTGTTGCTCGGTTACCTGATAGAGAACATCGAGAAAACAAACGGCGACTGGAACCAGGTGATCTATGTCGCCGCCGCTATCTATTTTGCGGGCGCGCTGTGCTGGTTGGTGATTGACCCCGAGGTGAGCGTGACCGACACCAAGCGCGCTGTAGGATGATGAGAGTTTCGACGAAACCGTAGTTCCCGAACGCGGCCTTACCCCATGAAAATCACGAGTATCGAAGCTATCCCCATCAACGTCCCTCTCAAGCAGGGACTCACCACCAAAACCGCCCACGGCGAGCACATCGAGTCCCCCTACGTCATCATCCGTGTTCATACCGATGAAGGCCTCGTCGGACTCGGCGAAGCCACGGTCGCTCCGCGCTGGAGCGGCGAAACGAGCGCCAGTTGTGTTGACGCGATTCATAACCTGATTGCTCCCGCGCTGACCGGCCAGGACCCCGCCCGCATCAACCTGCTGCGCCAGAAAATGGAGCGGGTCATCAAGTTCAACCCGTTTACCAAGGCCGCCGTCGAAATGGCGCTCTGGGACCTGGCTGGCAAAGCCGCCGGCGTCCCGGTCTACCAGCTCCTCGGCGGACGTCTGCGAGACGAGGTGCCCATCAAGATGGTCGTCGGCGCCTTCGAAGTCGACAAAGCCCGCGCCCTGGCCGAGAAATTTCTCGACTGGGGCGTGAAGTGTCTCAAGGTCAAGGTGGGCCTCAACCCGGCGGATGACATTGCCCGCGTGCGGGCCGTCCGCGAACTTGCCGGCCCCGACATTCCGATCGGCGTCGATGCCAACTGCGGCTGGAATGCGGCGCAGGCGCGATATGCGCTCGGCGAACTCGCCAAGCTCGACATCCTCTTCGCCGAGCAGCCCGTTCGCGCCGATGACCCGGCCGCACTGGCCGACGTTCGGCGCTCGACGACGATTCCGATCATGGCCGACGAGAGTGTCTTCACATTGAACGACGCCTTTCACGTGACCCAGCAACACGCCGCCGACATCATTAGCGTCTATCCTGGCAAGAACGGCAGTATTCAGGAGACGATAGAGATCGCGCACGTCGCGCGCGCCGCCGGCATCGTCTGCCACATGGGGAGCAACCTCGAACTCGGCATCGGGACCGCCGCCATGCTGCATGTTGCCGTCGCCGAGGCGGCGATCGACAGCGAGACCTACCCGGCCGATCTGATCGGTCCGCTTTACCACGACGCCGATTTGATTACGGAACCGCTGTCGCTGGGTCCGGTGATGGCGAAGCCTCCCACGGGGCCCGGCCTGGGCGTGGAACTCGACGAAGAGCAGCTCAAGCGCTATCGCGTCTGAATCTCGCCCGCACGCGAGTGTGGCATAACGCCCGCGCAAGGGCTGACAATAAGGGTGTACCTGTTTTGTGATGCCGGTACGTCCCTAACGTGAGCGTGCTCCGCCTTCTCATTGTTCGAGCGGCTGTCTTGACAGCCCTCAGCGTCGTTGTCGCCGCCCTCGGGCCGGCGCAGTTCCCTGGCGGTGGAATTCCTGGCGGCCGCATTCCCGGCCCTGTTCCCAATCCAAGCCCGTCGCCCGTTCCCGACAGGCGCGCGCCTGACGGATCGCCGTTCCCCGGCGGCGCCGGACGCCGTACCGAGGGAGCGGTTCCTGCGCCCGACTTACCTGACTACATGGGTCCCCGCGTCCACTACGGCGCCGTAGACAAGATCGACGAAAAACAACTCATCATCGTCGCCAGTGATAAGCGCATCATCACTTTCGATCTGTTCGACAAGACCGAGTATTTTCGTGAAGGCGAAGAGGCCAAGCGCACTGACGTACATCCGGGTGACGAGGTTCGTGTCGAAGCCGATCGCTCCGACAAGGGGTATCTTGCCGCCACGCGCGTCTATGTAGACGAGACAGCTGAAGCGAAGAAGGCCAAAGCGGAAGCTGAGGCGAAGTCCGCAAAGGAAGCGGAGAAACCCGAGGGCGCGGAGGAGAAAGCCGAGTCCGCCGAAGAGAGCGACAGGCCGACCATTCGAACCGAAAGCGACATGTCGGACTACTCTCGTCCCCCGCCCCGTGCACACGTTCCGGTTGACGACGACGACCCGGGCCCACCCCGTCTGCGACGCAAGGGCGCCGAGGAGATCGCGGAAATCGAACAAGAGCAGGCCGCCCAGGTTCTTGAGCCACCCCCGCCGTCTCCACCGCCGCCCACGGAAACGTTCACGATCGCTGACGAGAAGAAGCCCGACGTATTGATCGAGCAGGCCCGCGCGAAGGCTGCCTCCTTTACGGCGAGTCTGCCGAACTTCATCTGCCGTCAACTGGTGACCCGCTTTCAAAGCAATTCCAAGCCGGCTGACTGGGTGGCGCTCGACATGGTTGAAGCCGAGGTCGCGTTCGAGGACGGCCAGGAATCCTATCAAGCCATCAAGGTCAACGGTAAGCTACTGAAGAAGCAAGAGATGAGTGAGCTTGAAGGCGGCGCCTGGTCGATGGGCGAGTTCGGAAGCGTGCTCAATAACCTGTTCGAGCGCTGGACGCTGGCCGATTTCAAGCTGCGCAAGTCGGACCGCACGACGCGGCCCCCGAGCAAGGTTTATTATTTTCACGTCGAGCAAGCGCGCTCGAATTGGCAGGCGCAGGTTGCGTCGGTTTCCTATCTACCCGAATACCGCGGCACGGTCTGGATAGCCGAGGAGGATGCCCGCGTGATGCGCATCGAGATGGAAGCGCTCAATCTGCCCATCAGCTTCCCCGTCGATACGCTTGAGATGAATATCGACTACGGCCTGGTGCGGATCAGCGGCCAGGAGTATTTACTGCCGGTGCATTCAGAGAGTCTCTCTTGCATGCGTGGAGACCTGAGCTGCAGTTGGAACAAGATTGATTTTCGGAACTACCGCAGATTCTCGGCTGAATCGACGCTCTTCCAAACGGAATCGGAGATCAAGTTCGGCGACAAAGAGGCTCCCGCTGAAGCCGAGCCCGAACCTACACCGGGACCGGAACCGGAAACCGAACCCGAGAAAAAGTAGCACAGATCCCGAAACCTGCTAGACTACCCCTCGGTCACGCCCGTGACCCACTTGGAATCCAGCCACTCCGATTCCAGCCATCAACCAGCCGATCGCCGCTTCGGCATTCCGCGTTGTCAACCGCATCTGAATCTCGGTAAGGGATCAGGCCTTCGGGCCCATCCCGGACAAGGACGCCCTATGCCTACGAAGCTGCTCCGTACACTCATCCTCGCCCTGGCGATCGCTCTCTCATCCGTCAGCGCTCCGGCCACCGAAGCGCCGACCATTCGAACCCTGGGTCCACACGACGAAATAACCGTCCATGTCGCCGGATCCGATGAGGTTTCGAATACGCCTATTCGCATCGGCCCTGACGGTTACATCAACATCCCGTTTGCCGGACGCTTTCTTGCCGCCGGCGCGACCGTTGAGGATCTCGAGATCAAGATCGCCGCCGGCCTTGCCCGCTACCTTCGCGAACCCCAGGTCTCGGTCAGCATCGAACGTGTCCAGAGCCGGCCCGTCACCGTTCTAGGCGCCGTCCGCGCCCCCGGTGTGCTGCAAGTCGAAGGGCAGAAGACGCTCCTCGAAGTCCTCTCGCTCGCCGGCGGCGTCCGTGATGACAGCGGCTACCAGATCAAGATCGTCCGCCGTCAACAGGTTGGCCCTCTTGACCTTCCCGGCGCCGCCCCCGACGAGACGGGCCGCTTCTACGTTGCCGAAGTCGACCTCGCCGCCTTGATGGAAGCCGAGCACCCGGAATACAACATCTTCGTCCAGCCTCACGACGTGATTACCGTTCCTCGCGCTCGCATGGTTTTCGTGATCGGCGAAGTCACGCGCGCCGGCGGCTTCGCTCTGAGCGAACGGGAATCCGTCTCAGTCCTGCAGGCTCTGGCGCTCGCCGGGGGGCTTGGCCACAGCCCCGCCCTCAGGCGCGCCAAGATCCTGCGTCCCATCGACGACGCCCCACGGAAACAGGAAATAGCGCTCGACCTGAAATCCATCATGGCCGGAACCGCCGCTGACGTCGAACTACTGCAAGACGACATCCTCTTCGTCCCTAAGAGCGGAACCACCGCCGCCGCCAAGGCCGCCGCGCGAGCCGCCGTCTCGATTGGTTCCGGCATCACCATCTGGCGCGTCGGCAACCGCTAGCAGTAGCTTACCGAGTGGGACGTTTCTATTGGACCGTGACAACGGATACAGACAGACAGATACAGACAGACAGATACAGACAGACGTGTTGTAGCCCAATGATAATGTCCCCTTGAGCGCCCAATAGAAATGTCCCCTAATCTGGGGCTCCGA
>JAQBUE010000088.1 GCA_027624045.1 Acidobacteriota bacterium
TGCATTCACCCGCAATGTCGCCTGCCCCGACCGCTGCGTCTTCAGGATCATCTTGCATTGGACAACTCTATGCCTGCATCCATCCTTGACAGATACCTATCATGGATGTCCCCGACTTTCCCATCAGCAATCCACCTGCAACCCTCCACATCTCTAATCCGCCCCAGTCAGGGTGAGCCACTCGCCCTCGTGAAAATAGTGCACGACCGAAGCCTTCTCCCAGATACCGACGTTTATGCCTTGGTGATCGATCGGAGGCGGGACGGGTCCTCCGTAAGCTTCGTAATGTCTGACGATATACTCGCCCCCTACAGCGTTGATGTTGGTTCCATACAACATGCCGCAGTTCCACTCTTCGCCCATGCAAACCTGGTCGTCGAATTCTTCCACGATCTCAGGCTGCGCATCCGAAGCGGAACGAAAGGCGAGAATCTGCGACCTGCGGTTGCGCGAGCAGGTGACGGCCCAGCTTTCATGACCCGCTGCGAAAAACTCGCCGCGAATAACATTTCCGAGCGGACCCTTCGAGCCTGCCTGCGGGATGAGGCATTCGCGTTCGATCAGCACTTGGGACAGGGCGGCGGGCAAGTCCAGAAACTCCGTTGGGCTCAGCCGTCGCACGCGCGCATGAAAGGCCTCGATCTCGGCGGCGGTCGCAACAGGGGGAATCGGAAGATCCTCCGGCCGCACACTGAGGTCGATGGGCGAATCGACATCCGCCGCGGTGACAACCTGCGTCTCGTGGGCAGGGACGACCGGCGCCTGATCCTCCGGCGGCGCTTCGCCCACGGGGATGGAGCAAGCGACGAAGAAGAGCAGGGGCACGCCTGCTCCCGCAAGGTGGAAGCGAGTCATGGTTCTGATCTTAAAACAGCGGATCGGCTCGAGTTCTGCTCACTCGGCCTTGCTTTGGCTGCAACCGAATTCCCCAGACTGTTTCACGTCGCGGACGTGCTACAGGATAGCGCATGGAACAGCTCTATGACATGCTCGGCCCAGAACCGTATCCGCTCATGGTGAGGGCTAGCGGAAGATGTACCAGACACCGGCCGCGGTTAGGAGTGCGCCTAGGCAGAAGTGGAAGACGATGGTGACGGTCCAAAAGATGGCGGGGTTCTCTTTGCGGCTTGCCATATTACGTTTGATGAGGATTTCGCCTTCTTCAATGCCAAGCCAACCCCAGCCGATGGTGCTTAAGCCGAGCGACACGAGGAAGAGGCCGCCGCGCAGGGGGCCCGCTTCGTCGTCTCCAGAGAAGTAGTGCCAGATGGCCAGGAGGGCCCAGCAGGCGGTGAGTGCGTAAGTGGACCCTTTGGTCATGACGCCGTAGTCATTGTGGATTGTAGAGGATCGTGGCCGCGTGCTTGTTTTGCCAGCTTTCGCTGTAGGCGGTTGCGGCGGTGATCGAGTTCGCTGTTCGGCTCGTGTTCCAGCGCTTGGATTGTGAAGGCAAGCGCCTGATCGAGATCCTTCTCGTGGTGTTCGTAGTGCTTGGCTAGTTCGGCGAGCGCGGCGGTGCGGTAGTCGTTGCGAACCTCGGCCAAGTCGCGGCAGATGCGGATCATCTCGTCACGGCGGCCTCGTTTCTTTTCGATGAGGGCGGTTTCCCAGAGTGCGCGGAAGAGGTTTTCATCAGGCAGGCCGGCGTCGATGGCGCGGCGGTAAAGTTCGTTGGCGTCAGCGTTGGCGTTGTCGGAGGCGCGTCCACGCTGTAGCCAGCGGGCCAGGCCGAGGATGTCTTGTCCGTGATGGAGATTGGCTGCGGCGGGGGCGGCGAAGGCAGGCAGCACGACGCCGGTGAGGCAGGCTAACGTGACGATGTCCATCACATTGTGGTGAAACAGCGGCACGAGGCGAAAGGCTTGGCGAGTCCGCAAATATTCGAAGTAGTAGTAGGGAATCATCTCGCCGGGCAGGTCGCCCTCGCGGACGAAGCCGAGGATTTCGTACTCAAGGTGCGTAAGCTTGCAGCTTTCCATGCGCAGCTTCCAAAGCTGGCGCGCGCCATGCAGGATGTCGAGGTGGTGCATGCGCTCGAACGGAAAAGGCTTGCGGGCGAGGCGGTAGCGCGTTTCGAGCAGCGGGACATCGTAGGTTTTGCCGTTGTAGGTGACGAGCACGTCGTACCACTGCAGCAAGTCGGCGAGCGCGACGAGCATGGCGGCCTCTTCGTCGTAGTCGCGCATGAAGAAGAGCCGCACGCGGAAGCCGCCGTCTTCGATGGTGCCGACGCCGACGAGGAAGGCGCAGGTGCCGGTGCCGCCGGCAAGCCCGGTCGTCTCGGTGTCGAGGAAGGCCCAGCGCGAGGGGTCGTGGGGCGGGATCTGGCCGCGCGAGATGCCGCTAAGGAGTTCAGCGGGAAGGTCGCTGAGCGCCGATACGTCATAGTTGCCGTGGCGCTTGTCGCCGGGGTAGAAGCGCTCGGAGAGGAAGTAGCGTCCCCACTGGTTTTCCTTGACTTCGCCGTCGAGGTATTGCTCGGCGTCATAGTGTTCGGGTTGGTCTTGCTTGAAGTAGGGGAGAGAGTCGTTGGGCGTGCCGGTTTCGTCGGTGGGGTGAGGCGAGGATGGCGCACCGGGGTCCATACGGCCGCCTTTGATGCGGCGGATTTTCTCGCGAAGGCGATCGAGGTCGGTTTTTTGAATGGGCTTCATTGCGGCTGGACGCTCGCGATCGGTGAATCCCCGGACCTGGATCGCGAAGACTCGCGACCCGGTAAGGCTGGAGCCTTGCGCCACGCCGGTGCGGCCTGCCCAGAGTCTTGGGTTAGAAGGTGGTTCAGGAATTGGGCGGCTACTTCTTTGGCCTTTTCGCCGACTTCGCCTAGAGGGCCGACGCATGATGGGCAACCGGCGGCGCAGGGACAGGCAGCGAGCAGTTCCTGGGAGCGTTGGAGCAAGTCGGCGTGCATACAGTAGAGCGGTTCGCTCTGGCCGATGCCGCCGGAGAAGTTGTCGTAGAGGTAGAGTTCGGGCTCCGAAGCAGGGCCGGTGCGGTCGGTGTCGCTGCTGATGGCTCCGGCGCTGCTCATGGCGACACCGAGGTCGCGCGGATCGCACATCAGGAGCAGTGAGCCGACGGTGCGAAGGACGTTGCCGAGCCCGGCGAGCCCCCCTTGCTTTTCAGCGGGGCTGTAGGCGGTCAGGCTTGGCAGGAAGCTGCTGGGGAAATGTAGCCAGAATGCCGTGGTGTGAAGCTCCTGCTCGGGCATGGAGAGGTTGCCGGCGCCGACGTTTTCCATGGTATAGAACTTGAGTTTCTTGAAGCCCACGATCTGGCGATTGATGCGGACTTCGCCATGGCGGCGTTCGGCTGGGCCGGCCTTGCTTGAACCAAGCGGGGCGCTCTCGAAGGTTTCGATGACTTTGACCTGTGTGTAGTCGATGGCGTCGGTGTAGTAGTCGCACTCGACGTTCTTGACGTAGGCTTTGCGTTCCGCGTAGTCGAAGCGCTCGACGTGAAAGAGGCGGCCTTCATGCAGATAGATCGCTTTCTCGTAGAGGGTCGTGAGCGCGGAGTTGAAATCGACTTCGCCGATGACGTTAGGCTCGCCGCTGATGTCGACGATGACGAAGTTGTCGCTCGTGATGGTGCGCAGGCTGATGGCGTTGGCGGGGTAGGATTCCGAGGTCCAATGCCAGGAGTTGCCGGCGTGATGGAGGACGCCGTCATCTTTTAGGAATTCGCAGAGATCGGCTGTGGGATGCGGGCCGAAGGTTTCGCCGTCCTGGATGGGGAGCTCGAAGGCGGCGCAGCGGACGTGACTGATCAGGATTTCGAGGTTGTCGGGATTGATCTGGGCGTGCTCGGGTGAGGCGTCGAAGAAGTAGGACGGGTGCTGCAGAATGAACTGATCGAGCGGCGCGCTGGATCCGACGAGCACGGCGAGCGAAAGCGATTGGCGGCGTCCGGCTCGTCCGGCGCGCTGCCAAGTCGAGGCCACGGTGCCGGGATAGCCGGCCATGACGACGGTATCGAGTGAACCGATGTCGATGCCGAGTTCAAGCGCGTTGGTGGCGACAACGCCCAGGATCTGGCCTTCGCGGAGTTGCTTTTCGATTTCGCGGCGTTCGCGCGGCAGGTAGCCGCCGCGGTAGCCGCGTATGGACGATGGGGGCAGGGAACCGCGCGCGGTGGCGTCCTTCAAATAGCGGACGAGGATCTCGGTGGCGAGTCGGCTGTTGGCGAAGACGAGGGTTTGCAGGCCGCGCTCGAGAAAGCTGAGAGCGAGGCGGCGTGTCTCGGCGATGTAGCTGCGGCGGATTCCCAACTGCTGATTGACGACGGGTGGATTGTAGAACGCGAAGAAGCGCTCGCCTTGCGGGGCGCCGTTCGATTCGATTTGAGAGACGGGCTGCTCGATGAGCTTTTCGGCCAGCTCCTTGGGATTAGCTATCGTCGCCGAGCAGCAGATGAAGCGTGGCTTGGAGCCGTAGAAAGCGCAGATCCGCTTGAGGCGCCGGAAGATGTTGGCGACGTGGCTTCCGAAGACGCCGCGATAGGTGTGGAGCTCGTCGATGACGATGTATTCGAGGTGTTCGAAAAAGCGTGCCCAGCGGGTGTGATGCGGCAGGACGCCGCTGTGCAGCATGTCGGGGTTGGTGAGGACGATATTGGCGCGCTGCCGGATGGATTTGCGGGCGTCCCGCGGGGTGTCGCCGTCGTAGGTGAAGGCGCGGATGTCGCTACCCATACCGGAGATGAGGCCTTGCAGTTCGTCGAGTTGGTCTTCAGCGAGTGCCTTGGTTGGGAACAGATAGAGGGCGCAGGTGTCGCGATCACTGCAGAGGGAGTTGAGAACTGGCAAGTTGTAGCAGAGCGTCTTGCCACTGGCGGTGGGCGTCGGGATCACGATACTTTCGCCGCGCTCGATCTTTTCCCACGATTCGAATTGATGCGAGTAGAGACGCTGGATATCTCGTTTCGAGAGGACCTCACGGAGCGGAGAGGCGACGCTGGAAGGGATCTCGCGGAAGTCGGCTTCACGGGCGGCTTGCCGCCTCACGGCGGTGATGGGAGAGTTGGGCTCCTCGGCCCAGGTCTCAAGCTGCTGAACGGCCTTTTCGAGTGAGCGGTCCCGCCGGATTAGTGGATTGCGTGGAGGGGTGTGCGGAGTCGGCGGCGCGGCGTCGACGAGTTCCAGGGAAAGATTGGTGGGGGACAGGGTGGTTCTCCTTTTGTTCGCCTTGTCCAGGGTATACGAAAGCGTGCTCTGAAATCAAGAGCGGCCGAGTGACCGGATCATTCGAGGGGAAAACTTGGGGGGGGGGATTGAAGGTTCAGGTCAGCCGTGAAGTCTGAGGGTGGTAGGGAAGTTACTTAGGAAAAAATGGGAAGATCGTTCTATTGCCGTTTGGTGGGCTCGTGAGAGAGGCTGGGTACAGACATGACCAGCGTCTCACAAGAGCGGAATGGGCTTACGCCGAGCGAGCTGCGAGTTCTTTCGCTCGCCGCGGACGGATACCGGCCCTGTGATATGGCGGACCGGATGTCGACGAATGTCCATCGAGTGAAAGACCATATCTATCAGGTGATCGTGAAACTGGGCGTTCAGAGTCTGGAAGACGCTGTCAATTTGTACTACCAGCGGTCTCAGAGTCGTCCTGGTCGAGCTGAAGTCGAGGCCGTCCACTAGCCCAAGCTAAGGGATCAGCCGCAGCACTTCGTTCGCCTGTTCGATGGCCCTTCGAGGGCTTGAGAGAACGGGAACGCGCAGGTTGGCGGGGTCCATTGCGTCGACAACACGGGCCATGGAAGCCTGTGCGAGAACGACAACGTCCACCTCGCCCATTAGGACGAGAAGGTTCTCCTGAACGATTCTGTCATGCGTCTTGGTATCGCCGGAGGCGACCGCCTGGAACGCTCCCTCGCACAGACGGGCGACAACTTCGCACCGCCGATTGGCGCGAACCGCGCGGGTCTTGATCAAGTCGAGCGTTGGATCCAAAGTACTTCTGAGGGTGGCCGCGACACCAATCCGGCGCCCGCTTTGGACGGCTTCGTCGGCCATAGCCTCGTCGATGCGGAGTACGGGCAAATCCACCACGGCGCGGGCTGCTTCGACGGCGCGTCCGATCGATGAACAGGTAACGAGCACGACGTCCGCCCCCGCTTGTTTGGCTGACTGCACGTAGCCCACAAGCCTTTGGACGGTCACGGCGCTGAGCTCACCATCACGGATGGTGTTCTTGAGCAGGCTTTCGTCAACGATATTGAAGACGTCGATCCCGTCGAGGTACTCTTCACAGAGCTTCTGAAAGACCGGAATCAAAACCGGTGCGGTGTGGATGAGAGCGAGAGTCTTGGCCATGCAAGGATTGCTGAGAGGGTCGGGTTCTCAGTTGAATGGTTTGTTGGGAATGTAGACGCCATCCTGAAAGCCCTGAAAGAAGTGGTCGAGCGCGGGGTGCCGGATTGGCTGTCCGCTGCTGTCGTCTTCAAGGTTTCGTTGAGCCACGTACGTCCAGTGATCGGCTCCATCGACGAGAACGCGGTACCAAGGCTGACGCTTCGGAGGCCGCGTTTTTGTGACGGTTCGATACCAATCTTCGGTTCCGGAGAAACAAGCGTCCACATCAACGACGACTCCCCGGTAGTCGAAGAGTCGGTGGTGGATGGTCTGGCCGATCGAGAAGTTAGCTTTGGAATCCATCCGCGGGGTAAACCCCTTTGGGCCTTATTGTAGGGGAGGCGGACAGCGCGTGTGCCGCGGCTTGGGCTTTGCACGGACTGGCCGATTTCGAAAGCAGGCTGTTAACATGCGCGAGCAGAAAGGGGTAATTATGGCATTCATCACAAAGTTTGGATCACGTTCGAGGATAACGGTCTTGGCGGGCTTGGTCGTGGTGCTGGCCGGCGTCGCATTATTTTTCGTTTCGTCCACAGTGGGCACCGCGGCCAAACCGGGCTTCACGAACGCCAGCCTAAAGGGATCCTATGCTCTGCGGGGTACGGGCGGGGCCAATGAGGCGGCCCGTATCGGCGTGGCGGTTTTCGACGGGGCGGGCAAGACCAGCCGCTCGCTGCTGCTGCCCGAGGCGGCTCCGGAAGGTCGCGCCATGATCTCGATTAAGGCCACCGGAATGTACACCGTGAATCCCGATGGCACGGGCACGGCGGCCTTCGATAACACGCTTCCTGATGGATCGATGGTGAGCTTCCATTTCGACTTCGTTGTCACGCGGGTGGCCGAAACGGCTTCGAGGGGTTCCTTCGTCTGGCGCGATTCCCTGCTGGGGACGGAAGTCTTCCTGATGCAACGGGAGCCCGGAATCGCGGCTCAGCTCGTGACGTTTGAGTTGACGCGGCTGCGCGGCGAGTGAGGGCTCAGAACGTCAAGGCGAGCGACACTTCCAGTTGCTGCTTCTCGGAGCGAGTCGGCGGGTTATCGAAGGCGTTGTTGAACCAGCGCGTGTAGCGAAAGCTCGGAACGAGCCGGATGCCGACGTCGTCGACTAACTGGAAGCCGATACCGACAGTACCACCCAAGGCTGGCGAGTTCGCCACCCTGATTGGCGTAGTGTCGCAGCATTCTTCACGGTCTTCCACGTCCGGATCGGTGGTTGAAAAAATTGTTTTGACCGACGACTTGATGTTGGTGACCTTCCGAAGAACCGCTCCCCCTTCGAAGAAAACACGAGGGCCCCGTTCGCGGTGGCCCTTGGTGTAGTAGCGGAGCACAACCGGAATGTCCCAGACTCTCGCGCTGGTCGTCTCTTCGGCAGTTTCGAGTCGTGACTCCAGCAGCACCATGTCGAATGGGTCGACGATTAACGAGTTGGCGTTTCTGAATTCCACGTACGATACTTTGAAAGTGTAAGCATCGACGGCGACCGCCCATCTGTTGTTTACGGTGACCTGCGTGGTGAGCCCGTAGGTGACGTTATCGCTCTTGGGATTGCTGAAGGCGTTAAAAAAGACGACATCGGTCAAACTCGTAGAAACATCCTGACTCGTCAAGTTCTTGAGAGGCAGATAACCGAACCTGACTCCCGCCGAGAAACGCCGAACGTAAATGGGGCCGAAGGTCTCTTGCTCCGGTTCGTCAGGCTGCGCTGTCGTATCCTGCTGGGCGCTTGCCACCGACGCCGTCAGCAGGCAGAACGCCGTCAAGCACAGGGTTAGGCAGGCGCGGTTACGTATTTTTGGGAACGAGAATCGTCTCAGTAGCATGTGCGGTGTTCCAAACTCCGGATTTCAGGTGATCTGCCGGCCCTGTACAGCCGACACGCATCGTTGTGGCCTTCGCGACCGGCGAGGTCCGCGCGGTGTCGAGGACGAACACAAGTCTTAGGATACGCGAGCCAGAGGGTTGTTACGAAGGGACCGTGGCTTATGGTTTCTCAAAGTCTAAAGAAAGTCGGTCCCCCTCTGCATGAATCTTAGCATCAGAAGGCTATGGCCCAGCCGAATGGGCCGGGATGCGCGCTCAGGAGTTCGTAAAGTTTCACCCGCCGCTTGCGGTGGAGCGGTCACAGTCGTAGTGTGAGAACGATGGCCGGCGGAATGCCGCCGGTCGGGCTTGGGGGGCTTTCGTGATAAGAACCGCGGTGGTCATTGCGGCGGGCTGCTTGAGTCTTGCCGCTCACTTGGTTCTGCCGGCGCAGACGCAGGAGCCGGGGGGGCGGCGGAGATCAGGGGCGGAATGATACTTTCGGCACGACGCTTGGCCAGCAGGGACCCTTGCCGTTCGAGCACACGTTGCTGCTGACTGGGAAAGTGCTGATGGATGACAGCACGCCGCCTGCCGAGCCGGTGACGGTCTACATGGTTTGCGGCGGTCGGCGCGAGCCCAGGGGCCACACGTCCCTTAAAGGTTCGTTCTCGATTGATCTGAGCGATCGCAGCAACCTGCTAGTGGGCGATGCAAGCGTCTCCCGGCCGACGGAGACGGGGCCCGCTGCCAACCAAGATCCGACTCCCTTCGCTGGTGCTGACGACAGTCTGGCGGCGCCTGCCTCCGGTTTGAGCAGATTCAACTTGTTTGGATGCCGCTTGGAAGCCGAGCTGGCGGGTTACGAATCGAGCCCGATCGAGCTGGGCAACGTGAATCCGAGGGGCAACTCGAACCTGGGGACGATTACGCTGAAGCGGCGGGAAGGCGTTCAGGGAACCGCGATCAGCGTTACGACGCTAGCGGCCCCCAAGAAAGCCCGCAAAGCCTACGAGAAGGCATTCAACGAGACACGCAAGAAGGAACCGAACCTCACGAAAGCCGCGGCGGATCTGGTCAAGGCGGTGACCGAGTATCCGAAGTTCGCGGCGGCTTGGAATATGCTGGGCCGCATCAAGCTGGACCAGAACGACAGAGCGGGCGCGTACGAGGCTTTTGAAAGGGCGGTCAGCGGGGATGCCTCCTACATCGCTCCGTATTCGCCGCTGTTGCAAATGGCGATTTAAGACCAGCGCTGGGACGACGCGATTTGGCTTGCCGAGCAGATTCTGAAGCTGAACCCTTTTGTGTCAGAAGCGAGCTACTTCCTCGCCGTCGGGCGCTTCAACAAGGGAGATATGGATTCGGCGGAGAGCGCGGTTCGCGAATTGCAGGCGGGTGGAGGCGGCAACAGGTATCCTCATTCGTATCATTTGCTCGGTGCGATTCTCGCGAAGAAGGGTGAATGGGAGCAGGCCGCGATGGCGCTGCGGTCGTATCTGGAAGCGGCGCCGGGCTCGCCCCTTGCCGTGTCGGTGGAGGAGCAGCTCGCCCAGTGGGAAAAGCTGGGTGCGATTCAGCCTCGCTAGCCATTCTGAGTTTGTAAAATCCTGTTGAGGGCCTAGAAGATGTTCTGTCCTGAATGTCAAGTTGAGTACCGTGAGGGGTTCACGGAGTGCTCGGACTGCCACGTGCCACTGGTGGAGGAGCTTCCCGACGAACCGGAATCCGACGCGCCGACCGGCACGACGGTTCTGTTCGTCACCGAAGATGCGGAGTTTCTCGATCAGGCGACGGCTGTTCTGCGAGGCGAGACGATCGAGTTCTTCGTCGACCCGGAAGAGGTTGACGCCTCGGCCGAGGAACCCGTCGCCCTCAGTGTACGGATTGCCTCCGAGGCAGCCGCGAATGAGTGCTTGCGGGAGCTGATGGAGCGCTACTCGCTTTCAGACGAGGATGTTGAATTTCTCAAAACGTCCCAGGAAGAGAGCCTCAGCGGTTTTCTCGATGGCGACGAGAGTGCGTCTCTTGTCGCGGCGGCGAAAGCCGGTCACGCGCAGGCGGTGGAGAAGCTGCTCGCAAGAGGGGTCGACGTCAACCAAAGAAACGAGGCGGGACTTACATCTCTGATGGTGGCGGCCGAGGCTGGGGATGAAGCCATGGCCGAGGACTTCGTCTCAGCGGGCGCGGATGTCAATGCCAAGGATCCGGAGGGTGCCACCGCTCTGCTTTTCGCTGCCCGTAAAGGACGCGCAGCCGTTGTCGCAGTGCTGCTGAAGCAGGGTGCTGACGTGAACGCGCGACACCACGGAGGATCGACAGCGCTCATGTTGGCGGCGGAGAAAGGACACTTCGACGTGGTTCGCCTGCTGCTCGCTCAGGACGCCGACGTGGGCGTAGAAGACGCCGCCGGCAAGACCGCGCTTCAAGTTGCCGAGCACATGGGCTACACGCGCATCGCACGGCTCCTGAAATACCAGGAGCAGCGGGATCATCGGGACGAGTCCGATGCCGCCGATGACGAGGGCCGCGACCCGCTGATGGCGGCGGCCGCCGCGGGTGATGAGAAGCTGGTTGAAGCGCTGATAGACATTGGCGCTGACATCGAGGCCACCGATCCGGAGGGCCGTACCGCGCTGATGTGGGCTGCCATTGAAGGCCAAGCTGAGATCGCGGAAATTCTGCTGCTGCGCGGCGCGGAAGTCAATGCCGGCGACAACGAAGGCGGCACCGCTCTAACCTGGGCCGCGGATCAGGGTTCGCTTGACGTCGTGCAAGCCCTTCTTGACCACGAGGCCGACCCCACTATCGAAGACGGCCAAGGTTGGACCGCGTTCCAATGGGCGAAAGATAAGGGCTACAAAGAGATCGCTGCTCTGCTGAGGGAAGCGGAAGAGAACTACTGACGAAGGGCGCTGGACTTCTGTGTACACTGCAAGCCGAAGCTTTCAAACGAGGTTGGAGAATGGCTGATCGCAACGTTCGCGCTTTTACGGGTTCTTCCACCCGCCGTGAGTTTGTTCGAAATAGCGCCGGTGTCGTGGCCGGTATGGCGTCAGCGCAAATTCCGATTGGGGCCCGCCCGGCGCCGAAGGGCGTCAAGATCGGCGTCGTTGGCGGAGGTTTCGGACGCGGCTTTCAATGGCACTTGCACCCCGACTGCAAGGTCGAAGCAGTCTGCGACATCCGGCCTGAAGCGCTGCAGGCGCTGTCGGAAGTCTACCGCTGCGGCAATACGTACGATGATTTTCGGGCGATGTTGAAGCATCCAGGATTGGATGCCGTCGGAGTCTTCACGCCGGCGCCGCTGCACGCCTGGATGGCAACAGCCGCCATGAAGGCCGGCAAGCACGTGATCAGCGCTGTTCCGGCGGGCCTCTCGGTCGAGGAACTGGAGCAGCTCATCGATACGGTTCGCAAAACCGGCATGCGATATATGATGGCCGAGACGAGCTACTACCGTCCGGAGATTATCACCTGCCGCGAGTGGGCCGAGGAAGGGAAGTTCGGCACTATTTTCTACTCCGAGGCCGAGTACCACCATGAAGGCCTGCTCGATCTGATGTACGACGATCGCGGCTTGCCGACGTGGCGTCACGGTTTTCCGCCGATGTGGTATCCGACGCACTGTACCGGGATGATCGTGCCCGTCACGCGCGAGCGTTTGGTTGAGGTGCAGGCGGTCGGCTGGGGCGATGGGCATGAAGTGCTCGAGACGAATCGCTATCAAAATCCGTTCTGGAGCGCGACGGGCTTCTTCAAAACTTCAGGAGGCCATGCGAGCAGAGTGTCGGTATTTTGGCATGTGGCGGCGGGGGGTACTGAGCGCGCACAATTCTATGGGGATCGGCGCTCGTATATTTTCCAGCGCCCGGAAGGCTCGCCGGATACGGTGGTCGAGATCCTTCAAGACGGCAAAATGGTGGTGGATGAGAATGGCTATGCGGCGGGGCGCGTCCACAGCCAGAAGTTTGAACAGCCGGATCATTTCGAAAAGTTGCCCGAGCCGATGCGAGTGAAGACGGGTCATGGCAACTCGCACACGTTCATCAGTCACGAATTCGTGCAGGCAATCCTCGAAGACCGCCATCCCAGCGTGAATGTTTGGGAGGCGGTGGCGTACACGCTGCCGGGATTGGTGGCGCATGAGTCAGCGTTGAAGGGCGGCGAGGTGATGAAGATCAAGGATTACGGGCGGGCCCCCGCGGCTTAGGGCCGTCCCTCGACCATGCTTTCCGAGGGATGCCTTCCGCCCGGAAAAGCGCGTGGGCCAAGATAGCCATCATGCGTTTCCCGAGGCAACTCCTGCCCCTTCTTTTGCTCCCGCACCTGTTGGCCGCGCAGGACGTCAGGCGTCTGCACGACGAGGCTTTCGTCATGGACGGCCACATCCACGTCATGATGCGGCAACTGCTGCAAGGCTTGGATATCGGCGACCGCTATCCCGACGGGGATGTTGATCTTCCGCGTGCGCGGGAAGGCGGGCTCGACGCCATGTTCTTCTCGATCTACACGCCGGAGCCCTACTACCCAGGCCGTTTCGAAACCAAGCACACCCTGCGAGTGCTTTCGCTGGCGCGCGATCAGATTGCCCAGAACGCCGATGTGATCGAGCTTGCTCTCAACGCTTCGGATATCGAGCGGATCAATCGCGCGGGGAAGATGGCGGCGTTCATTGATCTCGAAGGAGGGTTTGATCTCGACGGCGATCTGCATGTGCTGCGCGGCCTTTATGCGCTGGGGCTACGCTCGGTTCAGCTCACGGCTCACAATTACACAAACAACTTCGCGGATTCCTGCTGCGATGTTCGCAAGTGGGGAGGCCTGAACGATCAAGGGCGCGCGGTCGTCAAGGAAATGAATCGTCTGGGCATCGTGATCAACGTCGCGCATGCGTCCGAAGAGACAATCTTGCAGACAGTCGAGTCGAGCAAAGACCCCGTGATTTTCTCCCATGGCGGCTTTCGGCACTTTGTCGACATCCCGCGTTGCATTAGTGACAGAGCTGCCCAAGCTGTCGCCGCGAAGGGTGGCGTGATCGGCCTGCAATGGGGCAGCACGTTTAATAATCCGAAGTATTACGCCTGGAGAAACGAGGGCCGCCCCCGGCGCGGACCGGATATGTCGACGCGCCTTGATTCCTGGAACGGGTTATCGCTGGCGGATATCGATGCGCGTCTCACCAAGGGGCAGGGTGGAACCCGCAAGCCGCTGCCTGACGAATACTGGATGCATGTTGACCAGCTGGCGAATGTAATCGACTATGCGGTCGGGTTGGTGGGCGAGGATCACATTGCGTTGGGATCTGATTTCGACGGTGGCCCGCCGCTGCCGCGCGAGATCAAGGACGTTAGCGATTACCCTGAGATGACGAAAGCGCTGAAGCGCAAGGGATATTCCGACTCGCGCATCAAGAAGATTCTCGGAGCGAACTGGCTGCGCGTGATCCGCGACGTTACCGAGAAGTAATGTGGTGAGAATTAGTGTGATGGAGGCCGCGCCGGGGCAAACACGCGCCAACGAGTTGGGTTCAGGTAAGCCGGCTCGGAGACCGGCATCGGGCAAATCAGAGTGGCTGTGCTTGCCGCGAGAGCATGGCGCGTGGGGAATGCTCTTGTTCCCGTTTGTTTCGGGTGCGTTGCTTGCCGGAAACATGACGCCGGCGATTCTCCCGGCTTTGTTGGCCGCTGTGGCGGTCTTCGTGGCTCGCGCGCCGATTGTGATTCTGCTGCGGAAGAGGCCTGAGGCGCCAGCGGCACGGCGGACACTCTGGTTGGCGGCGGCTGTACTGGCGGTTTGCGGGACATGGCTGCTATTCGTCGTACCGGCTGCGTGGCTTGCTTTTCTTGGCGCCACGGGGTCGCTGCTAGTGGTTGTCCATGTGCGCGCGGTGATTCGTGGGCGCCAACACGCTGTTCCGCTGCAACTTGCTGGAGCAGCCGGGCTGACATTGTCCGGCGCACTTGCGTACCTGTCTGGCG
This sequence comes from Acidobacteriota bacterium, assembly GCA_027624045.1. Lineage (GTDB taxonomy): Bacteria > Acidobacteriota > Terriglobia > Bryobacterales > UBA6623 > JAPPLB01. The sequence continues at coordinate 14,134 of JAQBUE010000088.1, forward strand.
GCCGACAGCCCGACATGATCCTGCTGTTGCTGTGGCTAGCCCAAACGGTGCACTACACGGGGTCGGTGCTGAAGATTCATGCGGTCATCGAAGGACGGAAGCAGAAGTCCGTTGTGACGATGGATCGGCCGCGAAAACGAGGCGCCGCTGTGTGGGTCGGCGTTCAACTGGCCTTTGCGGCCGCGTTTTGTATCGGCGGCTTTGTGCTGCTCGGTATCGCCTTGCTTATTCCCTGCCTATTGCATGGCTTCGACCTGCTCACCATCGACGACCCTCGAAAACGCAAGACACCCTTGAGAACAGTCGGCTTTCGAGAGTTAGGGATCAGCGCCGCATTTTCAGCGTTGGTCGTTTTCGGCCTTTGGTAGGAGCGAGCCCAGCGGAGTCCCGCTTCAGACCCGCTCAGAGTATGAACCAGGGGGCTGCGTTTCAACCGAAGCCGGATCAGCAGCCGATGGCGTCCGGCTCGGCGGAAACACCGAGTGCAAAAGCTCGCCGGATCATGTCTTAATAAAGGGAATGCTGAGAACGATTGCAGCCCTTGTTGGTTTGCTTGCGGCCACCCCGGGCGGTTCCCTTTGGGGACAGACCGCGACGGGCCGGCTTTCGGGTACGGTGCTTGATACGACCGGCGCCGTGATTCGGAAGGCGTCGATTCGGGTTGAGAGCGAGGCTTCGGGTGCCGCGACCGAACTGCTGACGGACGCCTCCGGCGGCTTCGAGGCCCTCGCGCTGCCGGCCGGCGAGTACAGCGTCGAGGCAAAGGCCGAGGGCTTCCAGCGATATATCGTGCGCGGCATCAAGGTTGATATCGCACGGGAAACCTCGGTGCCGCCGATTCGCCTCGAGATCGGCTCACCGGTCGAGACGATCGAGGTGCAGGGCGGCGTCTCACAGGTGCAAACAACGAACGCCGAGCTCAGCTCGACCGTCACGATGGACCAGATTCAGCATCTGCCCTTGATCGGCCGCGGACCTCTTGGTTTGATCCATCTCGAAGCAGGCGTGGCGTTTCAGGGCCGCACACCCAGCGTTATCAACGGCCAGCGCACGTCGTTCAGCAACGTGACGCTCGACGGCATCAATATTCAAGACAACTACATCCGGAACAACGGACTGAACTTTATCCCGAACCGCTTACTTGTCGATCAGGTTTCGGAATTTACGATCACGACCCAGAATGGGAACGCGGCTTTCGGCGGCGGGTCGTCTCAGGTGAACTTTACGACACCCGGAGGCACGAATGAGTTCCACGGGAATGCGTACTGGCACAATCGCAACCGCGAGTTTTCCGCCAATCAATGGTTCGCTAACCGTATTGGAACGCCGAAGCCGTTTCTCAATCTGAATCAGGTGGGAGGCTCGCTGGGCGGTCCGATCATCAAGAATCGGCTGATGTTTTATGCGAACTACGAGGCTTACCGGAAGCGGGCCGAGGTTTTCACGAATACGGTGATCCCGACGGCGGACGCCCGCAAGGGCATCTTCACCTACCGCGACGGGCAGAACATGGTTCGCAAAGTCGATGTGCTCGCACTGGGCGGCGTGCCGATGGACCCAGCGGTGAGTGAGATTCTCGAACGAGTGCCGGGCCCGGAGAGCATTAACAACTTCGACGTCGGCGATAGCGACCGAGACTTGCTGCGCAACACAGCCGGCTATCAGTTCAACGTGCGGGATAACAACGACCGTGACGCGGTCACGAGCCGTATCGACTCCGTCCTTTCCGACGATCACTTCCTGAGCGGTACATATCAATTCACGCGCGACCGGCCCGACCGCCCCGACGCGGGAACGGGTTACAGCGTCATTCCGCGGGTACGGGAGTTCAGCCACACGCAGCTCGTCTCGCTGGGGTGGAGTTGGACGCCGGGTCCGAATTGGACCAACGAACTGCGCGGCGGCTTTAATCTGGCGCCGGGCGAGTTCCGTACGACCGAGAAGATCGACCCGCGGATCATCGGTGGTTTCAGTTTCACCAACCCCGCCGTGAATTTCGAGCCGGAAGGCCGCTACACGGACACGTTCAACTTTATGGACAACGCCGGCTGGCAAGCCGGAACACACTCGTTACGGTTCGGCGGTTCGGCCCAGCGTGTTCATGTCGAGAGCTTTTTCTCCGGCGGTACGACGCCGCGCTATGACATTGGTATCAGTCTCATCAGTCCTCTCTTTCTGAATTCGACGCAGTTTCCCGGCGGCATCTCGGGGACTGACCTTGATGCCGCCGAAGGACTGATGGCCACGCTGGGCGGCGTGATCGGCAGTGGCTCGCAGCGTTTCAATGTGGCCGACCGCAATTCAGGGTTCATTCCGGGCGAGGAGTTTCGGCGCCGCTATTCACTGAACAGCTATGCGTTCTATGCGCAGGATTCGTGGCGTCTCCGCCAGGGGCTCACGCTCTCTTACGGGCTGAGGTGGGAGTACACGGGGCGCGTTGACGAGAGAGACGGGCTGTTGCTCAGTCCGGTCATTGGTCCAGGCGGCGTGCGCGACACGTTGCTCTCGAATGCGACACTCGATTTCGCGGGCAGCGCCGTCGGCCGGCCGCTCTATCGCCGGGACCTGAACAACTTTGCGCCGAACGTCGGGCTTGCGTATGACATTTTCGGCAACGGTAAGACGGCGTTGCGGCTGGGCTACAGCATCAACTACGTCAACGACGAAGCCATTCTGACGGCTGAAAACGCTGGTGCGTCGAACGCAGGACTCCAGATAGTCGCGGGCTCCCCCGATCTTGACGAGAGGCTCAGCGCTGGGCTGCCCGCGTTCGATATTCCTGTCTTCCAGGTGCCGCGGACGGCCCAGGATAACCGGCTGATCGATCCGGTGGCGGCAATCTTTACGATGGACCCTGACATCCGCTCGCCTTACGTCCAGCAATGGAACATCGGGATTCAGCACGAGGTGCTGCCGAGTACGGTTCTTGAAGTTCGCTACGTCGGTAATCGGGGGACGAAGCTCTGGCGGGGATTCGATCTCAACCAGGTTATTCTCGACGAGAACGGTTTCCTTGATGATTTTCTGCGGGCACGCGCCAACGGCTTTCTGGCTTTGCAATGAGACGGTGGGTTCAACCCCGCCTTCAACCCAAGCATACAGGGTAGCCAGGCTCTGTCGGTCTTTCCGCGATTGGTGCTGGGCGGGGCGCTCACCAATACGGTGGTGCGTTCGCTGATCCAGCGCGGCGAGGCGGCGGAGTTAGGCTCAACGTACTATGGCCTGGGTTTCGCCGATGGTAGCGGAGTGAAGTTCGTCCCGAATGAGAACACCTTTGTCGCGGATTACATTACGAACTATTCAAGCAGCAGCTACAACGCGTTGCAGATTGAAGTGCGCCGGCGGGCGTCGGCGGGAGTACAGCTTCAGGGTAACTACAGCTTCAGCAAAGTTCTCACGGATTCGAGCGGTACCTTCGTTCGCTTCGATCCGTTTCTGGATAACGACAGTCCTGAGGTTGAGCGCGCCCGGGCGGACTACGACCTGAATCACGTTTTCAATTTCAACGCTGTCTGGCCGCTGCCGTTCGACAAGCGAGGCCGTCTGGGTCCGCTCGTCAATGGCTGGACGCTGTCATCGATCGTCTCGTGGCAAGCCGGCGCGCCGCTGTCGCTGCTCTCAGGCCGGGCTACGATCAACCGGCGCGCGCGTTCGGCGCAAAACACGGCGATGACGTCGCTCACGAAGCCGGAACTCGATGACATTGTGCGCTTCCGCATGACGGGCGACGGGCCGTTCCTGATCGCCGAAAGCGCCATCAGCCCGCGCGACAACACCGGCGTCTCTCCCGATGGCGCAGCGCCTTTTGCCGGCCAGATCTTCTCGCACCCCGAGCCAGGCGAGATCGGTGTGCTCCAGCGCCGGCTTTTCAACGGACCTTCCGCGTTCTCGCTTGACGTGGCCGTCGATAAGACGTTCCGCTTCCACGAGCGTCACGCGGTGCTATTCGGCGCGAAGGTCGCCAATGCTCTGAACCACCCCGTTTTCTTTTCTGGAAGCCACTTCCTTGATTCAACCCAGTTCGGACGCATCTCAAGCACGCTGGTCGGGGCGCGTGTCATTGAGTTCCAGGTTCGCTATAGCTTCTGACGGGGAAGGTGTCGGTCGGGCGGGCAAACGATCTGAGTGCGGTAGGCCTGTCGCCAAATTCCTAACAGCAGGCGGCTACTTTCTGGAACAGTCAATGCTGTCGGGCGGTGTGTTGGAGCACTGAATGCTCTCGGTCATGCCCGATGAGATCGGCGCGCACGCAACATCGGTTGCGGTGCGTATGGCGTCCTTTTCGGTTGGCGCGGACGAGGTCGAGCAGTTTTGCCGGCCCTCATACGTTACGCAGACCGCGCAACTATACTGACTCAGCCCCAGGGTCGAGTAGATGAGGACTCCCAGGAACACGAAAGCGAAAATGAGGGCGATGAGCGCCGGCTTTGACATAGGGAAACCGTCATTATAGAGGACGCTCTCGGAGCCCAACCGCGCCCGGAGCCCTACGATGAGAGATGGCGGCTGCGCGCGGCATTCTGTTCGATTTCGATTACACGCTGGCGGATTCGTCGCGGGCGGTGGTCGAGTGTGTTCGCGTCGCTTTCGACAGCATGGCGCTTTCGCAACCTTTGGCGGACTCCATCCGGCGCACGATCGGTCTTTCGTTGCCGGAGACCTTCCGTGTTCTCTCCGGTCAGGACGGCGATGCGCGGGTCGAAGAATTCCGGTCGCACTTTCGCAACAGGTCAAACGAAATCATGGTTGACTGGACCGAGTTCTTACCTGGGGTCGCCGGGGTTGTGGAAGCACTTACTCAACGGCCGCTGAAGCTGGGGATTGTCTCGACGAAGTACCGGTCTCGGATCGAAGCGACGCTCCTGCGCGACGGTTTGGCGTCGTATTTCGAAACCATCGTGGGCGGCGATGATGTGGCGGAGAACAAGCCGGACCCGGGTGGGTTGTTGATGGCTGCCTCACGGCTGGGTTTTAGCCTGGACGAGTTAATCTATGTGGGCGACAGCGTGACGGACGCGGAGGCGGCTCAGCGCGCGAAGATGCCGTTCGCGGCTGTTTTGACGGGGCCGACAAGGGGCGAAGAGTTTGATTCCTACTCTCCGTTGGCTCGCATGACAAAGCTCGCCGAACTTCCCGGCCACCTCGATCGCTGGACTCGCTAAGCCCGCTTTCTCTTTGGTTGGGAAGATGGAGATCGGGGTTAGCCCTGGCTATCCCCGCAACTCGTCCACAGCCGACTGTAGCGCGGCTCGGTAGACACCGTGATCGGCTGAATACGAGATCAGGTTAAAGCCGATCTGCATCCATTCATGGGCTTGCTCCAGGCTGCCGGGCTGGATGCCGGCGGCTTGGCCGTTCTTTTGAGTCGTCGCCACGACCTTCTTGAGGGCGTTTAGAAAGTTTTCATGATGAAACTCAGCGACGATGCCCAGCGACTGCGTCAGGTCAAAATGTCCCACCCAGAGGGCATCCACACCCGGCGTTGCGGAGATGGCATCGAGGTTGTCGAGCGCCTCTTGGCTCTCGATCTGGCAAATCACCATGTTGTTACGATTCGCCGCCTGCATATATTCGCGAGGGTTGGGCGGCATAAAGTCGTTGTGCGCGCCGCCCAGTCCGAGCCCGCGGTCGCCATCCGGGGCATAGCGCATGGCATCAACAATCGCCTTGGCCTGCGCGGCGGACTTCACGTTGGGAATCATGACGCCCATGGCGCCGGCGTCCATCACACGCGCGATGAAGTGGTAGTCGCTCGACGGCACGCGCACGAACGGGGCAACCCGCGTCGCCTTGAACCATGCCAACATGTCATCGATCTGGCCCATGTCGAAGCCGGAGTGCTCACCGTCGATGAGCACGAAATCAACGCCGGCCGCTTCGACAATCTTGGCGATGCCGCGCGTGCCGAATTCCATGATCATGTGGCCGACCGGCCTCTTGCCCGCCGCCAATAATTCTCGAACGCAATTGGGTTTCACCTAAGACCTCCGTGCCGCGAGCTTCGCCTGGAAGCTGGGCCGTTCAATGACTCCGGCATTCGCCATATGGGCCGGCGCTTCGCCCTTGTATACGTTTAAGACGTTCCGGCAGGAGTGCAAACTGTTGTCCCGGATACACTCCTGCGTCCAGGCGATTGAGTGTGGGGCGACGATGACATTCTCCATGTGGAGGAGCGGGTTGTCAGTGGGCGTCGGCTCTTCCTCGAATACGTCCAACCCAGCGCCCGCGATACTGCCGCTTTGCAGCGCCTCGGTGAGGGCTTTTTCGTCAATGATCGGTCCCCGCGCCGTGTTGATGATGTAGGCCGTGGGCTTCATCATCTCGAACTGTTTCGCGCCGATCAGACCGCGCGTTTCGTCGCTCAGGAACGTGTTGACCGCGACGAAATCGCTTTCGCGCATCACGGTATCGAGATCAACGAGTTCAACGCCCAGCGCCTCGGCGCGTTCTTTGGAGATGAAGGGGTCATAGCCAAGCAGGCGGCCGAATCCGATGCCTTTGGCCATCTTGAACATCTCGCCGGCAATGCTGCCGACGCCGACGGAACCCAGCGTCCGTCCTTCGATGCAGATGCTCTTCGCGTCAATCCCGTCGCGCCAACGGCCGCTGGACGTCCGCAGGTCGAGGTGTTTCAGATTCTTGGCCAGCGCCAGGATCAGCGTGATGATCCCCTCGGCCACGGGCCGCCGTACGGCCAGCGGCGCGATAGCCACGACGACATCCGCGTTCGTGCTCGCCGCCGTATCAATACGGTCGTAGCCGACGCCCCAGCGCGAGAGGCAAGCCAAGCGTTTCACACTCTCAAAGCTCTTGGCTGGGAAGTAATAGCTGAATACGATGATGGCGTCGTACTCATCCATCACGCTGGGGACCCCGGTTTCCGCGGGGTTCGCCGCCATTAGCTCATATTCGATATCCGGATGGGGATCGAATACCTCCCGCAGAGCCGGACCGATGAGCTCATCGGTCTGGTCGCCGAACTCCGGCGTGATTGCAACACGAAACTTACTGTTTGAAGCCATAGTTTATTGGGGAACCCGCAACCGTTACATTAACTCGCCGCAACTTGCGGCGAAGAGAGCAGTATTGTACACGTTTGTGAGCGCGGACGCAGAGCCTAGAGTTGTCCAATGCAAGATGATCCTGAAAGGAGGGAGTGTTTCCAATACAAGATGATCCTGAAGACGCAGCGGTC
>JAQBUE010000323.1 GCA_027624045.1 Acidobacteriota bacterium
TTTGAGGGAGGCAAATTCGACATGAAAAGCAAGTGCAACACAGCAAAGGCAGCCAAAGACCGTCCCTCGACCCCAAGTCATTACAAACACACCAGTTGCCCAATCTTCCGAGAGGACCGAATAACCCATACGTGTTGCAAAATGATGCAAAGTGAGGCACGCACCGGCGAACCAACAATCCTCAAACCGCCCCAATACCCCACGCATCGCGACGGCCAAACATCCCAAAAAACGCGGTCTCCACAGGGCTTTTCGGGACGTTGTACCCGACGCAACGGCGGACCGCTCTCTGTCGTTCGCGGTTCGGCTAGATGCGCCGCCCGGTAACCAGAGGAATTAGCTTTTCGAATTCAACTTTCAGGTTACTTCGGGCGGCCTTCCAGATTCTTGAGTTCTTGCTCGATTTGCTCGGCTTCGCGTTTCATCTCGATGAGACGCCGCTTACGCGCTTCGATCTCGCCGTCGGCGGGGTCGGCCTTGATGTCCTCTGGTGTGGCCGCCGCGCCGGACTCGTCTTCCGCGTGCCGATACGCTTCGGCCGCCTCGGCCGCCCTGTTCTGCTTCTCGTAGATCCAACCGAGTTGCCTCCAAACGAGGCGCTGGTCTTCGGGGCCGGCTCTTTCGAGCGAAGCGCGCAGAGGCTCTTCGGCCGCCGCGTACTGCCGGCCGCCGGAATAAGCCTGTCCGAGATAGTAATGCGCCAACCAGTCGCCCGGGTTCGCGGCGATGGCGGCTTTGCCGGTCTCGACGGCCTTCGTGTACTCCCCCGCACCGAGTTCGGCTGAGCTCTGCAGCATCAAGTTGGTATGAGTCGGTTCGGCCTCGGCCATCTTTGCCGCGACGGCGGCGGCCAGCAGGTAGTCCTGCTTCATGGCGGCATCGTCGCCCACGGCCCGCGCGCGTTTGATCAATGCCAAGGCATACATCCTGGCCTTGGCGGGATCTTGCGGATCCAGTTGCATCGCTTTCTCGAGAGCCAGGATGCCGGCATCGAGGTGGCCGGCGGCGACGGCTTTGGCACCGTAGAAGTACTGCACGGCGGCGTTGTCGGGCTGGATGGCGGCTAGTTGCGTGAAGTCTTGCAGCGCCCCGTTTACATCGCCCGCCTTCTCGCGAGCCATACCGCGCAACTGCAGAACAGTGCTTTGATCTTGGGGCGCGAGCAGAACCGGTTCGAGCGATCCCAACAAGGCCCCGATCTTGTCATACTCGCCGGCGTCATAGTAGGCTCGCGCCAGCGCTATCGTGACTTTCAGCCCGCTGGGATTCAAGCCATGGGCTTTAAGAAGGTGCTCGCGCGCTTCCTCGTTCCGGCCGAGCTGCTGAACCGTCAGCCCGAGCATATAGTGTCCCCGGTAGCCGTTCGGATCCTGCTGGACGAGCACACGGAACTCCGCCTCGGCGGTAGCATAATCTTCGGTTTGGAAGGCGAATACGCCTTCCTCCCAGCCGCCAAAAGACGCCACGCTAGCCGCCAGCATCGCGGCAACAACAAGAATGATTCTGACGCGCATACGAGCCCCTTTCTCCCGCACGGATCACACTGACGGACCTCTGACGCACTTCGCGTCGTGAGGTGATGAGAAGTGCCTACTAAACCAAGGATACCGCTTTGGCCGGAGCCGATGCCGATGGCTCACCGCTAAGCCATGCTAAAATCCGCCTAACTGCCATGTTGATCTCTTCTTCGCACGACAACGATTTCTCGCTGATGTGGCGACTCTGGTTTCTCGGCCTGGCGAGTGCTCTCGGCCTGTCGGCACAGGTGATCGTTTTACAGAATGCGCGCTTGATTGACGGCAACGGCGGTGCTCCGCTTGAAGCCGCAACCGTCGTCATGGCCGACGGCAAGATTCGCGATATAGGACCCTCGTCCAGGGTCAAGACGCCCGAGGCGGCGCAGGTCGTGGATCTGTCGGGCAAGACCATCATGCCGGGCATTATCAATCTTCACGGTCATGTCGGCATGGTCAAGGGTCTCAGCCAGGACATGGCGAACTATACCCGTGAAAACGCCGAGGCACAGCTCAAGATGTACGCCATGTACGGGGTCACCAGCACGACCAGCATGGGTACCGACGACGACCTCATCGTTGAGATCCGTGATGAGCAACGCCGCGGCAAGGTTAACGGCGCCCGTGTGTTTACGGCCCTGCAGGGCTTTACATCCATCGGCGGCTACCCGACACAGGCACCCGGCGTAAAAGGCGTGGCCCAAGAAGTCGCTACCTCGGCGCAGGCCCGAGCCTGGGTCAACCGGCTCGCCGATAAGGGAGCTGATGTGGCGAAGATGTGGGTGGACAGCCACCACGAAAGCTTCAAGAAACTGGGACCAACCGTCTATTCGGCCATCATCGAGCAGGCCCACAAGCGGGATCTGTTAACTTTCGCGCACCTGTACGAACTCTCCGATGCCAAGGGGCTCGTCAAAGCTGGACTCGACGTGATCGCCCACAGCATCCGCGACGAAGAGGTCGATGATGAATTGATCAACCTGCTGAAGAAGAACAACGTCACGTACGTCGCCACGTTGAGCCGCGAAAAGTCCACGTTCATTTACGCCGACTCGCCCGCGTGGCTCGACGACCCGTTCTTCCGCAAAGGCGTCGACGCTGCGACGCTTGAGGCCCTGAAAACGCCTCTTAAAGCGACGCAGGCGAAAGACCCCGAGCGCGATATCAATATCAAGGGCCTCGCGATCGCAATGAAGAACATCAAGAAGCTTTCCGATGCCGGCGTGCGCATCGGGTTCGGCAGCGATACGGGTCCGCCGGCACGCTTTTCCGGATACTTCGAGCATTGGGAAATGGAGCTGATGGTCGAGGCGGGCCTGACACCGATGCAGGTCATCCAAGCCGCCAGCCAGACGAACTCTGAAGCATTGCGGGTCGCTAAAGAATTCGGCACTCTCGAAAAGGGCAAAGCCGCCGATCTGGTTGTCCTGAACCAAAACCCGCTGGACGACATCCTGAACACACACGATATTCACTCGGTCTATCTGGCCGGCCAGAAGATCGAATAGACCGCCCGGTTACAGAGAGCGGTCCGCCGGTGCGTGCCTCACTTTGCATCATTTTGCAACACGTATGGGTTAGTCGGTCCTCTCGGAAGATTGGGCAACTGGTGTGTTTGTAATGACTTGAGGTCGAGGGACGGTCTTTGGCTGCCTTTGCTGTGTTGCACTTGCTTTTCATGTCGAATTTGCCTCCCTCAAAGGCCATCGCCCTAGTCGTGAACGGCTCAAGCCTTTTGGCGTAAGGCCGCTCAACCGGCCTAGATTGCCGCGAGGTGAGCAGCGAAACCGGCCGTACA
>JAQBUE010000089.1 GCA_027624045.1 Acidobacteriota bacterium
CCCGATATCTAGTCCGGCAGCTCCCCGGCTGTCCTTTTTGCGGGGCTCCTAATTTATAACACAGTAGTACTAGGCTCAAGTGGGCTTTTTCAAACAATGTGCGCAACACGCAGGAACCTCTGCTCGTTAAGCGTAGTCATACAGCGTAGGGAGAGAACCATGATGTCAATGACCCGTGTCGGAATGATTTGCCGGACCATATTTCTTGTTGCGTTGCTTGGCGCCGCATTGACGCTGCCGCTCGTCGCCCAGTCCGGCGGCTTCGTTTCGCTCTCCCCGAAAGCCGCCCTCGACGAACACTGGACCGTCGAGGGTTCCGCGCCCGATACCTGGACGGTCAAGGACGGTGTCATCGTTTGCACCGGACAACCCAATGGCTTTTTGCGCAGCAAGAAGTCCTACAAAAATTTCATCTTCCGCGCCGAGTGGCGTTTCCCGACCGAAGGCTGGACCGAGGCGCCGCCCGAGTATCCCAACGCCGGCTACTTCATCAACGCCGGAGCTGTCGACAAAGGTTGGCCGAAGTCTCTCGAAGTACAGGGGCATTACGGCGAGGCGGGAAGTGTGTTCGGCGTGCGCGGCGGCAAGGTGACCGGCGCTCGCCGCGGACCGATCCCTGAAAACCGCAAACCGTTCGGCGAATGGGAAACAATCGAAATCCAGTCCCTCAACGGCGTCGTCACCGTCAAGCTCAACGGCAAGAAGATGAACGAAGGGCATGACCTCGAGCCCGCCGAGGGCAACATCTGCCTCCAGGCCGAGGGCTGGCCGGTGCGCTATCGAAACCTCCAAATCAAGGAACTCGACTAACTAGCAATACTCTTCACTTTGGCCGAATCAGCCTTGCCACGCAAGAAAAACCATCCAAAGGGGAAAGTAGGGGGACGGCACGCCGCGCCCTCGGCCCTGGAAGGGCGATTGAACGTCCGGTTGCATGGGTTACACAATTACCCAAGCACACGGGTAACGCTTTCTATGTTTTTCCGGGGGCGCGCCTCAAACTACCTATCCCACACGAGAGGGCTAGGTGCGGGTTCAACGGCTCAACAGCCCTTCATTAGTCACAGAACACACAGATTTATTCCGCCCAATCCTCCCAGTAACTTAGCGCCGCATCCTCCCGGAACTACACCGGAAAGCTCGAGTCGGTCGAGGGCTTTCGGTTCCGATGCGGTTCGACTTCGATTGCCCACGTGCCGCCGGATTGACATCCTTCAACTGCTGAGGTGCAACTGTTGAGATAGAATCCGAGTCTTACTTTCCAGGGGAGACGATGACGTTCTACAAGCCGCACAAAGCATTCGCGTTGATGGCGTCGCTCACGGCGATGCTCGTCCTGCTGTCGCTGAGCGTTCCCAGCGCGGCCGCCAAGGATCAATGGGATGGCGTCAACAAGATTGTCGCGGTCGGCGATGTTCACGGCGACTACGACCAGTTCGTGGCCGTCCTTCGCTCGGCCGGCCTCATCGACGAGCAGAACCACTGGACCGGCGGCGATACCCATCTCGTGCAGACCGGCGACGTGCCCGACCGTGGCCCCGGCACCCGTAAGATTATTGACCTGCTGATGGACCTCGAGCAGCAAGCTGAGAAAGCAAAAGGCTACGTTCATGCCCTCATCGGGAACCACGAGTCGATGAACATGTTCGGCGACCTGCGCTATGTTCACCCTGGCGAATATGCTTCGTTCGCCGACGACAAGTCAGCCGAGCGCCGCGAGCAGGAATACGAGCGGCACCGCAAGGAACTCGAGGGGAATCCGCCCGCCGCCGGCCTACCCGAATTCAACGACGCTTATCGCGAGCGATGGTTCGCCGATCACCCTCTCGGTTACTTCGAGCATCGAGAGGCCTTCGCGCCCGGCGGCAAGTACGGCAAGTGGATTTTGGGACACAACGCGGTCATCAAGATCAACAACACGCTCTTTCTGCACGGCGGCATCGGCCCCAAGTACGTGACCGAAAGCATCAAAGGTCTGAATCGTTCCATCGAATCGGAACTGCGTGATTTCAGCAAGCTTCGCGGCGGTGTCAATATCGACCCCGGGGGGCCGCTCTGGTACCGCGGCTTGGCGCAATACTCCGAAGCCGATGAGGAACAGCATCTTGAGGCCGTCCTCAAGGCCTACGGCGTGAAACGCATCGTGATTGGTCACACCGTTTCGCCCGGTACGATTTGGCCGCGCTTCAGAGGCCGGGTTGTGATGATCGATGTTGGCATGGCCGCTCACTATGGCGGACGCGTCGCCTGCCTGCTGATCGAAAACGGTGTGCCTTACACTCTTCACCGGGGCCACAAGATCAATTTCCCCTCTGATTCCTCCGCGGACCTCCTGCGCTACCTCAAGCAAGCGGCCGCTCTTGATCCCACGCCCTCTCCCTTGGCAACCGTGATTCAGCAGTTGGAAGCCGTGCCCGCCGGGCGATGACTCAGCGCGCTGGCGCGCCGCCTGACCGCCGACGGGGCTTCAGCGCCCTTTCGACCTCCCTCACAAGCTCCACCCGATCATAGGGTTTCCGCAGGTAGCCGGCCGCTCCGGCCATGAATGCCTTCTCAACATCGCGCGGCGTGTAGATGGCGCTCACCATCAGAACGGGGATGTCACGAGTTTCGGCTTGTTCAAAAAGGGTCTTGAGTACAGCCATGCCATCCATCCCGGGCATCAGGCGGTCGAGCAGAATTAAGTCCGGCTGCTTGTCCCGTGCGAACTGAACCGCGTCTTCACCCGATGCGGCGGGCAGGACAGAGTGTCCTTCCCTTTCCAGCGTCGACCGCACGATCTCGCGCGCCGCGATCTGATCATCAACGTGGAGTATCGTCGCCATCTCGTTCTCTGTCATTCTTCTTATCGGCGGCGGCACCTGGATCATGCAGTGTGAGCCGGCAGCAACCGCGGGGAGGCTCGGCTGGGGCGGCCGTCCTTTTCGATTGCGGACTGATTATGGCCGCCGGGCCCGGACCCGTAAGTTGCGCAAGTTCGCTAACGGTGGGGTACAATCGAGGGTTTTTAGGCCTGCTGCGTCTGCCACCCCAGCTCTGCCACACCGAGTCTGCCACTTCGAGTCCCGATGGAAATTCCATTTATAAAATGTCAGGCGGCGGGAAACGATTTCCTGGTCGTTGAGTGGCGTGCGCTGGCGGCGGCCGGCATATCGGAACAGGATCTGCCCGACTTGGCCCGAGCTTTCTGTGATCGCCGCACGGGTGCCGGGGCGGACGGTCTCGAGGTCCTTGATCCGCCGGGAATCGAGTCTGCTGGAGCCGATGCGTCACTTCGGATTTTTAACTCCGATGGCAGCGAAGCTGAAATCTCAGGCAATGGGACACGCTGCGTGGCGGCCACTCTGATCGCGGCTGGCTCACAGGCGGTGCCTCTGCGGATTGCGACCGTGGCGGGAGTCAAACATCTGACCGTCGTCGAGCGCACTGATCAGCGCTTCGTGTTCGATATGACGATGGGCCGGCCCGTCTTTGCAGCGGAAGATATCGGTTACCGTCTCGATACCGATCTCGGCGTTCAAACAGCGACCGTGCTCAACGTCGGCAATCCGCAGTGCGTCATCTTCGTTGAGTCGTTCGATTGGGATTGGCAGTCCCTGGGCAAAGCAATCGAGAGCCATCCGCGATTTCCCGCCAAGACCAATGTATCGTTCGTCAAACTGCTGGACCGCCAAACCATCGACGTCCGGTTTTGGGAGCGGGGTGCCGGCGAGACTCTCAGCTCTGGTACAGGCTCGACCGGTGCCGCTGTGGCTGCGGTGTTGTCAGGGGAGGCCGAAAGCCCGGTCCGCGTCGTCACGCCGGCTGGCGACCTCGTTGTCACCTGGCAGGGTGAGGACGTACTGCTTCGCGGGCCGGCGGAAATCGTCGCCCGCGGCGAGTATTTCGGATTTCGACCCGCCGGCTGAGAACAACACAATCTTGCCTGTCGGCGATATTTTGGCGCGGAGCAGCGCTAGTGTGGGTCGCGGTGTTTCCCCGTTAGTCAGTTGATTCCATAAGGATTCCGGGCCGTTTCCCGGTCTGGCACGGTGCTTGCACAGCCTGGAGTGTCTGCTCATCCCGTTTGAGTGGGCGAGAAAGGGAGAGATGCCACGCCCATGATCGAGTCCGCGCTCCACATCACTGCTTCGGAAAGAGTGCCATTGTCGGCGGCGAGCCATGCGAAGGCCTCCGGCCAAACCGATTTCGGGGCGCTTTTCCGTGCAGCAACGAGTCCGAGTTCCGGGTCCCAACTGGCGGACGACGCGAGCGCTGTCGCCACGTTGCCGTTGTCGGATACTGCCGCGTCACGGGGCCGGGTCGGTTCCGAGCGTACGGCGGCCCCACCCGACATGTCACCCCTTTCTCCCGATGAACTACTCGGCTTCTTTCGTTCGGACAGCCTCGAAGGGCCGGTGCGCTTCAAGCAGGTGCCGGATTGGGCCAAGTGGCCGGAAGGCAACTTTCGCCAAGCGCCCCAAGAGTCGGGCGGAGATTGGTGGCGGATCACGCCTTTTACCAGCTCCGAGCCCTGGACATCGCTGAATCGTCCCTTCGAGCGCCCCGCTGAGATCTTTCCCGAGGGATTCGAAGCGCTCTTCGGCGCGCGGCCTCTCTACAAGGATTACGGCCACTATATGGATTTCAAAGTGGCTGAACTCCGCTGGGAAAGCGATCTGGAAGGGTTCAAGGGCATTGGATTGCCCGAGGGAATCGATATGGAGGCCCTGGCCGCCGCAACCGAGGTGATGCGCGATTGGGGTCTCGGAGAACCGCGGTTCTACGAGAATAGCTACGGCTGGCACGCTAAGTTCCCCGACTCGGCCAATCCACGATTCGAGATCAACCCGGCGACACTGCTGATGGCGCCGCAACTGACCGTTTCCCGCTATCAAGTGGGCTTGATCCAGCTCGGCATCGTTCCAGAAAGGGTCCATCCCCTTGTTCCACCCTTTCTTCTTGAGCGGCTTGAAGACGCGGTTGTCACCTAGCGTGTCGCCGAAAATAATCTTGTAAGCTACTTGTTTTCAATAGGGTAACGTGTCATTAATGGGTCTGAGCCAGGGGCCTGCCGACCGCCGCCGAACCCCGTATGTGAGAAAAAATCCAGACCGGCTCTTAAATATGGAATTTCCTCTTGCCAGAACCTATGAAGTTTGGTATATTCAAATCAAGCCGGGGAGGCAACCCCACCAAAGCGAGACTAACCTCAACCAAAAGACCCCTGAAACGTAACACCCTCCCCGGCCCCCCTTTTTTCCTCAAGATTAGTTTTTCCGAGCACGCGACGCAATGAAGCGTGCTCGTTCGTCCAATCGCCGCCCGAAGCAGCATTTCGGCGCGACTCGCGATTAGGCCGTCTTGAACACTTCCCGGTTGTAGACCCATTGCGGTCTGCGCCCCGCGAGCACATCGACCACACCCTGGGCCGCGCCTAACGCCATACGTTCCATCGCATCGGGTGTAGCTGAAGCGATGTGCGGTGTGAGAATCACGTTTTCCAGCGCGCATAGTGGGCTGTCCGCCGGCAGCGGTTCCTGCTCGAAGACATCGAGCGCGGCGCCCGCGATGCCGCCGCTTCGTAGCGCCTCCGCGACGGCTGCTTGGTCGACGACCGGTCCGCGCGCCGCATTGATGAGCAGGCACCCGGGTTTGAGCATACTGAGCCGCTCGGCGTTTATCAGATGATGCGTCCCCGAGGTGAGCGGTACATGCAGCGTGAGCACGTCGACTTTCGGCAGCATCTCGTCAAGCGAATCCTCAATCGTGGCCGGCCCGTCGTACTTCGCTTTGTCGACGAACGCGTCGTAGGCGAGCACTTTCATGCCCAGGCCGGCGGACGCCGCCCGTGCCACGCCGCCTCCAATCTCCCCGAGTCCGACAACGCCAAGCGTCTTGCCGCGGAACTCGATCCCCATGAACTTCAACCGGTCCCCGTACCGTCCGCCGCGAACCGCCGCGTCCGCCGGGCCGATCTTTCGTCCGAGCGCAAGCATCACGCCGATCGTGAACTCGATCACCGGCAGCGCCGGCGCGAGCGGCGTGTGAACCACCGGGATACCCTTGGCAGTCGCCGCGGCCGTGTCGATGTTGTCCACGCCAACACCGTGTTTGGCGATTACCTTTAGCCGCGACGTCTTCTCAAGATCCTCGGCTGTGACTTTGAACAGGCGCACCAGCACGGCGTCCGCTTCGTAGAGGTATTTCCTGTAGCTTTCCAGGTTCCCCTTTTCGCCCTGCTCCCAGGGGACGAGTAACTCGCAATGCTCTCGCAGCAAATCCATGCCGGCCGGGGCAATCAGTTCGGGCAGGAAGACGACAGGTTTCATAGGTTCGGACATAGGTTCAGAGATGGGTTCAGACCGCTTCTCAGTCGACGTAGGCCACCGCGTCAACCTGCAACAAAGATCCCTCGCGGCGGAACGTGCCCCCCGGGAAACACGAGCGTGCCGGCGGGTTCGCCGGAAAGTATTCCTTGTACGCTTCGTTCATCGGCTCGTAGTTGTTCTTCATATCCGCCAGGCAGATCGTAACCTGCAGAACGTTGTCGAGCGACGAGCCGGCGGCTTCGAGCTTCGCTTTCATGGCATCGAGAACGCTGCGGATCTGCACCTTGGCGTCGCCCGGTTCCTTGCGGCGGTCGGGATACCAGCCGCCAGTGCCAGAGAGAAACAGCAGGTGTCCGGAGCGAACAGCGCCCGACAGCAGCCCGCCCTTGCGAACCTCACCCGGCTTCAGGCCAATGATCTGTTTCTTGGGCTCCCAGGTTTCCCGGGACTGCGCTTGAGCCACGCCGGCCGCAGCCGCGCCGCCCATCCCGAGCCGCAACAAACTGCGCCGGGTCTTGCTCTGCGATGAGGATTTCATGGATGTGCCTCCAGTAGGGAAAGAAGATCCCGCCATGATACCGCTCTCGGCAGGGGCGAGATTCCACGGTCGCATTCTGTTCGGGCGCTTGTGGACGGCATGACGAGACAAACTTCAACGCCCTCCGCCGATCCGTCGGTGGTTTTCGCACTCGGCGATTCACGTGGTGCGGACATCGCGAACGACAAAGACGCCCTCATTGCCGCAGCCGTCACTGCCTGCCGATCTCCGCGGAAGCCGCAGCGATAGGTCCCTCCGCCTGGCACGAGGCCCCTGTTCGGGTTCCACTACCCACGGCTTATAATGTTTCCCCAAGGGGAGCCATGCAGTCAGAAGGTCTTGTGCATCGGAAATCCGTTCTCACCATTGCCGTTCTGGGATTTGTTGTCGCGGCCGCTTTAGCGGGCTCGGCCGCGTCACCCGCGAGCCTTCCGGCTATCGGACAGCAGATCGCTTTTGACGGAGAGTGGAGCCGCGAATGGACCCTGAGCGAGGGCCAGTCGTTTGCTGTCAGCGTGCGTGTCAACGATCCGGAATCCCTCCCTCCGAACGCCCGCATCGAAGCCGCATGGCAGGGCCCCGCACTCAGTAAATGGGCTTTCAGCGGCGAACGAGGCGACCTTCACGCCGTCGCGACAGCCGACTGGTCAAAGACGCTGCATGCCCTCGACCCCGATGTCTACCTTGTCTATCGCGCGCCGGCGTCGGGCACGTACCGCCTCACGCTGGCAACCATTACCGACCGGCAGCCGGCAACTGACGAAATCCCTCGTGATACCGGGCTCGCCCCGCTGGCAACGCCGCTGCCCACGATGACGCCTACCGTTTCCGACCTCGCGATGACGGTAGAAATTCGTCCCATCGACGAACTGCATCACGGCGACACTTTACTCGAGGCCGAACCGAACAACACGCCCGAGCAAGCCATCGACCTGCCGTTCGCCGCGACCGACGACGACCAAGTCCTGCTCATTTTCGGAGGGGCGGACGACCTGGAGTACTACAACAATACCGCCTCCGGCGAATCGCCCGACGACTGGTACCGCATCGAATACAAGGGAGTAAAGCCAAAGATATTCACGGCTAATTTGCAACTTGTCGAACCCGTCGTCAGCGCCCGCCTGCGTGTGTATCAACCCGGCACGCCCGGCCCGGAAGATTTGGAGCCGCGCGAACTCCCCGACCGCCGCGACTTCGGCAACGCTAACCCGGTTCCGTATGTGCATCCGGCAGCCGAGGTGATTCCTGGTCCGACGCCCGTCTTCAGTTACTACGAAGGCCGCGACATTAACGAGCGCATCCACCAGCAGGATACGAACTTCCGCTCGTTCACGACGCGCAAAGTCGAACCCGGCGGCGTTTACTTCCTGCGCGTCGAAGCCAACCAGCCCGGCTACCAGATGGAAGTGCGTCTAATCGATCCGGCACCCTATGACGATCCACGCCGCGCGATTGCACAAGCGGTTTACTATCAACTCGCCGAAGTCGATGCCTGGCTAATCCATCGGCCACGCAACATTGCACTCGATCGCCGCGTGCGTGACGGCACCAGCCTCTTCGGCGAGAACTGCATGAGCTGCCACACGCAGAGCGGCGTCTGGGGTGTGGCCGACGCGATCCGGCACGGCTATCGCCCCGACGATACGGCGCAAAACTGGCGGCGGCTCGTCAACACCATGTACGAAAGCCTGCGGCCAACCGTCAAGCTCAACGACGCCGCGTCGAACACCAGCCTCGCGCCGAATGATCTGGGCGACGCCCCCGCCGGCAGCCGCGTTGCCGGACGCAACATCGTCCTCCACGAGCGCACCGTGCGCCCGAAAAGCCTGCACAGCCACCAGCAGCGCCGTACCGCCAACTACGTACTCCAGACGAACGATCCGAGCGGCATCAACGCCGCCGGTAAGGGCTCGAACTTTGGTCCGAATGTCGTCTTCAAGTTCGCCGCCGAAATCCTCGACCGCGCCTGGCGTGACACCAACGACCCGCGCTATTTCTTCGGCATCGAGGAGAAAGCCAAGAAGATCGTAGCCACTGGCAACGATGGCATGAAGGTCAGCGACGACCTGGGCCACCGCATCGAGTTCTTCCATACGTTGTTGCCGCAAAACTATCCCGAGATTGTCGGCAGTCTCGGCGGCTCGGAAGCACGCATCGCCGAGGCCCGCGCGTTCCAGCAGAAATTCGCGGCGCAAGTCGTGACCGACTTGAAGCGACTCACGGCGCTGCAACAAGACGACGGAAGCTGGGGCTTTGACCTCGGCACGTCGCCCGACGACGGCAAAACCTGGAAACGTCTCGACGAACCGGGCGATCCCGCGCCTACCGCCGTTGCGCTCATCGCACTCGAAGCCGCCGGCTATGGACCCGGCGATCCGCGCATCCAGCGAGCAACGAAGTGGCTGCTCGGCGATCAGTTCGAATACGGCCTCTGGAACCACTCCGCGCAGACCGGTTTCGTAACCAGCGCTTACGTCATCCGCGCGCTGAGCCGGCTCTATCCCGCCGACGCACAGCCGCGGGAACGGCCCACCGGCGAGTCGATCGATGAGTTGCCTTTGCTCGCTGCGTTATCGCGCGTCCGCCGTCATCAGGCATCAAGCGACGCTCAATGGTTGGATGAATTCATCGCGGCAGCGAAGAGCGAGCACCCCTACGTTCGCTACCAGGGTCTGCTCGGCATTGGCGGCTCGCTCGCTCCCGACGGTATTCCGACACTGATCGATCATCTCAACGACCCAGTCAAGATGTGCCGCGAGGCTGCTTTCTGGTCATTGCGCCAACTCCTGCTGGATGATGTGGGCTGGGCCGACGTATTCGATGCATATCAAACTGGATCACCGCGCACGCGTCAGTCCATCCTGCAAACCCTCGTCATGCGCGTCGACTTCGCCGGTCCTGCGAGCCGAGCCGATCTCAGCGAACTCACGCGGCTGCTCACAAGCGGCATGTCCGATTCGTTCGCGGGTGCGCGCGCCTATGCCTACAAAGCCGCTTGGCACTGGTGGGTCTGGAACCCGCCGCTGCGCGAAGCCATCGGCCGTGCCTGGACTGACTCGCTTCTCCGCGAGGAACCGAACGCCCTTGTCGAAATGGCGTTGCGCTATTCCACTGTTTCGATGCTCATCGTCAACGGCCAGATCGCCAACCAGACGGCCGGTAAAAATATCGACCAGCAGTATCCTGAGCTTGCGGGTCTGTATGAACTCCTCACCCAAAGGCGCGCGGAAGCCGGCGAAGATCAACTCGTCCGCTTCGACCGCCGCCTCAGCGCCGTGGCTGCTTCTCACTTCCAGGAACGCGGCAACGACGGCGGCCCGGGGCAGATGGGTTACTCAACACCCGGCAGCACGGAGTTCTTCGGCAAGGTCATCCTGGCCACCTACGAGCGCGAACGCGAAGACGCCGAGATTCCATGGAAAAAGATCGCGCTCGAAGGCGCCGCCAACGTTTCATATGCCCCGCTCGAAGAGCGCTTGCTCGAACTGTTAACGACCGCCGACATTGATATGGTCGCCGTCGCTTCACGCGCCCTCGCAAATCCGCAATCCCTGTCGCTGCCGGGCCGGGTCGAAACGCTACGGCAACTGCTCGCCAAGATCGATCGCTTCCTCACCGACAAGCGCACCGAAGACGCCGCGGCGCTCATCAACTTTCTGGCGCGTGTCAAATGGGACTTCGAGGGAATCAGCGAACGGGAAGAGCAGGAGTTTTATCGACTGCTGATCTCCGGCGGATCCGAGAGCCCGCAACGGCCCTCCGCCGCGAACCACGGCTTCGTCGGCAAACCTGCCCCCGGTGATTCCTCCGCCCCCACTTCGAACGACGAGCGATCGGGCTTGCTGGGGCGCGTGTTGGGCGACAACCCCACCCTCCACCGCAAAACCGTCTTTGAACTCGTCAACGAGAATGACCGCTTCTGGCTGCCCTCAACTGAATGGATGATTTCGTATCAGGAAGGCGGCCTCTCGCAGGAAGAAGCCATCGAAGGCGCTGTCGAAGCCGAAGCTCTCAAGGTTCTCGAACTCACTTTCGGACGTACCACCGAGCAGATCGTCCCCAACGGACTCACAAGTAAAAATACGATTCTGTGGTGGCGCGAAGGCGTCCTCGGCGCGCGGCTCACTCTCGCGATCGAAGCCGCGCAGGACGGTCCGCACGAGATTCTCACTGCGTTTCTTTACGACCGCGAGATGGGGATCGTGCAGTTCGAGTTGAACGGCAAGCAGATCGGCGAGCCAACGGATTTCTACAAGCCGAATCTGACGCCCAGCGGCCCCGTGTCCCTCGGCGTCCACGAACTTAAGAAAGGTGAGAACCGCCTCACGGTCAAGATGCTCGGCGCGAATCCCGACGCCGAGCCGAACCACATCTTCGGCATCGACTACATCAAGCTCACGCCCGATGACGGCAGCGGCTCGCTGTTTACCAAGGACGAACGCGGCGTCGATGTGATCGACCCCATCACCACCGCGAAGGACGAGATCATCCGCATGTTCAACACCTGGTTCGCGGCCAATAAGCCCGAAAAAGCCCGCGAGCTCGCTGTCCAACTTGCGAATAAGACCGCACTCCGCCGCAACCCCGAAGTCCGCAAGGCCCTCGCCGCGTACGTTGAGCAGGAACCGATCCCACGCTTGCGCAACAGCATTCAGAACATTCTCAACAGCGACGATAAAGTTTACGGCGAGCAATTACGGAAATTCATCACTGAACAAGGTCCGCCGCAAGGAACCGAGGCCCGCCGTCTCGACCCGACACAGGAGTTCATCGACGACATTCTCTACTTCCGCGACTACGTCTTCGTCGAGATGAATAAGATGAACGCCGCCGACGCCAAGGCCTGCATTTCGTGCCACGGCGTGCCCGGACGCGTCCCGACGCTCTACCTGGAACCGCCCGACGCCGCCGGCTACATTCCGCCCGACAAGCTACTCGACAACTATCGCAAGATGCAGCAGCGCGTCGACCTCCGCGAACTCGAGCGCAGCAAGCTCCTTCAGAAACCGCTGAACATCCAAACCGGCCAGCAGGACGGCCACCAGGGCGGCCAGCGCTTCGAGGCCGAGGACGCAGGCTATCAAGTCATCCGTCAGTGGGTGCTGAAGCAGGCGGCGTTGCAACAGTGAAGCGGGTTGAGCCGTCGATCGGTTCGACCGCCGAGCCACCGCGGGGGGACAAGCCCGCGGCCCGAGGGGCCTAAGCCCTGCTACCTGAGTTACGATGTTCTTCCTGACTATTGATTATGTCGAACTCCACCAAAACCCCTCTCGTCGCGATCGGCGGCATCCAGCACGAATCGAACTCCTTCAGCGCGGTTAAGACAACCGTTGCCGACTTCGAGCGCAATAGCCTCACGCGGGATGGCGACATCCTGAAAACCTGGGGCGAAAGCAAACACGAGGTCGGCGGTATGATCCAGGGTGCCGCGGAGCTAGGCTTCGACCTGTATCCGACCCTCTTTGGAGTCGCCACGCCGTCCGGGCCTGTGACGGCTGAAGCGTTTGAAACCCTCACGGGCGAACTCATCGAGAAGATCCGCGCCGCGCCGCCGCTTGACGCTATGCTGCTCGCGCTGCATGGAGCGATGTTCTGCGAGAGCTATCCGCATGGCGACGCCGAGATAGTGAGGCGCGTTCGAGAAGCGCTGCCCGCCGGACTTCCGCTCGTCGTCACGCACGACTTTCATGCGAATGTCGCGCCCGACCTCATTGAGCACTGCGACGCCTTGCTGATCTACAAGACGAATCCGCACGTCGATCAGTACGAGCGCGGTCACAAAGCGGCGGAGATCATCGCCAAGACCGTGCGCGGCCAGGCGCGCCTCGTGCAGGCGATCGAGAAGCCCGACCTGTTCTACAACATCCGCTTCCAGAACACGAGCCTCGAACCGCTGGCCCCCATCACCGAAGAAACCCGCCGCTTGGAAAAGAATCCGAAGATTCTCTCGGCGAGTGTTTGTTGCGGCTATCAGTATGCCGATGCCCCGGCGATGGGACCGAGCGTCGTTGTCGTTACCGACGGTGATGAGGCGCTGGCGCATGCCGAGGCCAAGCGACTCTCCAAGATGCTTTGGGACATCCGCGACAAACTGATTCTCGATGTGCCCGACGCGGCCGAAGCCGTCCGCCAAGCCATAGCGGGCGACGAGTTTCCCGTCGTTCTCGTCGAGATGGGCGACAACATTGGCGGCGGCTCGGCGGCTGACAGCACGTTCATCCTCAGTGAATTGCTGAAGCAAAACGCGCAAGGCTGGGCGGAGGCCGTCTGCGACCCCGAGGCTGTACAAGCTGCAATCAAGGCGGGCATCGGCGGCGTGTTCAGCGGCTTGGTCGGCGGTAAGACCGACGATCTGCACGGCAAGCCGGTCCAGATCGAAGGCCGCGTGAAATGCCTGCACGACGGCAAATTCATCGAAACGGAAATTCGTCACGGCGGCTGGAAGTACCAGGATCAAGGAACGACGGCCGTGATTGAAGTCGCGGGCTCGACGCGCGACCTGCCGAACGTGTTGCTGCTGACGACGCTTCGCCTGCCGCCCTTCAGCCTGCATCAGCTGATAAGCTGCGGCGTCTACCCCGAGCGCCAAGACATCCTCGTCGTGAAAGCAGCCATCGCCTACCGCGCCGCCTACGGGCCGATCGCCAAGCGAATCATCGAAGTCGATACGGGCGGGCTGACGGCGATCAACCCCGCGCGCTTCAATTACCAAAACGTCCGGCGTCCGCTGCACGGATTGGACTAAGAAATGGCGCAACGGGCGACCTTGGGGGAAGGGAATACACCGCTCATCCCGAGCGTCTCAATCGGTCCCAAACTCGGCCTCAAGAACCTTTACTTCAAGCTCGAAAACTGCAATCCGACGGGTTCCTATAAAGACCGCTTCATCGCGGCTGAGATCACGCGGCTCCTCAACGAGCGCGTGACGGCCTGCGTGGCCACATCGTCCGGCAACACCGGGGCCTCGCTGGCCTCCTATTGCGCCCGCTACGGGATTCGTTGTTCGATCATCGTCAGCCCCGAGACACCGCCCGGAAAACTTGTGCAGATGCGCGCCCATGGCGCCCGCCTTTTTCTGGTGAAGCACTTTATTGCATCGGCCGAGGTAACGAGCAAAGTGCTCGCCACACTGGAGCGGCTCTCAGGCGAGCGGAATCTTGCGCTGGTCGTTTCGGCCTATCGCTACTGCCCCGAGGGAATGCGCGGCGTCGAATCCATCTCGACGGAGCTTGCCGAACAGCTTTCTGAACAGCTTTCTGAACGGCTTTCTGGACAGCGCGGCGGGATCGATCATGTATTCGTTCCCGTGGGCGGCGGCGGCCTGTTCACGGCCGTGTGCCGCGGTTTCGAACACGCGCCAGGCCCGCGGCCCAAGGTGCACGTCGTGCAACCACGCGGCTGCCCCACGGTAGTGGATGCGTTCGAGCGCGGCGTGGATGTGGTCCGCGCGGTCGAAAGTACGACGAAAATCAGCGGCCTGTCCGTCCCGTTTGACGCCGACGCTACGCTTGCTCTGAACACGCTGCGAAAGAACGGCGGCCACGCCTTCGGCGTCGAGGACGAGGAGGTCTACGAAGCCCAGCGCCTGATGCTCGCCGAGGAAGGCATCTACTGCGAGCCCGCCGGGGCCACCGCGCTAGCCGGGCTGCGCCGCGCCGTCGCCAAGGAAATGGTCCAGCGTGACGACACCATCGTCTGCCCGGTAACCGGCCACGGCTTCAAAGATCCCGAATCGATCGGCAAGGCCGCCGAGAAGTATCCCGAAGTCCTGTTGCAGGCAAGCGAGCTAGAGGAGAAGCTTGTCGGCCTGGAAATATCAGGACGTTGATTGACTCGCTATTCTAAGACTGGATTTCCAAACAGCGAGACGCCATGACCGACCGCATCGGGCTTTCCACGGCAAGAACCCATCTGTCCGCGCTCGTCGAGCGAACCCAGCTGGGTGAGCGCATCGCGATCACCAAACGGGGTGTTCCGGTCGCCATGCTTGTGCCCGTCAATAAGGAACGGACGATCGACGGCGCGAAAGCGGCCCGGCGTTTGCGAAAGATCCGAGAATCGATCTCGTTGGGTGACGTTACCATCCGCGAGTTGCGCGATGACGGGCGTCGACGTTAAAACGGCTCATCATTGATGCCTTCGACAGGATCGCCTTCGCAAACTCGCCCTGACCGGGCGACTACACGCGCACTCACAGAGGGCGAGGCCGACATCCTCTTCGCGGCGAAGTACAAGCACGACAGGCGTTATCCGCTACACGATGTAATCAGGGAAAACAGCGATAGTGAACTCTTGGACCGTTGAGCCGTCCGAGCCTGCCAGGAAAGAACTCTTGGACAGTTGTCCGGCCCGCTCCGCGGCCATACCCCACGTGGAACTCCGAACCGCCCGCGACATACAATCCTTAAAGTGGCCCGACGTTCCCCCCTACTCCTCGCCCCCGAAGCTCTCTTCGAATACGCCGTCGAAGCGCTCGCCCGCCGCGCGCTGACGACGGTCGAACTGCGCACCCGGCTCGAGCGCCGCGCCGCCCGCTCTCGCGATGTTGACGAAGTGATCGAGCGTCTCAGCGCCGTCGCCTACCTCGATGACTTTCGCGCCGCCGAATCCCATTCACATGTACGCAAAGAGTTCGAGGCCCTGGGACCCAAGCGCGTGGTGCGCGAACTGCTACAGCGCGGCGTCGACGCCTCGGTAGCTGAAGAAGCCGTTGGCGAGGTGTACCACGATACCAATGAGACGGATCTGATTCACGCCCACCTCCAAAAGAAGCTCGGCAAACACTATCGCGAGCATAAGATCGATGATCCCAGGGTCATCGTGCGCGTCTACCGAGGCCTGCTAAGGGCGGGATTCCCCGGTGATAGAATCGTGGATGCATTGCGCGAAATCTCCTCCGACAACGAATGGCTGGATGGTTTCGCTGACGATCCCGGCGACGAAGATCTGGAGATGTAGCGCGGGCGGCCCCACCGGGTCACGCCCGAAGCAAAAAATGGGGACTGTACCAAGCGCCGCCGGTGTTGCTCTTCGGTTATCTCCCGATCATGAGCGGTGCGAAGCGGACTGTCCCCATTTTTCTTGAGGTTCCAGTTTGACAGGCGACGAAGTCAGAGAAAAATTCCTGCGTTATTTCGAGGGCCATGGTCACCGCATCCTGCCGAGTTCATCGCTCGTCCCGGCGAATGACCCAACCTTGCTCTTCACCAACGCCGGAATGAATCAGTTCAAAGACGTCTTCCTCGGCGCCGAAAAACGCGACTATAACCGCGCCACCACATCGCAAAAGTGCGTCCGCGCGGGCGGCAAGCACAACGATCTCGAAAACGTAGGCTACACCCGCCGTCACCACACGTTTTTTGAAATGCTGGGGAACTTCTCCTTCGGCGACTACTTCAAGCAAGACGCCATCGCCTTCGCCTGGGAACTTGTCACCAAGGTCTACGGCCTGCCGAAGGAACGCCTCTATGTCACCGTCTTCGACGACGATGACGATGCCGAAGATCTCTGGAAGAAGACAACCGACATCGGCCCCGGCCGTATCTTTCGTTGCGGTGCGAAGGACAATTTTTGGCAGATGGGCGACACGGGACCATGCGGGCCGTGCTCGGAAATCTTCTACGACTTCGGGCCTGAAGCACTCGAACCCGGTGAGGCCGACGTGCCGTTCCCGTCCGACACCAACCGTTTTGTCGAGATCTGGAATCTCGTCTTCATGCAGTTCGACCGCGATGCCGAGGGTAACCTCACGCCGCTCCCCAAACCGTCGATCGACACCGGCCTGGGGCTTGAGCGCACAGCGGCCGTTCTGCAAGGCAAGCTCAGCAATTTCGACACGGACTTGATCCGGCCGATCATCGATCGTGCGGCCGAGTTGCTCGGCGGAGGCATGACGTTCGGCGCTGATCCGAAAATCGATACCACGTTGCGCATCATCGCCGACCACAGCCGCGCCGCCGCCTTCCTGATCCACGACAACGTGCTGCCCGCCAACGAAGGGCGCGGCTATGTGCTGCGGAAAATCATGCGCCGCGCCCTGCGTCATGCACGCCTCGCGGGCCGCGACAAACCGTTCCTCTATGAGTTGACAGGCTTCGTCGCCGAGCACATGAAGGCCGGCTATCCCGAAATGATGGAGTCGGTGCCGCGTGTCGCGCGTGTCGTCAAGGAAGAAGAGACACGCTACCAGCACAGCTTCGTACTCGCCGAACGCATGTTCGAAACCGAAACCGAGAACATCAGCAACGGAGTTCTCCCCGGATCAGCCGCCTTCAAACTCTACGACTCATTCGGCCTCTCGCTCGACGAGCAAGGGGAGATGGCTCGCGAGCGCAAGCTCACCATCGACCACGCCGGCTTCGAGAAAGAGATGAACGAGCAGCGCTCCCGCGCGCGTGCCAGTTGGAAGGGCGGCGAGCAGGCCACCATTAATCCCGTCTATCAGCAACTGCGCGACAAGCAGCCGACGAAGTTCGAAGGCTACGGGAATCTCGAGACCAGCGGCTCCACCATCGTCGCTCTGCTCGTCGATCACGAGCAGGTCGATGCAGTCCCCGCGAATACGAAAGCCGAAATAATCCTCGACCGCACGCCGTTCTACGCCGAATCCGGCGGACAGATCGGCGACCAGGGCGTGCTCCTCTCGGGCGGCGATGTCGTGGCGCGCGTCAGCGACGTGCAAGCGCCCATCCGCGGGCTCTCCGTACACTCCATCGTGACCGCCGCGCCTCTCAAGGTCGGCCAACAAGTCGAAGGCCGCGTCGATGGCGGCCTGCGCCGCGCCACGATGCGCAATCACACGGCGACCCACCTGATGCACGCCGCGCTGCGGAGAATCCTCGGGACACACGTCAAGCAGGCCGGCAGCGTCGTAGCGCCCGACCGCCTGCGCTTCGATGTCACGCACTACACCGCCGTCGACGAGGCCGAGCGCCAGGAAGTCGAGCGCTTGGTCAACGAAGAAATCCTCAAAAACGCGCCCGTCACAACCGAGATCCTCGACCTTGAGAACGCACTGAAGACAGGCGCCATGGCGCTGTTCGGCGAGAAGTACACCGAAAAGGTGCGTGTCGTCGCTATTGACGGTTTCAGCAAGGAACTCTGCGGCGGCACACATGTCAGCCGCACCGGCGACATCGGCGTCTTCAAGATCACGTCGGAAAGCAGCGTCGCCGCCGGCGTCCGCCGACTCGAAGCCATCACCGGACTCGGCGCTTACGATGAATACCGCCACGCCACCGACACGATCGCGCGCCTAGCCGCCACCCTGCGTGTCTCCGAACCACTGCTCGTCGAATCCGTTGAGAAACTCGCCGCCGACCGCAAGAGCCTCGAACGCGAAGTCGAGCAACTGAAAGGCAAGCTTGCCGAATCGAGCAGCGGCGACCTCACCGCGAACGCGCGCGACATCAAGGGCATCAAAGTCATCTCGGCAAAGCTCGACGGGCTCGACCGCAACCAGATGCGCTCGCTTGCCGATTCGCTGCGAAACAAGATCGGCTCCGGCGTCGTCGTTCTCGCCAGCATCGCCGATGGAAACATAGCCCTGATCTCCGCCGTCACAAAGGACCTCGCCGGGAAAAAAGTCCACGCCGGCAAGCTCGTCGGCGCCATCGCGCAGGAAGTCGGCGGCCGCGGCGGCGGACGTCCTGACCTCGCCGAAGCGGGCGGCACGAACACCGGTAAGCTCCCCGCCGCGCTCGAGCGGGTCTACGAACTGGTCGCTGAAATGGCAGGCGGCTAAACGGATCGATTTCCTGTTACCGTAACCACCGGCTCTTTTCGAGCGCCCTTCCAAGACGGCTCGACCCTCGCTAGAATAGAGCCCTGCGGGTTCCGCCCCGCGACGCTTTCCCAAACCCACAAGGAGATTCACGATGCGAAAGTCCTCAGCCCTTCAGCTCGCCCTCATCCTTCTCAGCGCGGCTCTGCCCGCCCTGGCGCAGAACAGCATGAGCTTCTTCATCACCAGCAAAGGACCCGGCGATGGCGCCAAGCTCGGCGGTCTGGCCGGCGCCGATCGTCAATGCCAGTCGCTCGCCGAAGCCGCCGGCTCCAGCGGTAAGACTTGGCATGCCTACCTTTCAACGAGCGGCGCCGGTTCCGTCAACGCCCGTGACCGCATCGGCAAGGGGCCGTGGCGTAACGCCAAGGGCGTTCAGGTTGCGGCCAGCGTCGCCGACCTGCACTCCGACAACAACAAGCTGAGTAAAGAGAACTCCATCACCGAAAAAGGCGCCGTCGTCAACGGACGCGGCGACACCCCGAACATGCACGACATCCTCACCGGGACCCAGGCCGACGGCAGCGCCTTTCCCGCCGGTGAAGACCATACCTGCGGTAACTGGGCGAGCAACGGCGAAGGCAGCGCCACTGTCGGTCATCACGACCGCCAAGGCGGAGGCCCCGCGCCCACGTCATGGAATGCATCCCACGGCTCGCGCGGCTGCAGCCAGGCGAACCTGCAAGGCACGGGCGGCGACGGCCTATTCTACTGCTTCGCCACCAACTAACCTGCAACCGAACGCCCGCGTATCGCCCTCTCCAAAAACACCCGTAGCGCGGACCTCGCCGTTGAGGTCCGCGCGGCTTTTCCCTCGACCCGTTCGACCATCCGCAAGCCGAGCCGCGAGAGACAACGAGCGGACCCAACCTTCGCAGGCCAGGAACCCGACAACACATCCAGCGACAACAGGGACACAGGCGCGGACGTAAATCCGCGCGCCGAGCGGCCTCAAATCGAGTTCCATCAGCGGGCTACCGAGACCCTGGACCCATCGCGAGTGCCATCGGTTATCGTTATCTATTTTTTGAGGTAGAATCGGCGTGTCGCGATCGGCCAAACCATCAGCCACTACAGGATCGCCGAGAAGCTCGGCGCCGGTGGTGGGATGGGTGTTGTCTACAGGGCCGGGAATGGACCGTCCATGTACGCGTCGTGTGATGAAGATATCCCGGCAGTTCTGGGCGAGATCAACCCACTCACGAAGACAAACCACAGGGGATTTGAGATATGTCTAAGGAAGTGAACAAGGGACAAACGAAGGCCGCGAAACAGGAAGATTGGCCTGAACTCACTGGCGAGCAGCTTGGGGAGGCCTAGGGGGGAACTGCGGAGGTTGGGACAAAAACAAAGCTAATAATAGATGCGGATCAGGCCGCGCGCGGCAACGCCCACCTCAAACCAGGCATCGTCGTAAAAGTCATAGTTAATTCTGATGACTAGGCAGTACCCATCCCCCCACTGACATTGGTGAGGAAACTGTGGTGCCGAGATAAGCCCATCGCATGTGACCGTGGGAGAGCATTAGCAGCCACAACGTAAATCTTGGAACTCTGCCGGGACCCTCGGAGGATGACTGCTGCCGGGCGCAACGAACACGTTCGCAACTGCACT
Organism: Acidobacteriota bacterium; assembly: GCA_027624045.1. Lineage (GTDB taxonomy): Bacteria > Acidobacteriota > Terriglobia > Bryobacterales > UBA6623 > JAPPLB01. Next base: position 20,246 of record JAQBUE010000089.1, read on the forward strand.
GAATGAGGGCTTCGTCCCGATCTCCCCGGCAACGTCTCCAGCGCCGAAGACTGGGACGAGTTGCTGCGCCCCGAGATCGAGCGCCAACAGGCCGAAGGCAAACAGGTCACCTTCCGCGCTGACGCCGCCTTTGCCAAGCCGGAGATCTACGAGGCGCTGGAAGAGCGCGGCGTCAACTACGTGATCCGCATTCCAGCGAATAAGAACCTGGAGATGGAAGTCGCCGACCTGCTGTTCCGGTCGCCGGGCCGGCCGAGCACGAAGCCGCTGGTGCGGTACAAGAGCTTCCGGTATCAAGCAGCGAGCTGGTCCAAGCCGAGACGGATCGTCGCCAAGGTGGAGCTGCATCCCGGCGAGTTGTTCGGCAGGCCCGGCTTCATCGTGACCAACATGAGCTTGCCGAGCCGCTCGGTGGTGCGCTTCTACAACAAGCGCGGCACGGCCGAGCAGTGGATCAAAGAAGGTAAACAGGCCACGCACTGGACACGGCTGTCGTGCCATCGCTTCCGGGCCAACGAAGTGCGACTGCAACTCAGCGTGCTGGCCTACAACCTCGGCAACCTGTGGCGGCGGCTGGGGCTGCCGCGCCGGATCAAGAGCTGGTCGCTGACGAGCTTGCAGCATCGCTTGATGAAGACCGGCGGGCGGCTCGTCAAGCAC
>JAQBUE010000324.1 GCA_027624045.1 Acidobacteriota bacterium
ACGGTTCCCTGCCATCCGACCGAGTGCTCTGCTGACGGGGAGAAAAGGGGTCAGGACTCTTTGATTTTGCGGATCAGGTCGTTAGCGTGCTTCGATCATGCCAAGATCCAAGCGAATTTGTCCGGCAGGCGAGGTGTTCCATGTCCTCAATCGAGCAGTCGCGCGATTGACGATCTTTGAGAAGCCCGCCGACTATGATGCCTTTCTGCGTGTCCTCAATGAGACATGGCAGCTTGTGCCTTTGCCAATTTTCGCGATGGCGGTGATGCCCAATCACTGGCACTTCGTGGTCCGACCGAACACCGACGAGCAAGTCAGCGACTTCTTTCGGCGGCTCTCGGTCATGCACACCATGCGGTATCACGCACACTACAAGACCGCCGGAACGGCACATCTCTATCAAGGGCGCTTCAAGTCGTTTCCCATTCAAAGCGACGAGCACTTATTGACCGTGATGCGTTACGTCGAACGGAATCCCGTGCGAGCCAACTTTGTGGAACAAGCCGAAGACTGGCAATGGGGCTCCGCCTACGCCCGCCAGCAACCCACCGACCAGCGTCTCTGGCTGGCGACTCCCGACGATCCACCGCTGCCTCGGCAATGGAGATCCTGGGTGAACAAGCCCCAAACCGATGCGGAAGTCAAAGCGTTACGCGCCTGCATTCAACGCGGACTCCCCTTCGGCGACGACCGCTGGATCAGAAGCAGCACCGTCCGCCTCAGCCTCGAAAGCACGACTCGTCCCAGAGGACGCCCCAGAAAAGAGTCCTGACCCCTTGCCTTGTTCTGCTCCCCCTTGTTCTGCTCCTTTTTCTGCTTTTTCTGTCCTGTCATGACGGGGCCACATTGCCCAGGTGCTTATTCGCGAAGTCGTACTGAGCCGACGGTTCTGTATGCGGGAAGCACGGGAGTATTCCCGGGGATTGAAGCAGTGGCTTAGCCACAGTATAGTGAGAGCCTCGGCAACCTCTGGCCGACGATATTTGGCGTGATGGGCGTCGCGGTGCCGAAGGACTTTCAAGGGTAGCTGTCCATTGTGCGCAAAGAAGTGGTGACAGACATTGCGATTTTTTGTAGTGTTCGTGCATGGAAGGGACTCCATCAGAAACATCGTCGAAGGCGGAACTGCTGGCGCTGATTGGCGAGCTGCAGCGACAGCTTGCCGTACGTGACAAGCAGGTTGCTGCGTTGACATCACGGATTGCTGAGTTGGAAAAGAAGAATCCGACAACTCGGCTCGACGAGTCGTATTCGGTGAACGCTGAAGAGAAACGGCGTGATCAGAGAGCCCAGAAGAGGAAGAAGTCGCGCAAACAGAAATCGGCGCGGCGGGGGCGGATCAGCACGGCAGAGAAACTGGCTCAGGCGACCGTCCACGAAAATATGATCCCCGCTGGCCTGACGCTCGAATGCTGCAAATTGAGATATTCGCGCCCGGTATGGCGAATCATCGACGGACATGCCGAGCGGGTTGCCTATCATGTGTATGCCGGTTCGGATGGTCGCGTCCCGCAGATTCCCGGCGTTCCGAAGCGGGGGGAATATGGGGTCGAGATCCTCACGGCCGTTGCGTTCCAGCATTACATCACCGGCCTTTCGCTCGACAAAGTGGCGGCGGAACTGGCGTTCTTCTGGGATCTGCATGTCCGAAAATCTCAGCTTGACGCGATGCTGAATCAATTGCAGCGTGAATGGCTGCCCGAGTTTGATCGACTGTGTGAACTGCTGGCGGTTTCGGCGGTGGTTTATACCGACGAAACCGGCTGGAGCATCAACTCGGTGTGGGCGTTTCTCTCGGAAAAGGTTCGCATCACACTGTTCGGCTGCCGGAAGGACGGGGCCACTCTGCAGGCGGTGCTGAACAAGCTGGTCTTCGAAGGAATTCTGGTCAGCGACGATGCGGCCGTCTATCAGGGATTCAGCCGTGCTCAGAAATGCTGGGCTCATCTGCTTCGCAAGGCGATCCGACTGACTCTGCTCAAGCCCCGTCGGCCGCGATATCGACGGTTTCTGGACGCGCTGCTGGACATCTTTCGTCGCGGCAAAGCGATCGCCGCTGATCAACGCCTGAGTGAGGCGGGCCGACGAAAACGCGTCGATTCACTGGTCAACGCAATCTGTGAATGCACGGGCGACCGGTTCGTTGACAAGCGCACTCCGCAGGATGATGCCGAGAAGGATTTTTACAACCTGTCTCATGAAATTGTTCGCCTGATGAACGAAGACGAACTGTTTACGTTCGTCATTCACCCGGAGACCGCACCGACCAACAACGGTAGTGAACAGCATCTTCGTCAACCGGCAAAGGACCGCGACACATGTCGCGGAAGCAAAACGGTCCGCGGCGGCCGCCGCCGCACCGTGATCGTGAGCGTGCTCGATTCGCTGCGACTGTACCTTCCTCGATTCACGCTTCGCTCGATCCTTGATGAACTGAACCGTTGGCGCGAAGCCGGAGCCAGTTGCTTCCGCAAACTGGTGGAATCACTTTCCCTTCCTGCGCGGGACTCCTGCGAGGAAAATGGTGCGTTGCTCAACCGCTTGATTCCCGAAGCCACTGCCGGGTGAAGGCGGACAGGCCGAGACGCGGATGCCAGCCCGAAATCATCGCCGCCGCCAGAAGTCCCCGCAAAAATCGGACTCATCCCGATCCCCTTCGCGCTGCGCACAATGGACAGCTACCTTTCAAGGCGGCGAGGCCGACGGCGTCATCAAGGAGCTCGTGTGATCGGCCCGTGGGATAGGCTTCCAGCCTGTCAGAATTGTTGCAGTTCGGATTGGTTATTCCGACAGGCAGGATGCCTATCCCACGAGTGCGGAACTGAACTCATCACAACATCGCAGGGTTGAGAGACTCATGATTCGTTCGACTTACTCTGGATTTATTATCACGGTTGCCGTGGTAGTCGCGATCTGCGTGGGCGGTGCGCGATGCGGATTCGCGGATGACGTCGATCCTCAAGTCACCGCGTTTCTCAAGCGGTATTGCATCGAGTGTCATGGCGCGACGAAGCCGAAGGGGGACTTTCGCGTCGATGCCTTAAGGATCGCCGCGAACGCTGCGGATGCGGAGAACTGGCAGCTCATGCTCGACAATCTGCAACTCGGCGAAATGCCGCCCAAGGACGCTAAGCAGCCGACGCCTGCGGAGGTCGAAAAAGTTATCGGTTGGATTCAGAGCGAAATTTCCCGTGCCGCCTCGGTGCTGAAAGGGACCGACGGTGAAGTCGTGCTGCGGCGGCTGAACCGC
>JAQBUE010000090.1 GCA_027624045.1 Acidobacteriota bacterium
CACCCTATTTCGTCCCCGGCCTCGACCTACCGCATTTCAGGATCATTCTTGGATTGGAAAATGCTATCCCGAAAACTTGCCTCCTGTTTTAGGCCGGCCGGCCGGTGGGCCTAATCCCGCCCTCGCTGGCTTCATGATCAACTCTATAGCACATCAGATGGGCGAGAACTCAGCACCTCGGAGATGTGGCCCGCCTGCCGTTACGGCCAGTTGAGTTGGCACACGCCCACCCATTGCGAGACACTAACAACCCAGGAGCCCTTATATGTCACGCCGCAGAGATTTCTTCAAGACCCTCGCGAGTATCCCCGTCGTCGGAAGCCTGATCCCCGCCAGCCTTGCGTCAGCCGCGCCGGCCGGCCGCAACTTTCTCAAGGAACTCGGAGTGCCGCCGATCATTAACGGCGCAGGCGTTTACACGATGTTTACCGGCTCGCTGATGCTGCCCGAGGTTGTCGACGCAATCCGGCAGATGTCGACCGAGTTCGTCCGCATCGATGAGTTGCACGACCGCGTTGGTGAGCGCATCGCCGAGATGCTCGGGGCGGAAAGCGCGATGGTTTCGTCAGGCGCATTCGGCGCGATGCAGCTAGGGACGGCCGCCTGCATTACCGGCGACGACCTGGAGAAGATCAAACGCATCCCCGACATTCGCGGCATGAAGAACGAAGTCGTCGTGCAGAAGTCGCACTGGTTTCCTTACAACCACGCCATTCGCAACTGCGGCGTGAATCTGATCGAAGTGGAGACAGCCGAGCAGATCGAAGCCGCCATCCATGGCCGCACCGCATTGCTGCTGTTCCTCAACAAGGCCGAGCGCGAAGGCAAGGTCGGCATGCAAGAGTTCATCGACATCGGCAAGAAGCACAAGGTGCCGACGATGAACGACATCGCGGCCGACGTGCCGCCGGTCGAGAACCTGACGCGCTCGCTCAAGATGGGGTTCGACCTCATCGCCGTCTCCGGGGGCAAGGGGATGCGCGGGCCGCAAAGCTCGGGGCTTCTCTACGGCCGCAGAGACCTCATCAAGGCCGCCCGCATGAATACGCTCCCGAACAGCGACACGATGGGGCGCGGTCTGAAGGTCACCAAGGAGGAAATTGTCGCCGTCATGGTGGCGCTCGAAAACTATCTCAAACGCGACCACAAGGCCGACTGGGCTGAGTGGGAACGACGCGTGAAGACGATGTCCGATGCTGTGGCGAAGGTTAGGGGCGTCAAAGCGGAGCCGTTCCTGCCGGAAATCGCGAACGAAGTGCCGCACGTTCGCATCAGCTGGGATCAGAGCGTCGTCAAGATCAAGCCCGACGATGTGAAGCAGCGTCTTCGTGACGGCTCGCCGTCGATTGAAGTCATCCCCGGCGACGGCTACGTTCCGGACACTCTCGAAATCGCGTCTTGGATGCTGAAGCCGGGCGATGCGGCGATCGTTGGCCGGCGCATTTTTGAGGAGCTGAGCAAAGCTGTCTAACAAACTCTTTTTTGGGGGGCAACCCATGAAGCTTACCCGCCGTCACTTCGTAGCCACCGCCCTCAGCGCCATCGCCGCGAGCGCCGAACAGCACAAGAAGAAAGTCGCCGCCATCGTGACGGAATATCGGCTTTTGTCGCATGCCGACGTCATCGTCGGCCGTTTTCTTGATGGCTATTCGCCCAACGGAATCTACGTGCGTCCTAAGACCCATGTGGTCTCGATGTATACCGACCAGATCGCCAAGAAGGATATGAGCCGGGACCTGGCCGCCAAGCACGCCTTTCCGATCTATCCGACGATCGAACAGGCGCTGACACTGGGCGGCGACAAGCTTGCCGTGGACGCTGTTCTCTTCGTCGGCGAGCACGGCGATTATCCTTGGAACGATCGCGGACAGCATCTCTACCCTCGCCACAAGCTAATGAAAGAGATCGTCGATGTCTATCGCAAGAGCGGACGCTCGGTGCCTACGTTCTGCGATAAGCACCTTTCTTACGACTGGAACCAGGCGAAGGAGATGTACGGCTGGTCGAAGGAGTTGAACTTCCCGTTCATGGCGGGCTCATCGATTCCCGTGACCGTCCGCACGCCGGAACTGGAGGTTCCCTACGGCGCGGACGTCAAAGAGGCGGTCGTCATCGGCTACGGCAACCTCGACGCCTACGGCTTCCACACGCTGGAATCGCTGCAATGTATGGTCGAACGTCGGCGCGGTGGCGAAACCGGCGTCGCGTCCGTCGAATGGATCGAAGGGGAGGGCGTGTGGAAGTACCGCGACGGCGAGGCCGGAGCCTGGAGCCGACCGCTGCTGGAGCAAGCGCTGGCCAGGAGTCCGCGAACGCAACCCGGACGGCCCGAGGATAACGTCAAGGAACCGGTACTATTTCTCGTGAACTATAAAGACGGTCTTCGCACCGCCGCCTATATGCTGAACGGCCATGCCCGCGGCTGGTCACTCGCGCTACGGCTCAACGATCGCCCCGACCCGGTATCGACGTTTCTCGGCTTCACGAGCGGTGGCCGCAGGCTCACTCACTTCGATGGACTCGTCTACGGCATCGAACATCTTTTCACGACGGGCAAGCCGTTGTATCCTGTGGAACGAACATTGCTAACGACTGGCACGCTGGCGTTCCTATTTGAATCACGGGCGCAGAAGAAACGCTTACAGACGCCGGAATTGCATATCGAGTACAAGGCACCAGAGAACACGTTCTTCCAGCGCGCCTAGCCGGGCCTAAGAGGAACCGACCGCGAGTCGATGCACGGCGGGATCTGGCGGGATTTTCTTTCCAGGACGCTGAGGGGCGTTCTATAGTGGAACCTAAGGGGTGGCGATGATTAGTGATCGATTGCGGGCGTTGGCGCTGAGCTTGGTTTGTCTTCTGATGCTGGGTGCGTGGCTGAGCCTCGCGGCCGACGGGCAATCTCTGACGATCGAGGAATGGAAGCCGCGTTCAACGCTGGTGGTCGAACAGCATCCGGTGCCGCGGGCGAAGTTCCCGGTGATCGACGTACATAGCCACCACCGCTCCAGTACGACAGCCGAACGGCTTGACGAGATCGTGGGCGAGATGGACGATCTCAATCTTCGCGTCCTGGTGAATCTCAGCGGCGGATTCGGCGAGAAGCTGAAAACAGCGGTCGAGAACTTTACAGGGCGACGGCCGTCGCGCTTCGCTGTATTCGCCAATCTCAATTTCGAAGGGATCGGCAGCCCGGGCTGGGGAGAGCGGGCGGCGGCGCAACTGGAGCAGGACGTCAAGAACGGCGCGCAGGGATTGAAGCTTTTCAAGAATTTCGGGCTCACCGTAAAAGACCAGCAGGGCAAGCGCGTTCCGGTCGATGAGCCGTCGCTGGAACCTGTATGGCAAGCTTGCGCGCGGCTGAAGATTCCGGTGCTGATTCACGTCGCGGAGCCGGCGGAGTTCTTCAAGCCACACGACCAATTCAACGAGCGCTGGCTGGAGCTGAAGCTCCATCCCAACCGTCTTCGTGCTCCGGACCGCTTCCCTCCCTTTGAAACGCTGATGGCGGAGCGCGATCACGTCGTAGCCGCGCATCCGCAAGTCAACTTCATCATTGCCCACTTCGGCTGGCACGCGAATGACCTGGGAAGACTGGGCGCGCTGATGGACAAGTATCCGAACTTCTACACCGAGACGGGAGCTATTCTGGCGGAGTTGGGACGGCAACCGTTCACGGGCCAGAAGTTCTTCATCAAGTATCAAGACCGCATCCTATTCGGCAAAGACACTTACCGGGCCACGGAGTTTCCGTACTATTGGCGAGTATTCGAAACTCGTGATGAGTACTTCGACTACTACCGCCACTATCACGCTCACTGGCAGATGTATGGGCTCGGCCTTCCGGACGACGTTCTGAAGAAGCTGTATTACAAGAACGCGCTTCGATTGATCCCGGGCATCGATTCAACAGGGTTCCCGCAGTAGGGGCTCTATTTTCTCTTGCCACGCTACGGACATCCTCGCTCTGCTCCGTCCTTCGGGCCGCGGACGTTCCTGAGCAGGGCCTGCGTCGCGACGTCTGCTTGGCTGTTGCTCGCCCTGGCGGTTCTCCCTCTTCACGGCGAAACACGGTACGAAGTGGATCTTGCGGACGCCGCGTCGGGGCGGCTGCATGTTGAGATGCACACGACCTGTGAGCACGGCGGTTGCGAGTTGCAGATGCCGGTTTGGAACGCCACCTACCAGGTGCGGGACTTCGTGCAGTTCGTGGAGGGGTTCGCCGCTGAGGATGAAAGTGGCCGGCCAATCGACGCCAGGAAAGTGCAGCCGTCGCGTTGGGAACTGGAAGCGAAGCCCGGCGATGACGTGCGTGTGCGATATGAGGTGGTGGTAAATCGCCCTGGCCCGTTTGATTCTTATGCCGGGGCGGATTACGCGTCGTTGAATCTGGGGCAGATTCTCATCTATCCGGTGGAGCAGCGGAGGGGGCCGTTCTCGCTGCGCTTTCGTCATAAGCCTCGGCCGTGGTGGGTTGCGCTCACGCTGGAGTCGCAGGGCGGACGTTATCGCGCGGCTAGCTATGACGAGTTGATCGACACGCCGGTCTTGCTGGCGGATTTCAATGAAACCACATTCACCTTCTCGGGGCGGCCGATACGAATCGTGTCCCACGGCGATCAGACCAAGTACGACGGGCGGGAATTGTCGGAGGTGGCGCGGAAAGTGATATCAGCGGCAAGCGAGATCATGGGTGATGTGCCCTTCCCTGCCTACCTGTTCGTTTACCACTTCATCGAGGGTCCGGCGGGAGGCATGGAGTATCGCAACGGAACGAGCATCCACTTGCCGTCTTCCTGCGGACCGTGTGAACTGGATGTACTCACGGCACATGAGCTGTTTCATGCCTGGAACGTGAAGCGGATTCGGCCCGCATCACTGGAGCCGATCGATTTCACGCAACCGAACGTTACGCCAACGCTCTGGTTCTGCGAAGGCGTGACGTCGGCCTATGCTCAGTACATCCTTTTGAAGAGCGGCCTCAGCGACGAGTCCCGTTTTCTGGATCACGTAACCCAGCTCATCACCGAATACGAGAAGCGTCCCGCCAGCCGCGTACAGACCGTCGAAGAGTCCAGCATCGAGACCTGGCTCGAGCGGTACACGGATTATCAGCGTCCCAATCGGAGTGTTTCCTACTACCTTTCAGGCGAGATTATTGGACACCTGATGGATTTGACGATTCGCCATTACAGCGCAAACGAGCGAAGCCTTGATGATGTGATGAGGGTTCTCAACCAGCAGTATGCCCAACGCGGACGCTTCTTCAAGGATGCTTCCGCCATTGAGCGGCTCGCCAGTGAGTCGGCCGGAAGAGACCTCACGGAGGAGTTCGCGGAGTGGCTTCGAGCCCCAGGCCCGTTTCGTTGGGACCGATATTTGGCATTTGCCGGCTACCGTTTGGAAACCGCTCATCGCAGCAAAGTGAAGTTGGGCATGACATTGACGGCGGACAAACACGATCGGCCGACGGTTCGGTCGGTCGAGGCGCATGGAGTCGCGGCGCGAGCTGGATTTGAGGCCGGAGACCGGTTGGTGGCCTTGGACGGCACCTCCCTCAGGCTCCCCCTGCCGGAAGCGGTGAAGATGTTAGGGAGTACGCCCGGGCAGTTCACGGTTGAGGTTGACCGTGACGGACATCCGCGTCAATTGAAGGTCCGGCCCCTGGCGGGAGACACGGTGAGCTACCGAATTGTGGAGGATCCAGCAGCGTCACCCAGGCAGAAAGAGGTCCGCCGCGGATGGATCGAACGAAGGGTGGCGGCACCGATGGCGTACCCAAGTCCTTCGGCCCGATTCGACGCGCGGTTGGGCGAGCGGTTGGGCAGCGCGCGATGATCCCACGGCGGCGCAACCTTTACAGTCGCGACGTTTAGAATCACAACCGTATAATAGGGGCTTATTTTCGGCTGATGGCAAACTCCGCAACACTGCTGGATGTGGTTGAGACCGCGCGCAAGAGAGCGCGCGGTCAGATAACCCTGCGCGAGGCAACCCTTGCGCTCACGATCGCGCTGCTGGGGCCCTTAGCGCTGGCGGCGATGGGCACGGAACTGCTTCCGGCTGGATTACTGCTGGTTTTCTTACTTGCGGGGCTTGGCCTGGGAGTCTACCGTTGGTTGCGGCAGCAGCCCTCGCCTTACGGCGTCGCGCAAAGGATTGATGCGGCCTGGCAAGCCGAGGATCAGATCTCCACCGCGTACTACTTCGCGAGCCACCCGGCGGAAGCCGGACCACTGACGCCGTATCAGAACGAGAAGGCGGTGCCGCTGGCGTTAGCCGGTGATCTGAGACGTGCCATTCCTTTCGAGCTTTCGAGGAGCACATATGCCCTCGGCGCCGTCGTATTGGCATTGGCTGCGCTGCTGGGAGTGCGCTATGGCACGCAGTCGAACCTGTCGCTGAAGCCGCCGCTCGCTCCCTTGGCGCTGACCTCGCTTTTTGCGGCACCTGAGGGAGATGAGTTACGCCGCGACGAGCTAGCGCGGGTCCCTGGGAAGGGCGACGAGCCCGCTCAGTCCCTTCGTAAGGACAGCCGTTTGGAAGAGCCACCCGCGCCGCTTGAGAGCGAGCCCGTGGCCATGCCCGCCGAGGGCGCGCCAACCGGCGATGCTGTTGGCGATGCGGACGCTGGCTTACCCGAGGTCGAGGGGCTCTCGGTCGACAGCGAGTTCGGCGACGAGTTAGCAACGGGAGCCACGGAAGGCGCGGACCAAGGGGAAGGTCAAGCGGAGGCGAAAGACGTCTCCTCCGGCTCGGAAGGCGAGCCCGGCGCCGATCAGGGAAAGCCCGAAGATGGCGCCCCAAGCGAAGAGTCGAATGATTTGCTGTCGCGATTGCAGGACGCTTTCAAGAACATGCTTTCGAGCATGAAGATGGACCCGCCGTCGGGCTCGGAGCCCGGCCAGCCGCCCGATCAAGACTCAGGGCAGTCCTCGCCCGCGGAAGGCACACCGACTGGACAGGAAGCAGCCGGCGAAGCCTCACAGGCCGGTGAAAGCGCAAGCGAAAGCGAGGGTTCCGGTGGAGCGGCGCCGGAGGCTCCTCAGGAACTCACGCAGGGTGAATCGGGAAGCGAGAGCTCAGGCGCTCCGCCCGAGGGCGCGACGTCTTCCTCGGCCGGCAGCAATGATGGCAGCAAGAACCTCGCCGAGTCGGCGCAGCTCGCGGCGATGGGCGAATTGAGCGAGCTGTATCAGCAGAGAGCAGAGGACATGTCGGGCGAGGTGCTGATCGAAACACAGGCCGCTCCCCAACAGTTACAGACACCTTATACGCCCACATCCGCCGGACACCGCGATCTCGGGGGGCAGGTAAGCCGAGACGAAATTCCTTTCGCCTATCGTCAGTACGTACAGAAGTACTTCGAGGCGTTGCGACAGAAGAGCGAAAACTAATGGTTGCTAGCGAACAATTCCTTCAAGTAGTTACCGATCAGATCAAACTCGTGCGCGACGAGATCGGAAAGGTCATCGTCGGACACGACGCGGTCGTCGAAGGCGTCATCATCGCGCTTGTATCGGGGGGGCATGTCCTGCTCGAAGGTGTGCCTGGGCTCGGCAAGACGACCATCCTGCGAACCCTCGGGGGCACCATGCATCTCGACTACTCCCGGATCCAGTTCACGCCCGATCTGATGCCGGCGGACATCATCGGGAGCATGATCCTGGAGACGGATTCGGTGGGCTCTAAAGAACTGCGGTTTCAACGCGGGCCGATCTTCGCGCACCTTGTACTGGCGGATGAGATCAACCGTGCGACTCCGCGCACACAGTCAGCGCTGCTTGAGGCCATGCAAGAGCGCACTGTGACGACCGGCACGACGACCTATCGGCTGGAAGATCCGTTTCTCGTGATGGCAACGCAGAATCCGCTGGAGATGGAAGGGACTTACCCGCTGCCGGAGGCCCAGCTCGATCGCTTCCTGCTGAAACTGATCGTCGGCTACCCAACGAAAGCGGAGATGGAAGAGATTGTCGACCGCACAATGGCTGCCACCACACCGACTGTCCATCAGGTGATCAATCAAGAGCAGGTGCTTGACGTTCGCCGCGCGGCCCACGAGGTTTTGGTCGCGCCGCATGTGCGGGACTTTGCGATTCGGTTGATCCTTGCGACACAGCCCGAGCAGGAAGAGGCACACGAGCTGGCTAAGAAGTATATCCGCTACGGCAGCTCGCCTCGGGGCGCGCAAGCTCTGATGCAGGCCGGCCGCGTGCGCGCCCTGATGCGGGGCCGCCTCAACGTCAGCATCGGCGACATCCGTGAACTCGCTCTGCCGGCCCTGCGGCATCGCATCATCCTGAATTTCGACGCCCACGCCGAGGGCAAGACAGCCGATCAGGTTGTGGCAGGGATTCTTGGGTCGTTGCGGGAAGGCTCCGCCTAGATTAACTTCGGTCTCGTCTTGCCAACCGGTAGGCGCGCCGCTCAGCCGCTTCCTCATAGCGCCGTTTCTCAACATCACTTTCGGGTATCACGGGCGGCACAGGGAGGGCTTCCCGGTTTGCGCCCACGGCGACGAAGGTCAGGTAAGCCGAGGCCACGTGGCGGACGTTAGCCGCCCGCAGGTCTTCCGCGAAGACCTTCACCCCCACCTCCATCGATGTCCTAAACACACGGTTGACCGCCGCGCGCAGCACCAGCAGGTTGCCGATATACACGGGCTCGCGAAAGTCCATATGGTCGAAAGCCGCTGTTACGCAGAAACAACGGCTGTGCCGCGCGGCCGCAATCGCGCCCGCAATATCGACCAGATGCATGATCTTTCCACCGAGCAACGTATTCAAACCATTGGCATCGTTGGGGAGCGCGAGTTCGGAAAGCTCCGAATAGGATTCGTTGACAGTTTTTCCTTCCATGGATTCTCGTTTCCGCTCTCTCAGGGGCTGTGAAAAACTCGGGGACAGTCCGCCGCGCGCCGCTTGTGGCTGAAGTAAATAAAAGGGGTTTTGTGGTCGGCGCTTGGCACAGCCCCCATTTTTTCACAGCCCCTCATGGTGCGTCACGCGACCGCCGGGCCGCCCTTAGCATTCAGATAACTGTTCAGGTAGGCTTGCGCCTGCTCGTGGAGTAGCGTGCGGGCCTCGATTCCTTCCCAATCGGCAGCTTCCCGATCGTACACCAGCCGCCCATGCGAGTCGGGCAGGTGTCCCTTCTCGATCGTAAACCAGACCCGCACGCAGCGTCCGTCATCCGAGGTAATAGAGAAGCGCACGGCATCGGGTCCCGCATCTTGGGGCAAACGATCGCAAAGCGCCCTCGCATACCCGAAGTTGCAGCCGTGTTCCAGCAAGTCCTGCCGCGGCGCCGTGGCCTGATCTGAGTCGGCGCGGCACACGCCCCGGTAGAGCACGCCCAGTGGCGGGCGCACGCGCCCCATCGGTGCTGTATCCGTGAGCGGTTCTGTCGGCGAAAAGTAAGGGCAGGCCATCCGATCATTCCCACAGCTAGGAGGCGTGGGTCGATTGTTATAGTAATGGTCTTCCCGACGGGTCACAACCAGCGCCCGCGAAACGAAGGAGTTGTATGCCCGGCGACAGACTCGAAATCCTGCAGCAGTTCGTGGACGCGAACCCCAACGACTGCTTCTCTCGTTACGGCATCGCGCAGGAGTATGTGAAGCGCGGTGACGACGAAAATGCCGTCGCGCAGTTCAGCAAGATTATCGAGATCAACCCTGACTATCAGGCGGCTTACTATCACGCCGGCAAAACGTTGGAAAAACTGGGCCGTTCTCCACAGGCTGCCGATACTTACCGCCAAGGGATCGAGTTGGCCAACCGCTCGGGCGACTCCCACGCGCGCAGTGAACTCGAAGCCGCTCTCCAAGAACTCGGGACGTAGCCCGCCTATTTCGAAAGTCGGGGGGGCCGCCGCAAATAGTACAGCAAGCCCACCACAATCACTACTTCGATCAAGACCTCCCCTGCATAGCCGGTCAGGTAATACGGATTCTCGAAACGCACATTCGTGTGCAAGCCTGGTTCGCCCTGAACCAAGGAGTAGAAGATCTGACCCAGATCCCGGCTGCCGTCGTAGTGCATGAAAATGTGAAATCGATTGAGCGGCCCGATACCCTCGCGAATCAGATCGGGCAGTTGCGCCGCCAGCGCTCCGATTATCCAGCGGGCTAACCGAACCTCGCGCCCGGCAAGCAAGAATAGTCCGGCGATCAGAAAGGTTAGGGCGGCCCGAACGCGCCAATCATCGAATACCAGAACAGCGCATGTTCCAGCCGAGTAAACGTACAAGGCACCAAGACCTCGGCCGCCCCGGTTGAGCAGCCACAACACAGGCAGCAGCAGCACGGCCATCACAACCGCGGCGGCGGCGAACGCGCCGTTGTAGGTCGTCCCCAGGGCTCGCGAAAGCGGATAGAAGGCCTCGAAATGGTAAATAGCGTCGCACACAAAATGCGAAGCGAAGGCGAGTGGAATCGCCAACCAGATGCGAGGCGTCGCGCCCGCGATCGCCGCGCCCACAACGGCATGTGTCGCCGGCGACATAAGCGCACTATTTTAGCAACGAGCCCAACAACAGCCGCGTTACTATGAATAGGGTTCCAAACCGCACGCCGCGATGTTGTTCCGCACTTTCGTCATCGCCCTCGTTCTGCTCACGCCTCTCAACGGCGCGCGCATCAAGCTCTACCTGCAGGGCGGCGGAGATCTACTCGTCAGCGAATACGCCGTCGACGGCGACCGCGTCCGCTACTACAGTGTCGAGCGCAGCGCCTGGGAGGAAATCCCGGCTGATCTGGTCGATCTCAAGCGCACCCAGCGCGAATATGAACGCAAAGAAGCCGACCTCAGCGTCCGCCGCGAGCAGGAACAGGTGCTGCGTGAGGCCGAGAGCAGGGCGCGCGTCGAACTCCACCAGGTGCCGCTCGAGGATGGCGTCTACTACGTCGCCGGTGACGCGATCGTTCCTGTTCAGCAGGCTGAGCTGATCATCGACAACAGCAAAACGGCGACCATCCTGCGCGTACTCTCTCCCCTCCCGACGGCCGAGGAAACAACCTTGAAAGTCGACGGTCCTCGCTCGGCGTTTGTCGTCAAACCAGGCCAGCCCATGTTCTATATGCGCCTCGAAAAGATGTCGCGCATCGACTTCTTTCGGCTCAAGCCCAAGAAGAAAAGCCGGGAAGTCCAGGTGATCCAAAGGGTTCCGAAAACGAAGGAAATCTTTGAGACGCAGGAAACCGTCGAGATTTTCCGTCAGCAATTGGCGCCGGCGGTCTACAAACTGTGGTCCGTCGAGCCGCTTCCGCCCGGTGAGTACGCGGTCATCGAATACACGCCCGGTGAAGAGAATATCCGCGTCTGGGATTTTTCCGTGCCCGCCGCCGCTGAAGGTTGAAACCCGTCTCTGCTACCCTGAAGCGAGGCTGGCTGGGTTTCCCGCCAACGAGGTCTGCCCGTAAGTAACATGCTACTTCCAAGAACATTCATCACCTACATGGCGCGCGAAATCGCCCATCGGCTCACTCAAGACGCCATTTCAGCACCGAGTGGAGACGTCGTCCAGCAGGCTTTCGAGGAAGCTCTCATTGACGAGTTGAGCCTCGAAGACGAGATCAACGCCGAAGCGCGTGAACTTCTCAACCAGTACACCGACTTCCTCAGGCAGGAGCGCATTCCCTACCAGGAGATGTTCCGGAAGGTGAAGCGCAACATTCTGGCCGAGCGCAAGGTCGTTTCGGCACAGCCTCACGGCGAGAACGAGGGCATGAAACTCGCTCGCGACAAAGTCACGGAACTGTCACACAAGTTGGCCGCCAAGCTGCCACGCGTCTCAGGCGTTCGCGTGAAGAAGCCTTGGAACGAGGTGCGGCTTCAGATACTGCACGAGATGCGCGAGATCCTCACCAAGGAAGAGACGATCGACCAGCTCGCCCAAGAGAAAATCCGCAGCCAGAAGCGCGACATTCCCGAAGGCAGCGAGGAGTGGACGCTACTCTACCGCCGCTACTACGAAGACGAGATGAGACGCTTCGGCATTGACCTCGAGTCCTCGGCCGCGGCTTCCGTCCACTAACTGCCCGCCGCCATTCCCGGAAACAAAGGCCGCAACGCCGGGTAGAGATTCTGAAACATCTTGTAGCCCTCGGCGTAGCGCGTCCGCCAATCCGCATCGGGCTCGACGCGACTGCTTTCCTGGATCACGGTGCGGCAAGCCTCCTCGACCGATCCGAATCCGCCGCTGCCCACCATCGCCAGTACAGCCGCTCCGTAAGCGGAACCTTCCTGACTCTCGAGTGTCACGATCGGCACATCCAACGTCGCTGCCAACACCCGCCGCCAAAACACACTTCGCGCGCCGCCGCCGGAAGCGCGTACCTGGGTCGCGTCGACGCCGAGCGACTTGACGATCTCAAGACAATCTTTCAGGCTGTACGAGACTCCCTCGACGACCGATCGAGCCATGTGCGCGCGCGTATGTCTGGCCGTCAGCCCGATCCAGCCGCCCCGCGCCTGAGCATCAAGATGCGGAGTCCGCTCGCCCATCAGGTAGGGCAGCCAGAATAGGCCTTCGCTCCCCGCCGGCGCTTCGGCGGCCTCCTCGGTGAGCAACTCGTAGGGATCGACCCCGCGGCGGCCCGCCTCAGCCACGAGGTCGCCAGCCAACTGATTCCGAAACCATTGCAGGCTCAGCCCCGCGCCCTGCGTCACGCCCATCACGTGCCACTTGCCGGGCACGGCGTGACAAAACGTGTGGACTCGCCCTCGCGGGTCGTACCCGACTTCATCCAGCTGCGAGAAAACGACTCCCGACGTACCGATCGTCAGCGATACCAATCCCGGCTCGACGATGCCGTTACCTACCGCGCTTGCCGCCTGATCCCCCGCACCAGCCACGACGGGCGTACCAGCGTTCAAACCCGTGCGTTCGGATGCGGAGTCGCTGATTACTCCCGTCACTTCCGTGCTTTCGAAAACCGCGGGCAGTATCGATCGCTCGATTCCAAGCTTCTCGATCAGGGGGCCGGCCCAGCGCCGCTTTACTACATCGAACAGCGCCGTCCCCGAGGAGTCGGAAACATCCCCCGCGAACTCGCCGGTTAGCCGGAACCGGATGTAATCCTTCGGCAACAGAACATGGCGCACTTTCTCGTAGACGCCCGGCTCGTGATCGCGCACCCACAGCAGCTTCGGCGCCGTGAACCCTGTTAGCATCGGATTCGCCGTCTGTTCGAGGACCATCTCGGCTCCGGCCGTTGCATTGATCCAGTCAACCTGATCCTGGCAGCGTTGATCGCACCAAATGATCGCTGGACGGAGCACTTCGTCGTTTTGATCGAGTAGAACCAGGCCGTGCATCTGGCCCGACAAACCGACAGCGGCAACGTTGTCCGACCCAACGCCGGTTTCCTGCAAGACGCCCCGAATCGCCTGCTGTGCGGCGCGCCACCAGTTTTCCGGATACTGCTCAGCCCACAGCGGCTTGGGCATTCGCATGTCTTCGTGCGGCGCTGTGACGCCGCCGGCGACAAGTCCGTCCTCGTCGACGAGCAACGCCCGCGAGCCGCCGGTTCCAATGTCGAGCCCAAGCCAATATTTCATGGTTGATCCCGCCTACATCGCCGCCCGCAAGGCCTTCTCCGCCTCGCGAATTCGCGCCGCCACCTTGTCAAACACACCTCGCACGACGCCGACCTGCGTTCGCGCCGTCGCCCAATCATCCTGCTCGATCGACTCGCGCACGCCGGGGATCGTCTTCACTCCATAGCCTGTGTAAAAGCCCGGCGCATAGAGCGAGTGCTTGAACCACTCACGCTTCCCGGGCAGGCCGTTATCGAGCCGCATCGCCTGCTCCACTTGCCGCAGCACCGCGTTTGCTTTCGAAAAATCGCCCTGCGCCCCGCCACCGCTGAGCGACTGCTCGAACGCCTTCTCATACGCTTCGGCCGCTTTCGTAATCTCGTCCAGACCACCTTGCAACGGCTTCAGGTCGAGTGTAATCGAGGCGTCCTTCTTGCGCTTCTTCTTGAGCAGTTCATCCAGTTCTTTGAGATACACACCGATCGTATCCGCGAAGTTCGTAAACTCGAATGGCAGCACTTGCGCGTCCGCCATCCGCGTCAACGCTATGGCGTGAACTTCCGCCATCGCCCGGCCATACGCGAACTGCGGGTCCCCGAACTTCTCATACCAGTCAAACGAATCGTAAATCGAGTGATAGGTGCCGAAAACATCATCGCGAAACGCCGTGTTCACCGAAGCCACCGCCAAGTGATCGAGGAACACCGTATAGTCCGACCCCGAACCCAGCGCACCGATCCGCAGATCACGCCGCGTATCCAGCTCTTTCTTCTTGTTGTCGTCCTCGCCCGCTTCCTCGACCGCCTTCTCTTTCATCACCGTCCAGGCGTCGCGCCCCGAATTCGGATCCGTGATCGACTTCGCCACTTCGTTCAGAAAGCGCTCCAGCGTGTGCGAACCCGCGAACGACAGGGTCCCGGCCCGGTTGCTGTCCGTATTGAAATACGCCACCGTCTTCGCGCGGATCTCGTCCGCGTACTTCTCGCCCCATTCGGTCGAGCCGATCAGGCCCCATTCCTCGGCGTCCCAGCTCGCGAAGATGATCGTTCGCTTCGGCCGCCAACCTTGTTTGACCATCTCCGCAAGCGTGCGCGCCGTTTCCATCAGCGCCGCGTTGCCACTCACCGGGTCCATCGCGCCATTCACCCAGCCGTCGTGGTGATTGCCGTACATGATCCACTCATCCGGATACTCGCTGCCGGGAATCTTCGCGATCACGTTGTAGCCCGTCGGGATCGTCCAATTAAACGCCACCTTGAGATGAACCTTCGCCGGACCGGGCCCGACGTGATACGTCAGCGGCAGCGACCCGCGCCAGTTCTCCGGCGCGACCGGACCGCCGATGTTGCGGAGAATTGGCAGCGCGTCGCCCCAGGAAATCGGCAGTACGGGGATCGTCGGCAGCGTCTTGGCCTCGGAAATCTTAAGCCGCCGCCCACCGGGCTCCGAACCCCAACCGGGCGTCAGCGGGTCGCCGGGATGAATCGGCATATCCATCGTGCTGCCTCGCTGCACGCTCCACTTCGAGCGGAAAGGGCCACCGGGATAAGGGTCGCCCTGAAAGTAGCCGTCGTCGCGCGGATCGGAATAGATGATGCAACCGATGGCGCCGTGCTCGGCGGCGACCTTCGGTTTGATGCCGCGCCAACCCCCTTGGTAGCGCGCCAGCACGATCTTCCCTTTGACGTCGATCCCCAATTTGTCGAGCTTCTCGTAATCGTCCGGCATGCCGTAGTTGACGTAGACGATTTGCGCCGTCACATCCCCATCGGGCGAATACGCGTTGTACGTGGGGAGCTGCCCTTCGTCCGACGAGTCCTTGTCCTCGGGAATGGCCGGCTCTTTGAGTGTCGCGACGTAGCTTTCCGGCTCAAGCAATTTCAGATGCCGTTCGCGCGGCGTCGGCATCAAGCCCTCGAACTTGTGAAACTCAGCATCGAGCCCCCAAGACTTGAACTTGTCGAGCACATAGTGGGCGACGTCTTCGCTCGCCTTGCTGCCGGTATGGTGCGGCTCTTCCGACATCACACGGATGTACTCGCGCACGTTCTCCGCGCGCGGAACGGCCCCCATTTTCGCTTCCAGCGCTCGCTGGGTTTTGGCGCCCTCGGCCGTAAATCCGCGAATCGCCTCGCTCGCAGACTGAGCAAAACCCGGCGCCGCAACCAGCCCCGCCAGCACAACGTAAAACCATGTCTTCATGGCAAAGCATTTTACCGGAGATGGCCGCCGCGCGCTAACGCCCAGGCGCCAGCAACGGCGCTGAACAGCCCTCCACCCGCTCCCCCGGAGCCACAGTCACCGGATACCAAGTCCGTGGCCCACAGTCGGTCCGCTATTCGGAGTTATACTTGAGCCAGCATACTTGAGCCAACGAGTCTCGAAAGAAGGAAGCAGATAGAGTGCATCGCCGACGATTCTGTATAGGAGTATCCGGCAGTATTGCTTCGTTTCTCACCGCACCGGCATACGCCTGGCCGGCCGAGGCGCAGGACGCAGCCGCTCAGCTCGGCGACGAACAGAAGGAGCAGTTCCTGCTGAGCGCCGAGATCCTCGAACAGAAGCAGCTCAAGACCGGCACGACGGGCAGCGCCAGGGCGAAGCTCTCCGACGGACGTATCACTCACGATGCGCACGTTCAAGACATTGATATTTACAAGCCGCTCTACAACACGGGCAGCAGAGTCGAGGCGAATTTCCGGGATAGCTACAAATACAACATTGCGGCGTACCGCCTCGATCGCCTCATCAACCTGAGGATGGTGCCCGTGTCGGTGGAGCGTGAGGTGGATCGCAAAGGTGCTTCGGTGACCTGGTGGGTGGACAGTGTCCAGATGATGGAGAAGGATCGCTTCCAAAAGAAGATTGAGCCGCCGAATCACGCCGATTGGAACGATCAGATGCGCAATGCACGTGTCTTCAACGAGCTGGCTTATAACACGGATGCGAACCTCGGAAACGTGCTCATCACCACTGATTGGCAGGTCCGGCTTGTTGACTTCTCTCGTGCATTTCGCACAGCGAAGGACCTCCGCACGCCGAAGAATCTGACGCGGATCGACCGCCGTGTCTACGATGGCCTCAAGTCGCTGACGGCCCAAACACTGAGCACGAAACTAGGGTCCGTACTGCGGGACAGCGAGATCAACGCAGTCCTGGCGCGGCGGGATAAGATCATCAAGCTCTTCGATCAGGCGATTGCGGAGAAAGGCGAGGCCGACGTGATCTGCGGCATCAAAGGCCACTAAATCTAGTTCGCGCTTCGCTTCGCGACGTCGTTGAGAATGCAGGCGGGGGACGAGCCGTTGCCCGAGCCGCCGGAAGCGGCCCGAGCAGACGGAAATTCAGAAGCGGCGCGGCTTATTTGCGCTGTGCGTCGGCCTTGCCCTTCGACAGGACGAGGGTCTCTTTGGCGTTGATCGTGATCTTGCCCTCGCGCCCGGCGCTGCCGTCAACCGGCACGAGCTTCAAATCGTAGGTGCCCGCATCGATGAGCAGCGAATAAGCCGGGTTGTCGAGTTCGGCTGAGTTGGCGTAGTACTTGCCGTTCAAATAAAGCGCCGCGTTGCCCCAATTCTCGGTTTCCAATTCACCGAGATTCTTGCGGGGCGGCAGATCCAGCGACTTCATCTGTTGGCGAATCGTGGTTTCCTGACCGGCCGTGACGCCGACATCGATCATCAAATCTTCATGCATCGGATCGACGAGCTTGACCTTGTAGTTGCCTTCTTCCAGCTTGATTGCCGCTTGATGATGGCTGAACATGGCGGCTGTGCCGTAGTACTTGCCGTTGATGAACACACCGGCGACCCTCGGGTCGACACGCGTGCGGAGTGTGCCCTGGGCCGCGACGGCCGACACGGTCAGCAGGGTCAAACAGAGAACGAGGCTTGTCAGCAGGATCGTTTTGCTTCTTGTCATGTGTAAGTCTTCTCCTTGATGGAACTGAAATGGTCTGACAAGGGGTGTGTGTGCGTTATTTTCTGCACTCTAGGATAGCTGGATGGCGCGATCTGTTACATGTTTCCGAATCTGGCGCTCTCGCCCAAATCCCCGGCGGCTGAGCGCGGCCCCGGCTAAATAAAGGCCCGCAGGATGCGTTCCCGGACCTTTTCCAGGTCGCTGCGGATCTGTTCGGCGTCGCCCCGCGCGTGGACGAGGGACTCATTTGCCCCGCCGAAACACTCGAGGAGCGCCTGGCAGATGCGGTTGCTTTCCTCGCGGATGTGATCGAGATCCGCCAGCAGGCTGATATGGCGCACGGCGACGCGCAGCAGGCAGATCTGATCGACGAGAGGCGTATCGCGCGAGAAGCACGCCAACGCCCCTGCCGACAGCGCCTCCTCGCGCCAGCCTTCGTCGCTAGGATTGCCGAAGCATAGGACGACGGCTTCCTCGTCCTCGTCGAGCTATTGTTTGATTCGTGCGACGGCGCCGGCGTCCTGCTCATAGTCGACCAGAAGGATCGTATGGGCGTCATGCGCGCCGTCGGCGGCGGAACCTGTTTCGAATAACTCAGGCAGCGCCTGGAGCAGTGGGATGTTTGCTTTTGAGCGCTCCGGGTCCGGGGAGATGAGCACGCCCCGGTAGGAACGCAACCAGTGCGGAGTCTGCATAAGGCGAGAGGGCTGACACTCAAGTGTATGCCACTGTGCGCCGCCGCGGCGGTTGGCGGAAGGACTCAACCCGCTCGTAAGCCTAAACGGAGCCGTGTCGGAAGCCGTATCAAGCCTGTTTCAATGATTCTCCCATTCGCTCTTCGACTTCTTCAATCTCACTCTGCTGGTGTAGGGCAAGGTAGACGATGAGGAAGACCACACAGGCAAGTGATAGCAGCGCGATTCCCATGATCAACACCTGAACGCCGGACAAAGCCGTTTCCAAGGTGTCCTCGGCTGCGACCACTATCCAATCAAGCCGTTTGTATTGCTCCCGCAAACCTGTGCGGGCGAAGGCAACGAACGCTTCGCGGCCGTTCGGAAAGGTCGCCCCGAAATGTCCCGCGGCCCGACCCTGGAAGCTGTCGCTTGCGTCCAAGAACGCATCCACCTCCAGCGACCTTGTCTGGTCGCTGACCGCCAGCGTTTCAGAACTTGCGATGAGGGTCCCGTCGCCCTTCGCCAAGGCAACCACTCCCCCGGCGCCCAGGTCGCTTCGACTCGCAAGGGATGACAGCGAGGAAATATCCACCAGGGCGTCCAAGGTGCCGATGATCGTGTTGCTCTCGTCGACAACAGGAACGCCGACGCCAATATAATTTTGCCTCGTCGCATCGTCATAGAGCACGTCCGTGATGCTTACGACGCCGCGTCCATAGAAGTAGATGTCTTTCCAATATTCCTCGTCCGCCTGGTAGTAGTCGAGTGTCTTGTGGCTTGCGGCGACCGTCGCCCCCTTCCAGTCGGTAACGGTGATCCGCAAGAAGCTTGGATCGACGGTCATCTTGCGGCGCAACGCTTCCGACGCCGGATTGGACATCGTCTGTTGCACCAACTCCCGGCCCCCGGGTGTGTTCCAGATCTTGTCCTTGGCCATCAGCCTCTCAAGAATGACGTCGTCGGGGACACGCTGGTACTGCAGGTTTGAGGCTCTTACCAGTTGGTGGACGGCGGCGTCGGAGGCCATCAGAGCCGCCTCGACGACCTTTTCGTGAATACGGTGACTCACCTGGACAGCGACCGCCTTGGCGACGGTTTCGATATGCCTGCCCGCCGCGCGCTCGGCCGACTTGCCCGCCTCGGTGGACGCGTAGAGCGCGGCGATGCTGATCGGCACCACCGTGACAAGCACAGCGGTGATCAGTTTCTTCCCTGAAATACGAAATTCGAAGGGTTTCGTCATTGCCTCGGCCTCGCTGAATGGATTGCGGCTCTTTCAACTACTGGCTCAATCCTAACAACCATCTCTCGCCGAATACAAGCGGGCGGGAGCAGAAAGGGAGCGCGCACCGTCAGAGACTTACGGTTGGGTCTCAATCCTCGGAGCGGCCTCACACAGGGCCCGCGATCTCATCATTTCCCAGGCGATGGGTGGGGGCAGCGGATGTCTAACCGTTGCGCCTGGGCCGGTTGTTCCGCCCACGGGATCGACGTACCATTGAGCTATGCGCTTGTTTCGCTCACCCCAGCCGCCGGCAGCCGTCCAACCGGGCACTCTCAAGGTCAAGCCGCAACTCGATCCGCCGCGGATTCGGACGCTCACTTACGACCAGCGCGAGTTTCAGGAGGCGGAGATTGGCGATCCCAGGCAGCTCAAGGACGCTTTCAAGCCCGGCCGCGTGACGTGGATCGACGTGCAGGGTCTGGGCAACCGCGATGTACTGAAGGAAATCGCGAACGTGTTCTCGCTGCACCCGTTGACGCTCGCCGACGTAACCGACGTTCCCCAGCGGCCCAAGTGCGAGTGGCATGACGATTACGTTTTCGTGATCATGCGGGCTCCCGCACAGCGAAGCCGAGGCAACATCGAGCTGGAGCAGATCAGTCTCTTTCTCGGTAAGGATTTTGTTCTGACGTTTCAGGAGTCACACGGTGCGCGACTGCAGCCGGTGGTCGACTTGATCCACGCGCAGCTTGGGCCGATTCGCCGCGCGGGCGCCGACCATCTTGCCTACTCGATTTTGAACACGATCGTCGACAGCTATTACCGTGTCCTGGACGATGTTGGCGATTATCTAGATGAGCTGGAAGACGAGGCCATGGCGGACTACTCCGGGCCTATCACTCTCGTCAAGACGAATCGCATCCGGTCGAGCCTCGTTCATATGCGGAGGGTCATTACACCGCAAAGGGAAGCTCTCAGAACACTTGTGCGGCGGGAGAGCGAACTGGTCGGCCCGGACGTTGAGGTCTATCTTCGAGACGTCTTCGAGCACAGCTTACAGATCTCAGAATTGATCGAGTCGTACCGGGAGTTGGCGGGGGCGGTAAACAATACTTATCTCTCTGCCCTTAGCAACCGAACGAATGAAGTGATGAAGGTGCTGACGATTATGGCGAGCGTCTTTATCCCTTTGACGTTCATCGCGGGCATCTACGGGATGAACTTCGAGCACATGCCCGAGCTGAAGACGGAGTGGGGCTACCCGGCTGTGTGAGTGGTGATGACGGCGGCGGCGAGCGGGATGCTGTTTTACTTTTATCGGCGTGGATGGATTGGCGGG
>JAQBUE010000091.1 GCA_027624045.1 Acidobacteriota bacterium
TCTCGGGCCGTCTCGATCAGCGTGTGTTCGGTCAAACTATCAATCCTTTCCGCTCGAGCGAAGATCCCGAGAAGCGGCTTTTCTCTGGGCCGCTCGACGGCGACGGACGCCGCTCGGTCTACGTCAAGATGACCATCATGGAGCCGCCTAAGTTTCTCGCCACCTTCAACCAGCCCAGCCCTAAGATCCCGACCGGCGCCCGCGACGTCACCAATGTGCCCGCTCAAGCGCTGGCGTTGCTGAACGACCCCTTCGTCGAGCGGCAAGCAGAGATCTGGGCGCAGCGCCTGATCGCCTCACCCCACGGCTCACGCGAAGGACGCCTCGCTGAGATGTTCCGGCTTGCTTTCGGACGAGAAGCGGAACCACGCGAACTCGCGCGTTGGAATAAGGCGGTTGACGATATCGCCGGGCTGTATCAAGATGTCCCTGAGAAGAGGCCGTCGAACGACGTGATGCGGTCGCTACCTGTTTGGAAAGATGTGGCGCACGCGATGTTCAACGCAAAGGAGTTTCTGTATGTTCGCTAGCCACCGGGGAGGGCGACGCGCGATGACACGCCGCGAATGGCTCTCGACCGCCTCGAACGGTTTCGGATTGCTGGCGCTGTCTTCGCTGCTGGCGCAGGAGGGTTCGGCGAATCCGGCGGCGCGCCTCGATCAACCCGCCAAGGCCAAGAACGTCATCCTGTTCTTCATGGACGGCGGACCGAGCCACGTCGACACCTTCGACCCCAAGCCCGCCCTTGCCAAACATCAGGGCGAAACGATCGGCGAGTCGGCCGTCTCCGTCAAGGCGCAGGCCACGGCCGACCGCGTCTGGCTGGGCAGTCCCTGGGAGTTCAAGCGGCGCGGCGAAAGCGGCTTGTGGGTCAGCGACCTGCTGCCGCACGCAGCCGAAGTCGCCGATGAGCTGTGCGTCGTACGCTCGATGGTCGGCCTGCAACCGCTCCACGGCCAGCAGGCCCTTCTGATGCACACCGGACGCCTCACCGGCAGCGCGCCGAGCTTCGGGTCATGGGTGTCGTATGGCCTTGGCAGCGAACGCAACAACCTGCCGAATTACGTTTTGTTGAACAACGACTGGATCCCAAACGGCGGTTGGGAGAACTTTGATAGCGCGTTTCTGCCCGCGTCGCACGGGGCCACGATGCTGCGGGCCAGGGGTCTCGCGATGGATAACATCAAACCATCGGACATGCCTGCGATCCAGCGCCGCAAGCTCGACCTGCTGCGCGAACAGGACACCGACTTCGCCACCCAAACCGGCGACGCCAAGATCGAATCCGCCATCGAAACCTACGAGACCGCTTTCCGCTTGCAAACGGCAATTCCAAAGCTTGCCGACATCAGCGGCGAACCCGCCGCGATTCGCAGGATGTACGGAGTCGACAGTTCGAACGACTACCAGAAGTATTACAGCCTGCAATGTCTGCGTGCGCGGCGTTTGATCGAAGCCGGCGTCCGATTCGTCGAAATCACCTGCCCGCTCACGCACAGCAACAACTCGCCTTGGGACCAGCACAGCCACCTGAAAGAGCGTCACGAAGAGAACGCGATGATCACCGACCAGGGCGTGAGCGCTCTGATCCGCGATCTCAAACAGCGCGGCCTGCTGGAATCAACGATCGTCATCTGGGCCGGGGAGATGGGCCGCACGCCGCATACGCCGAAGATCAAAGAAGACGCGGGGCGCGATCACCACGTCAACGGCTATTCGATCTTTCTCGCCGGAGGCGGCATCAAGCGCGGCGTCACGTACGGTACGACCGATGAGTTCGGCAATTCCGTTGTCGACCGCCCAACGTCCATTCACGACATTCACGCAACTGTTCTGCACCAGCTTGGGCTCGATCACCAGCGGCTGACGTTTCGCTTCGGCGGCCGCGACATGAGCCTCACCGATGTCCACGGACAGGTGATCGAAGACATCCTCGCTTAGCGGATGTCGAAGCAACTACCGAGACGGCTGCCTCGGCGATACTGAACCTATGGCAGCCCCTAGCCCCAAATCCGTCTGGCTCGATGCGGCGCGCTCCGCGATGGAGACGGAGTCCGGCGCCATCCTGTCAGCTTCGACGCGACTCGACGGCACGCTGCTGCAAGCAGTGGACATGATGCTGGCCGAGCCCGGCAAGGTCGTGGTGACGGGGGTCGGCAAGTCCGGGCTCGTGAGCCGCAACATTGCGGCGACTTTGCTGAGTACGGGGACGCAGGCAGTATTTCTGCACCCGGTCGAAGCCGCTCACGGCGACCTCGGCATCTACGCACCCGGGGATGTCACCCTGATGGTCTCAAAGAGCGGCACGACATCGGAGCTGATGCGTTTGTTGCCGACCCTGCGCGAGTTTGAATCGAAACTCATCGGCATCATCGGCAATCCGGCTTCGCCGCTAGCCGCGAAGATGGACGTCGTGCTCGACGCATCCGTCGAATGCGAAGCTGATCCCCACAACCTCGTGCCGACGGCTAGCTCCGTTGTAGCGCTGGCGCTAGGCCACGCGCTTGCTGTCGCCCTGATGACCGCGCGCGGTTTCAGCAGTGAAGATTTCGGCGGCTATCATCCCGGCGGCCAACTCGGCCGCAGTCTTCGGACTAAAGTCAGCGACGGCATGCATGGCGCCACGGAGATCGCTGTCGTTCAACCGCATGACTCGCTCAAACAGGTTGTGATCGCTATGACACGCCACCCCTTCGGCGCGGCCTGCGTCCTGGATGATCAACAACGACTGGCCGGGCTCATCACCGACGGCGACCTGCGCCGCGCTCTGCGTGAGCACGATGACATCCGCTCGCTCAGAGCCTCTGAAGTGATGACGGCCAATCCGATCACGATCGGCCCTGACGCACGCCTATTCGAGGCACTGCGAATCATGGAGGACCGGCCCTCCCAGATTTACGTTATCCCCGTTGTCGACGAGAGCGGCACATGCCTGGGCCTGATCCGCCTGCATGATATCTGTCAGGTCTGGGTACCGTAAACCAGGCAAATTGGCTAAACCGGGTCCGGCACGCTCCACGGCTCGCGATACTCCTTCGTCAGCATCTTGTCGGCCTCGGCGTCCCCGATAAATTTCTCGCGCTGCGGGTCGAACTCGAGAACTCGTCTAACACGGTACGCGATCTCGCCGAGATGCGTCAGCCCGCAACTTAGATGCGCTACCTCAGCATGGGCGACGGGCTGCTTGCGCGAGCGCACGCAGTCGATAAAATCGTACATGTGCTCGGGGTGCCCGCCGGGTCCGCCGCTCATGCCCGGGCCTTTTTCGTCTTTCTTGCCCAGGTAGACCTGAAAGTAGCCTCGGCGAGAAAAGATCATATAGCCCTCGGTCCCGTAGAAAGCGTTGCCGCTATCGAACCCGTAGTTGCCGTAGGGCGTCCAGCCACGGTCTTCATAGGTGAGGACTTTGCCCTCGTCGTAGTGGTACGACACCATCATGTTGTCGGGATACTCGCGTTCCCCGGTGAGATCGATGCGGCTGCCGTGAGCGGTGATGCGATTGGGGTGCGTGGTGACGCCGAGACCCCAGCGGGCGAGGTCGAGATCGTGGATTCCGTCGTTACCGATGTCCCCGTTGCCGTAGTCGCGGTACCAGGCCCAGTTGCCGTGGAAGCGGTTTTGGTTGAAGTCGAGTTTGGCGGCCGGGCCGAGCCACATGTCGTAGTTCACGCCGGCGGGCGCCTGGGCGTTTGAGATGGGTTGGCGATGGTTGTGGTGCTGGCAGTTCCAGGCTTTGCTCATCTTGACCGCGCCGATAACGCCGCCCTTCAGTAACTCGTCGGCTTTCTTGGTCACTTCGCTCGACCGCATCTGCGTGCCGTGCTGAACGATGCGGTTGTACTTTTTGGCGGCGTCGATGAGAAGGCGGCCTTCGCGGAAAACATGGCTTGCGGGCTTCTCGACGTAGACGTCCTTGCCCGCCTGCATGGCGGGGATGGCGATCGGGCAATGCCAATGATGCGGCGTCGCGATAACGAGGGCGTCGATCGACGGATCGTCGAGGAGCCGCCGGAAATCCTCGACCGACCGCGGCGTGTAGTTGCGCGCCCGCTTGACCATTTGTTCGGCGCGCTCGCGGTGGGCTTGGTCGATGTCGCAGATGGCGGCGACCCGCACGTCCTGGCGTGTGAGTAAACGTTCGACGTGGGCGGTGCCCATGCCGCCAACGCCGACCGAAGCAACGTTGATCTGGTCGTTGGGCGCGGCGTGAACCTTGCGAGCGCTTGTGGCAGCCGCCGCCAGCGCAGCCGAGCCGGTTAGCGCATCCTTTAGGAAAGCTCTTCGCGGAACTTGTTTCATGATTGACCTCCCCTTGCAGCGTATTAGTCTGATTCCACCTCAACGCCGCAAGCCCGCAACAGGGTGCGCTGCACCATGAGATCGTGCTCGGGCGTAAAGTACTCGACCTGCCGCCGCTCGCGAATCGCGGCCGCGAGATCATCCATGTCGGGCCGGTAGCGCGGCGACGGACCAATCGGAACATCGTGAATGCCCGCTTCGAATTCACCGTGCGGTTCGCTCAAAGCCAGGCGACACTTCGGGCGATCCGGGCTTTCAATCTGAATCGAACCCTTCTCCCCGAAAACGTAAAAATAGCGATCGCCGTTGCGCGTATTGCTTTTGACAACCGCCAGCGCCGGATCGAACTCGAACGTGGCCATTACATCGTCTTCGAGTCCGTCGTCGACCGGATCAGAGTGCCGCAACGTCGGGCTAACGCGCTTCGGTTCACCCATCAGCCACAGCAGCGCGTCAATCATGTGGCAGCAGATCTCGAACATCTGTCCGCCGGGGTAGCGATTGAGGCGGAGCCGGCCGGCCGCGTCGAGCGTGTCGTTCATTTGGCAGAGCACGGAGCGAACGGGGCCGAGCCAGCCCTCGTGAATGGCGCGATGCGCCAGACGAAACGCCGGGTTGTAGCGATAGACATAGCCCATCTGGATGAGCAGATGGCGGCGTTCGGCCTCGGCGAAGATTTTCTTGAGCAGCTCGTAGTCAACACCCGGCGGCTTGTCGATCTTGGTGTGCTTGCCCGCTTCGATGGATCGCAATGACCAGTGCAGAGCTTCCAGCGGATCGGTCTCGATGCAAACGACTTGGATCGCCGGGTCAGCTAGCAATGCCTCGGGGCTGACCCAGGTGACTCCCTGCCAAGCCTCGTTCGCTTTGGCCCGTGCGAGGAGTTCCGGATTAGGTTCGGCGGCGGCGACGAGATGGTAGTCGCCGGATTCATGGATCGTTCGCAGGTGGCCGACGGCGTGTGAATGCGCCGTGCCGATGATGCCCGCGCCAAACGGTTGATCCGGCATACAGAGTCTCCGCGTGTCTCTTTGCGGCTTAGCGCCGCAGACCGGCTAGCCTTCTGAATTCCACATCTCGTCCCAGGTGACCTCGCGCTTGTGGTCCATCGCCATGCGGCCCAGGATGGCGGTCAAGGTGCTCTCGGCGCCGCGCACGCCGGTGTTCTCGGGACGGCCCTCGGCGACTCGCTTGACGAAAGCGTCAACGGCATCGATCGTTTCACTGCGCGGGGCGTTTTCCATTATGACGTCGTCGCGGGTGCGAAAGTGCGTCCAGTATTCGGACGCTGTTTCGATGCCGCCCTTTTCGCCGAAGAAACGCTCGTTGACGACGCGATAGGTAGGGGGTCCGAGCGTGGCGCCGATGAGCGTGCCTTGCACTTTGTTCGAGTAGTCGAAGGTCACGGTGCCGTGGTCGCGCACATCGCCGAGGCGGGGCACGGTCTGGCCGCCGGTGCCGAGGGCCTTGGTGGGGTGCTCGCCGATGAACCAGTTCATGACGTCGATGAGGTGGATGTTGTTTTCAACGATCAGGTCGCCCGAAAGATGACGCCAGGAATACCATTGCGCGATCTTGTCCTCCATTTTCGTCGGAGCATCAACGGCGCCGGGGAAGTTCCGGGTCCCCTGGCTTTTCAGGAATTGGATGATGGCCATGCGAATCGTGCCAATCGCCCCGGAGTCGAGCAACGCTTTGGCTTTCTGATAGAGCTGCCCGTAACGCCGCTGAAAACCGAACGTGATGTTCAGCTTGCGGTCGGCGCTGTCAGCCGCCCGCATGATGCGCTTGCAGCCGGCAACATCCGGGGACGCCGGTTTTTCTATGTAGATGTGCTTGCCGGCCTGAACCGCTTTCTCGAAGTGCTCGGCGTGCAGAAAGGCCGGTGTCGAAATCATCACGGCGTCAACATCGCTTGCGAGCAGCTTCTCGTAGTCGTTATAGACATCAGGGTTTTCGATACCTATGGTCTTCTTGGCGCGTTCGATGTTTTCGTCGTACAGATCGCATAACGCTGTGATACGTCCTGGGGTGTTCTGCACCAACAGGCGGCAGACATTCGGACCACGGTTTCCCGCACCGATCAAGCCGATCGAGACGGCCGAGTTCGCCGCCGTCCCTCTCAGCGCCGCGAATGGCACGATCGCCGCGGCCTTTACGAATGTTCGCCGGCCAACGGACCCACCGGTGGAATGATTAGATGAATTCATAGCTCTCTCCGCAAGGGATGCCTCAACTCATGTGACCCGAAGCCCGCAGCAAGGTCTCGTGGACCAATAGTTCGTGATCGTAAGAATGCTTTAACGGCTCGCCGCTGCGAATGGCCCGCGCCATGTCTTCGAATTCGTACTTGTCATAGGGGTGGGGCTTGAGGTGTATCTCCTGCCAACCCTCTTTGTAGGGGCCGCGGGCGCGCCGCATGTTCACGCGCATGGTGCGGTCGCCCGAGATCGGCTGGATGAAGAACGATCCGTCGCTGCCGATCAGTTCGAATGAGCGATGGCCGCCTGAGTTCGGCATCTTCGAGGCGGTTGAAATCAGCGCCATCGACTTATCGTATTCGAGAACGGCCAGCGTGTTGTCCCGCAGGTCATCCGGCTCGCTTGTGTCGTGCCGCAGGAAGCTCGTCACCTTGCCGGGCCGTCCCCAAAGCTCGACGGCGCGATCAATCATATGGCCGCATAATTCGAAGAACGAGCCGCCGGGATACTGCGCCTCCAGCGCGCGCTGAGCCTCGCCGCGGTCGGAGTTCATAGTCGCCCGCAGCAGATAAACATCGCCCAGCCAGCCTTCCTTAGCGGCATCGATCGCGGCCAGCATGCCTTCGTGCCAGCGGTAGTTGTATCCCAGCTGCAACAGGCGCTTCTTGCTCTTGGCCTTGTCAACCAGTTTTCGAAAAGGTTCCATGTCGGGCGAAGGTGGCTTCTCGAGATGCAGGTGGCGCCCCGCATCGAGCACCTTGTTGCCCCATTCGATTGCCTGCCGGATCTTGCATTCCACTAGGATCAAGTCGATCGAGTTATTCCCGAGCAGATCATCCCCGCCTACAAACTTGAGACCGGCGAAAAGCTCTTCGGTTTCGCGCTGTTTGCGAGTGGTCTGATCGGGCTCATGGACGCCGACGATCTCGTATTCACTGCTGGCACGCAAGGCGCGCATCTTGCTGACCACATGGCCGTGCTGCGTCCCGTACACGCCGACGCGCACCTTCTCAGCGGCGCCGCGTGCAACTGATGCTGACGCCGCCACGGAACCCGCGACCTGAAGAAACTTTCTGCGATTGACTGCATCCATATCGGTACCTCGCGATCACACCGTCAAAGGCCGCAGATCCTCGAAACTGCGCCGGATTGCGTCTTCCACCGGCATCACACCTTCGAACGCTTTGTGAACAGTAACACAGCGGCGATCGTCGATGAGGTGCAGCGTTTCGAAAACTTCCTGGAAGTTCACTCCGCCCTGATCTCACAGCCCAATGTGGTCAAGCCCGATCGTGCCTTGTTTCCAGTTCTTGAGCGATGCCTCAGCGGCGGGTTTAAGCGGTGGTTCCGCAAGTCCGATTCATTCAGCCGGGCCGGCCACTCATGGACACCCGATCGACGGCTAAGATCAGGGACCGGCCAATCACATTATGACGCGCCTATCCACTTGGCTGCTCCGTTGGATGATGTTCTCCTTCAAGGGCCGGCCGTTCTTTATCTACAATCTCTCGGTCTGCGCGGCCGCGCTACTCTGGCGCCGGCTGCTGCCTAGCCGTACGAAGGTTATCGCCCTCAGCGGCAGCTATGGCAAAACCACTGCCAAGGAATGCTTGGCCAAGATCCTCGGTGACGCCTACCCGACTATCTGCAATCCGTGGAGCAACAACGGACGCCATGGCCTGCCACGTACCCTGCTCAAGGCTCGCCCGTCACACCGCTTCGTCGTGCTCGAAATCGGTATCGACCAGCCGGGACAGATGTGGCGCTCACGCCTACTCGTCAAACCCGACATCGTCGTCATGCTCGGTATCGGAGCCGCGCATAGCCGCAACTTCGGCACCCGAGACGTCACGGCCCGCGAGAAGGCGGAACTGCTGCGTAACCTGCCGTCCAACGGCATGGCGATCTTGAACCGCGATGACTCCCTCGTGGCCGCCATGGCCCAGAACCTATCGTGCCGTGTCTACTGGTTTGGATCGTCGCCACAGGGAGATCGGCACGAACCTGATGGACGGCGCTACGACCTTTGAGCGACAGAAGCCGTCAGCACTTGGCCTGAAGGCTTCCGCATCACCGTATGCGAACCCGGCGAGAGCCGCACGATCCAGACCCGTCTACTGGGTGCCCATTGGAAGAACTCCGTGCTGGCCGCTGCTCTCGCCGCGCGGGCCTGCGGTGTACCGCTCTCGATAGTGGCCCGCTCGCTTGAAGGCATCGAGGCTCCAGCCGCGCGCCTACAACCCAATGTATTGCCGAGTGGAGCGGTCATCCTTCGCGATGAAGGCAACGGCTCCTGGGGGTCGCTCGATCAGGCCCTTGCAGTTCTGCGCGATAGCGGGCCCGGCCAACGCATCGCTGTGTTGGCGGACTTTTACGACGGTCCGTCCGACCAGGCCAAACGCCATCAGCAGATCGCGACCAAGGCGCACGCAAGCGCCGATCTGGTCGTCTTCGTCGGCGAACAAGCCGACGAACTAGCTGCCGCTGGACGGGACGCCGGCATCCCCGCGTCTGTCATGCGAGCATTTTCCTCGACCGAAGACTGCGCCGCCTTTCTGCGGACTGCGCTAAGCCCGGGCGATGTAGCATTGCTCAAGGGATTGACACTCGAGCACCTGCACCGGATCTACTATGCGCAGATCGGCGAGGTAGGGTGCTGGGTGCAACCCTGCGAGCGCCGCCTCGAATGCGACGACTGCCCCGACTTAGACTTTCGTCCCGCGTGAGAAGGGTTGTGCCACTCGAATTGACCCACCACCAAAACGAGGCCGCGTCGCATGCGTGTCCTGATTTGCGCCCAGGTTTTCGAAGCTTAGCAAGCCCCCCGGTGGATGCCGGGTGGATGTAGTTGATAGGCTTGTCAGAGAACCTTGTTGGCATTCAGGGTTGGAGGATTCATGAAGCGCAGAACTTTTTTGGCCGGCGCCGGATCGGTGCTGGCGGCATCGCTCGGGTCGAACGCGGCCGACAGTAAGCCTTGGGAGTGGCGGGAGTATGCAGGCGATTCGCATTCAAGCCGCTACTCGCCACTGGCGCAGATCACGACGGATAATGTCGAGCACCTTGAGCCCGTCTGGAAGCTAGAGACGCTGCCGCCGCGCGTGCGGGAGCAGGGCCTGATCGAGTGTACGCCGATTGTCGTCGACGGCATCATGTACGTGTCCGCGCATGGACTGCATTCGCATGCGATCGAAGCCGACACCGGCAAGCTGATCTGGACCAATAAGGGTTTCGATGACGCCACGCGCCGCAGGCAGGCCGCGGGCACCTCGCGCGGCGTGACGTATTGGAAGGACGGCTCGCAGGAGCGAATCTTTGCGCCCGCCCGCGAGCATATCTTTGCGATCAACGCCAAGACGGGGAAGCTGATCGACAGCTTCGGCAAGGGCGGAGCGATCGAGCTGCAGAAGGACTTGGACCGCGATTTGGGCCAGATCGAGTCGGTCGTTTCGCGGACGCCTCCCGCCATCTACCAGGATCTACTGATCGTAATGTCGGTGCCGGGCGAGGGGCCCGAAAAATCGGCGCCGGGCCATATTCGGGCGTACGATTGCAAGACCGGCAAACGGCGCTGGATCTTCCACACGATTCCGCACCCGGGCGAATTTGGCTACGAGACTTGGTCGAAGGATTCGTGGAAGACTTCGGGCGGCACGAACTGTTGGGGCGGCGTCAGTATTGACCATGAGCGCGGGCTGATCTTTCTCGGTACGGGCTCGCCGGCGTTCGACTTTTGGGGCGGCGACCGCATCGGTCAGAACTTGTTCGGAAACAGCATCCTGTGTCTGAAGGCGGAAACCGGCGAACGGGTGTGGCACTACCAGACGGTGCATCACGATCTGTTTGACTACGACATTCCGTGTGCGCCGAATCTTGTCACGGTGCAGCACGAAGGGCGAGCCGTCGATGCCGTGGCGCAGGTCACGAAACTAGGCTGGGTGTTTCTGCTGAACCGCGAGACGGGTAAGCCGCTCTATCCGATTGAGGAGCGGCCGGTGGCCAAGTCGACCGTGCCTGGCGAGCAAGCGTGGCCGACGCAGCCGTTTGTGACGAAACCGCCGGCGTTCAGCAGGTTGTCGATGACGCGGGAGGATTTGGCCCATCTGTCGAAGGAGTCGCACGAGTACCTCGTGAACGAGCGCATGAAGGATGTTGTTGTCGCGCCGATGTTCACGCCGCCGATGCTGGACAAGGAAGTCGTTGTGTTCCCCGGATACCACGGGGGCGGTTTGTGGGGCGGTGGAAGCTGGGTCGCGGAGAAGGGCGTTCTGTTCGTGAATCACAACGACATCCCGTGGAGCTTGCGGCTCATGAAGTCGGCCGAGGGATCGTATCGGCCGTATGAGCACACGGGCTATTTGCGGCCTCAGGATGAAGAGGGCTTCCCGGCGATCACGCCGCCGTGGGGGCAGATGTCGGCCATCGATCTGAATACGTGCAAGATTCTATGGCAAGTACCGTTGGGTGAATACGACGAACTAACCGAACGCGGAATCCCGCCGACGGGGACATATAACCGGGGCGGCAACATAGCAACGAAGGGTGGGTTGCTATTCGCGGCGGCATCGGAAGAGGGCCGTTTGCGGGCGTTCGATCAGAAGGATGGGAAGATCCTGTGGAAGCACCAACTGGGCGGCATCGGGCTGGCAACGCCATCGACGTATGAGGTGGATGGACGGCAGTTTGTTGTGGCTGCGTCGAGCCCGGACTCGCGGGCGAACGGGGATGGTCCCAAGGCCGGGTTCACGGCCTTCGCGTTGCCTAAGCCATGAAGCGGAAGTTGGGATGGGTGGTTGCAGCGGCGCTAGCCCTGGGCGGGCTCGTGCCGGGTCAGGTGTCGCGCAAAGCGCCGGATCCTCCGCCGGAGTTCAAGCCAGGGGAGCCGGTCGAGCAGCCCCTACCGTTCAGTCACAAGAAGCACGTCGGGTTCGGCCTGAAGTGCCTGGATTGCCACGTGATCGAGGACCCCGGAGATTTCGCGGGACTTCCTTCCGAAGCGAAATGCATGGCCTGCCACGCGGCGGTTAAGACCGAGAGTCCGCATATCGCGAAGTTGGCCGAAGCGGAAAAAACGAGCGCGCCGATCGAGTGGAAGCGCGTGTACCGCATGAAGGAGTTCGTCTACTTCTCCCACGAGGTGCATCACCGTGAGGCGGGCGTTGATTGCGCCGTCTGCCATGGAGAGGTCGCGGCGCGTGACGTGCTGTTTCAGGAACGCTCGGTGGGGATGTACGCCTGCATGAAATGCCACGAGCAACATAAGGCGCCGAACGACTGCGAAGTGTGCCACGACACGCATTAGAAACCAAGTACGTGCTGAGTCGTTACTGGACTTCGGTGCCGGGCTTCTCTTCGATGACTTGGCCGCCTTGGACTCGCAGGATGCGGTCGCAGCGTTGAGAGAAGGCCGGGTTGTGCGTGGCGACGACGACGCTGAGCTGGTGCGAGGCGGGCAGCGCGAGGACTGTGTCCATGATGCCGGTGGCGGTGTGAACGTCAAGGTTGCCTGTCGGTTCGTCGGCTAAGAGCAGGCGGGGCGATGAGACGAGGGATCGTGCCAAGGCTACCCTTTGCTGTTCGCCGCCGGAGAGTTCGCCTGCCTGGTGCGAGGCGCGATCGGCGAGTCCGACGTTCGCCAGCCATTTGAGGGCGGCGGCTTCAGCGGCGGTGCGATCGTGATTGGCGATCAGCAGCGGCATCATGACGTTCTCGATCGCTGAGAACTCCGGCAAGAGGTGGTAGTTCTGCCAGACGTAGCCAATGGAGCCATTGCGGAAGGTGGCAAGTTCCTTCTCGGAGCGTTTCGAGAGCGGTTTCGAATCAAAGTAGATCTCGCCGGAAGTGGGTTCGTCGAGCGCTCCGAGCATGTAGAGCAAGGTTGTCTTGCCGGCCCCGGATTCGCCCACGAGGGCGATGCTTTCCCCGGCGTGGATCTCGAAGTTGGCTCTATCAAGGACCACGATTTCCGCGCTTCCCGAGGGGAAGACTTTGCGGAGGTTCTCGACGCGCACGAGCGGAAGCGACATGTGGTTTAGGACTGCCGACACGGTGTTGTGGTTGCGGCGGATTCGGAGCAGCGGATTCAAATCAGCGACAGGTTGCGGATCGCCTGAACGATCGGCTCGAGACCCTTGCCCTCGTCGACGATCGTGAAGTCGGCCTGCGCGTAGGCACCTTCTCGTTTCTCGTAGAGGGCTTCAAAGCTTTTCCAGTCTTGCGCCAGGGGGCGATCGCTCTTTGCCGAGACACGCTTCCACAGTCGATCGAGTGGGGCTTTCAACCAGACGGAGACACCGGATGCTTCGATGATCCCGCGGTTGGAATCCTGTGCGAAGGCGCCTCCGCCGAGCGCGACAACTCGAGGCATGCCCATCCGGGCCTTGGCGATCTGCTCATTGAGGGCTTCCCGCTCCATGATCCGAAACGCCGGTTCACCCAGGTTCTCGAAAATGTCAACGATCCTGAGTTCAGCCCCGCGTTCGATCTCGTCGTCAAGGTCGACGAAATCCCATGAGATGGTTTCGGCAAGAAGGCGACCGACGGTCGACTTTCCGCAGCCCATGAATCCGACAAGGTAAAACGCCGGTGAGCCCTTTAGCTTAACGTGCATCTATGGTTTAGCCTGTCCAGACACATTATCACGTCGTTTGACGCGGTCGGCCATGCGGCTGAATACGAAGCTGGGAAACAGACGCGCGAAGGCGATAAGCAGCCAGCCGATGCGTGGGACGACAACGGTGCGCTTGCCGCGGGCCAAACCGTCGAGCGTCGCGCGCGCACATTCGTCAGTGCTGATTGAGAAGCGTTTCTGACCGGGCACGTTGCCGACGGGTTTGCCCATCAGGAGATTCTCGCCGAACGCCGTCTTTACATAGCCCGGGCAGACGCTCATGACGTGGATGCCGCGCTGGCGAAGTTCAATCCAAAGACCGTCGGAGAAAGCGTTAAGCGCATACTTTGAGGAGCAGTAAATGTTGAGTTCGGGAAGAGGGAGTTTTCCCGCGATAGAGCTGATGTTGATGACGG
Source organism: Acidobacteriota bacterium (assembly GCA_027624045.1). GTDB lineage: Bacteria > Acidobacteriota > Terriglobia > Bryobacterales > UBA6623 > JAPPLB01. Next base: position 13,527 of record JAQBUE010000091.1, read on the forward strand.
CGGCACCGCGCGGCATGATGGGAACCAACTGGCGGGTGAGCTCAACGGGGGCGAAGAAATTGAGTTCGAAAAGTTGCCGGACAAGCTCGGGTGGCGTGTCGATGGAGAGCGCGTGCAAACCGACGCCGGCGTTATTGAACAGCAGGTCAAGTCGGCCGAAACGTTTCTTGATGCCGGCCGTGAGTCGCGCCAAGGCTTCCGGGTGGCGCAGATCGGCAGCGATAGCGACCGCAACGGCGGGCGCGATCTCACGGGCGACTTCTTCCAGCACGGCTTGACGCCGCGAAGTCAGGATGAGGGTTGCACCGGCGGCGGCGAGCTGTCGGGCGAGGGTCCGGCCGATACCGGAGGACGCCCCGGTAACGAGGGCGATTTTTCCGGTGAGATCATTCATGGTTTTGTAGACGAGTTTTAGGGAAGCCATAATGTAGCATGGCGTCCGACATGTTGCTCTCGCTGTTCCCTCTGCAACTCGTGTTGTTTCCAGGGGCCGGATTGCCGCTGCATATCTTCGAGCCACGCTACCGCGAGATGGTGGGTGAGGCCATTGAGCGGCAGTCGGAGTTTGGGGTGATTCTGGCGGAGGGCGGCAAGGTATGCTCGGTTGGCTGTACGGCGGTCGTTGAAGAGGTGACGGAGCGTTTCGACGACGGACGTTTCAATGTTGCGACGCGCGGACAGCGGCGGTTCCGAGCGCTTGAGCTGAATAGGGACAAGGAGTACCCGCGGGCTGGCGTCGAGTTCATCCAGGACCTGGATGATGAGCCGGCGGACGAGTCTTTGCTTATGAGGGCTCAGGAACTCGTGGCGGAATTGGTGATGGAGCTGGATATCGAGGCGTTCATGGACGTGGCCGGCGACGAGCGGCAGGCGAGTTTCGCGATGGCCGCGCCGCTTCCGCTGGATGCGGCTTTCAAGCAGCAGCTTCTTGAGCTGCGCAGCGAGAAAGAGCGAATGATAGCGCTGACGGAGCATTTGCGGACGGTGTTGAGGCGGAACAAGATGACCGAGCGCATGCGGAAGTTGGCCGGGACGAACGGGCATACCCGGCGTGATGTTGAATAGCAGTCCGAGTTGCGGACTTTGCGGCCGTTGTTGCCGATTGTTCGCACGGGCGTGGAAGGTGAATCGGTGAGCCGTGCGTGCTAGCATCAAGGGCAAAGTCAGGCCTCATTGTTATTGGGTTATTGGGAACGGCGGGAACTGTTATGGGTAAGATGTCGCTTGTTGGCGAGTTTATTGTTTTCCTGAAGGAGAACAAGAAGCTTTGGTTGCTGCCGATTGTGTTGACGCTCCTCATCCTCGGCGCGCTGTTGGTGTACGTCCAGGGCTCAGCTCTGGCGCCATTTATTTACACTGTCTTCTAGTGCTACAACTCGCTCATCACTCGAAGTCGGGTGCGGTTGAGTTGGTCGAGGTTCCGGATCCGGTTCTGGGGCCGCGTTGCGTCTTGGTGCGCACGCTGGCTTCGGTAGTGAGCGGGGGGACGGAGCGCAACACGGTCCAGGTCAGCCGCGCCAACATGATTCAGACGGCGATCCGGCGGCCGGATCTTGTGCGCCGTCTGATGAGCAAGTTTCGCAAGGATGGTCTGGCCGCGACGGCGCGGGTGGTGCAGGACCGCATTGAGCGAACAACAGCCCTTGGGTACAGCTCGGCCGGCGTCGTGCTGCTAGTCGGCGACGAGGTCGACGACATTCAGGCGGGCGACGTTGTGGCGTGTATGGGGCAGGGGTTTGCCTCGCACGCACAGGTTGTGGCGGTGCCGCGGCGCTTGGTGGCGCGGGTTCCGGACGGTGTCGAGCCGGATGAGGCCGCATTCGGGACCATGGGTGCGATTGCGTTGCAGGGCGTGAGGCTCGGGCGAGTGGAACTGGGCGCGAACGTCGCGGTCATCGGGTTGGGCTTGGTCGGGCAAATCACGGTGCAGTTACTGGCTGCGGCCGGTTGCCGAATTTTGGCGACCGACTTGGCGGAAGACCGCGTCAAACAAGCCGCACGGCATGGGGCCGAGATGGCGCTTACGGCCGCCTCACTCGAGAGCGGCAACGCTGAGCGAGATTTCACCAGGAATCGCGGCTTTGACTGTGTTTTTGTGACGGCGGATTCTTCGTCGAGCGCGCCGCTGGAACTGGCGGCTCAGCTGGCTCGGGATAAGGGCCGTGTGGTGCTCGTTGGGCTGGTTAAGACTGAGTTCCCTCGAGAGCAGTTCTACCGCAAGGAACTGGAGTTGGTGGTTTCGCGGTCAACGGGGCCGGGCCGCTACGACCCGGAGTTCGAGGAAGAAGGGGTCGACTACCCTTACGCCTATATTCGCTGGACCGAGACGCGAAATCTGGAAGCGTTCCTCGATTTGTTGGCGGCGGGAAAGATCGCGGTCTCCCATCTGATCAGTCACCGCTTTGCGTTTGATAAAGCTCCCGAAGCTTATCGCTTATTGGCGAGCGGCGAGTCCCAGATGGGAATTGTGTTTGATTATCCTCGCGAGTCGGCTCCGGCCCGCAGTGTCGAGATTGCGAGGACGAAGCCGCCTATTTCATCGGCAAAGGTCGATAGCGTGGGATGGATTGGCTGTGGATCGTTCGCGAGAAGCGTGCTGATTCCGGCGGCGCGCGACACCGGGTTACGGCTGGCGGCCGTGGCGTCGGAGCACGGCTTGTCGGCGCGGTCGGCGGCTGAGAAGTTCGGATTCGAGACGGTATGTTCGTCACCGGAAGACGTATTCGCGCGAGACGATGTGGGGGCCGTCTTCATTACGAGCCCGCATGCGACACACGCGGATTTGGTATGTCGTGCCTTACGGGCGGGTAAACATGTGTTCGTCGAGAAGCCGCTTGCGATTCGGCGTGATGAAGTCGAAGAGATCTCGCGGGCGCTCAACGAGTCAGACGCGATGCTGATGGTTGGCTTCAATCGCCGGTTTTCGCCGTTCGCGGCGGAAGCGCGGAAGGCGCTGGCCGGTGCGGGGCCGTTTTCGTTTCACTATCGAGTGAATGCGGGCAGGGTGCCCGCGGATCATTGGGTTCGCGACCCAGCGCACGGCGGACGGATGGTGGGCGAGGTCTGCCATTTTGTCGATCTGATCACGTTTTTGGCCGCTGGGCGATTGGAACAGGTGTTCGCGTTTTCTCCTCGGTTCGATGTGGCGGGGGGAGTGGAAGACATTCAGATGTCGCTACGGTTCTCCGATGGGACAGCGGGCGTAATTACCTATTTGACGTCGAACGACGCCCCCATATCGAAGGAGCATTTGCAGATTTGGGCGTCGAATCAAGTGATCGATCTCGATGATTTCGAGCAGGCTTGGTTCTACAAAGATGGGAAAGAGCGCAACCTCCGTTGGCGACGGCGAGCTAAGGGGCATCCCGAGGAAGTGGCCGCGTTTCACAAGACGATGCGACGCGGCGGCGAGCCCCCGATTGCCTTTGACGATTTGGCGCGGACGACGATTGCGACGATCGAAGCGCTCAAGTGCCTGGAGACGGGCGTGCCCTATTGTTTTGACGCTGAGAGCCCGGCCTTCGGGCCGCCGGCTTCCCAGAGCGAAGACTAAGACAACGCGGCTGGATCGAAGGGCCGCAGGGTAACTCCGAGCCCTGCTGTTTGCGGCACTTGGTAGCGGGCATCGTGCAGCGTCAGAGGTTCCACCGCGAAGCGATTCGCTACTTGAAAAACCTTCGGGTTGGACTCGACCAAATCGCAGCGGGGCGCTACTGTTGCAAAGTGAAGGGCGGCCGCGATTTGCGGTCCCATTGCTATGCTGACGTGCGGTACGACCTGTGCTCCCACCTCCGCGGCGCGCCGCGCCATACGCAGGCCTTCGGTGATGCCGCAGCGCCCGATGTCGGGCTGGAACCAGGAAAGGATCGGATCCTTCAAAAAGGGCTCGATCTCCCAGCGCGTACGGTAGCTTTCACCCAGCGCGATTGGTGTTGAGATGGCCTTGGCAAGTTCGCGGTGCGCGTCTACATCTTCAGGATGCAGCGGCGCTTCCAGCCAGAGAATGTCGCGGCGGTCCAGCTCACGTCCGAACTCGATGGCGCCATCGCTGCGCAGGTGCCACAGCGCGTCGACCGCGATCCGAATCTCGCTCCCGAATTCCTCGCGCAGACGATCGATGAGTTCGAGAAGGTCGGCTTCGCCCCTGTCGTGGAACAATTTGAAGGTGCGGAAACCTTCCTGCCAGAGCAGCCCGGCGTGTTCGACTTTGGCCTGTGTCGTCTCGCCGCCGAGGCCGGAGCCGTAAGCAGGCAGATCGCCCGCGCTGGCGGCGCCGAGCATCTTCCAGACCGGCTGTCCGGTCATCTTGCCGGCTAGATCCCAGAGCGCCAGATCAACGCCACTGATGGCGTCCAGCATGAATCCGCCGGTCTGCCCGCGAACGCGCATCGCCGAATACATACGGTCCCACAGGTACTCGATCTCAGCCGGTTCGCCACTAAACGTGTGGCCTTCGATGGCGGGCCGCAGCAAGCGATCGACGATGGTACAGGCTACTTCCGGCGCCAGGGGCGCTTGTGCCTCACCCCATCCGACAAGGCCCTCGTCGGTTGTGATCTTCACGAGCGCGGTCTCGAAACAAGTGGAGTAGAGCGTCGCGTAGGTCGCCGACCAGCGATAGTCGAAAGCGCCTTCTTCGAGGGCGGTAGGTGAGCCGGCCGTGCCCACGACTTCTTTCTGGTCGCGCGCTTGCCGGAAAGGGATTGCCTGGATGGAAGCGAGTTTCACCATAGCCAAAGTCTCTCGCGTTCAGCTTGACGGCCACAAGCGCTCGCGCAGGACGGCGAGTTCGAGCAGGCCTGCCGCATCGAGCGCTTTTGTGGGGTGCCGTACCCGCGCGGACTTGATGACACCTCGCGCAACAAGGTTGTGTTTGACGGCCGAGACACCCAGGCCCGGCTGCAGCTCGAAGCGAACCAGCGGCAGGATTCGTGTGAAGCAATCCCAGGCGGAGGACGCCGCGCCGCCTTCGAGGTGATCCCAAATCTGCACGTAAAACGACGTCATGTCGGCGGCGGGCATACAGCCGCGGGCCCCGCGCTGGATTTCTTCGATCATGAACTGCCCATTCAGGCCCCCAAGGGCGACCAGTCCGTCGGACGCTTTGAGAACGAGTGAAATTTTGGGAGCCGTTGGCGGTGCTTCAATCTTGGCGCATGTAACCATTGGGATTTCTCTTGCGAGCCGCGCCAGTAGTGCCGGCGGCATCGGGACCTGCGTGAGCAACGGTGCATCCTGCACCATGATCGGAATGCCGACCGCGTCGCCGATCGCCTGGTAGAAAAACACGACGCCGTCACCGTCAGGACGCAGGTAGTACGGAGGCAGCACCATCAGCGCGTCGGCGCCCTGTTGTTCGGCTTCTTTGCAAAGACTCACGGCGACGTCGGTGCCTGTCGCGCCGATGCCGACGACAACGGGCACCCGGCCGTCGACTCGCTTGACGATCGCTTCGAGCAGGGTGCGACGTTCATCGGCCAGCAAGGTGTAGCCTTCGCCGGCGTTCCCGAAAACGCCCACACCGTGCGCACCTTGATCGAGAATGTGGTCCACGACTTGCTTCTGGCCATCCATGTCGATCGATCCATCGTCGTGAAAAGGAGTGGCCAGAATGGGAATGATGCCTTCAATTGTTTTGCTCATGCGGCTTTGTATGCCTGCTCCTGTGAGGGGGCTGCTTCCTGGTCCAAGGGTCCCTTGATGATGCTGTGCAATACGAGTAGCGCGATCGGGTGAAGGAATGCCATGACTACGAAGACTGCTTTATACGAATATCCTTCGACGACATATCCGGTGATACGCGTAAAGATGGTGCCCCCCAATCCGCTGCCGAGCCCCACGATACCAGCGATTGAACCAACGATCGCCGTCGGATAGATGTCGTTGGTCATCGTCATCAGGTTGGTCTTCCAAGCCATGTGGGCGAACGTAATCAGACAGATCGTTCCGACTGCGACAATCGACGATTCGCTGTAGGCCACGAGCAAACCAAGCGGCATCATGAGTGCGCAGGGAAGCATGGTCAGCTTGCGGGCCTTGAGCGGTTCGATACCCTTTTCGACTAAGCGTCCGGATGCCCAGCCACCGAGGATCGAACCGATGTCGGCGGTGAGGTAAGGCATCCATGCTACCAAGCCGATCTCGACCATCGTGAAGCCGCGATCCTCGCGTAGGTATTTCGGCAGCCAGAAAAGGTAGAACCACCAGACAGGGTCGGCGATCACTCGGGCCAGGAAGAGTCCCCATGTTTGCCGGAACCCGAAAAGCTGACGCCAACGCAGCGGCCGGTGGACTATCTTTGACGCGCTGGCGAGCATCTCGCGCTCATCGGCGGTGATCCGTGGATGCTTGGCCGGTGTCCAGTACCAGGTAAGCCAAAAATAGAGCCACACGAACCCCAGTCCGCCGGTGAGGATGAACGCGAATCGCCAACCCCAGCTGGTGTAGATCCAAACGATCAGGGGAGGGGCCAAAATCGCGCCCGTCGCGGCGGCTGCATTCACCAGACCATTGGCGATGCCGCGCTCCTTGGGCGGAAACCATTCCGAAATTGCTTTCTCGGCGGCCAAGAAGTTCCCGGATTCTCCGATGCCGAGAAGTGCGCGGAAGATTCCGAGGCTCAGCCCGCCACGGGACGCTGCATGTAGGGCGTTAGCAATCGACCACCACACCATCGACACCGCCAGTGCCATCCGGGTTCCCCAGCGGTCGATCAGGTAGCCCGCCAGCAGATACATGCCGGTGTAGCAGATCAAGAAGGCCTGGAGTATGTTCGAGTAGTCGATATTCGACAGACCCAAGTCCGCCGTAATCTCCGACGCCATCACCGACAGCGCCTGCCGGTCGACGTAGTTGATCACGGTTGCGCAGAACAGCAGCACCGCCATCCGCCAGCGCAGCTTCTCGATGGGCCTCTTCTCAGCCACTCAGGCAGTACTCACTTTCTCAAGCGCCTCGGGATGCGAATCCACCTAGACATTGCAGCGGCTCTTCACGTGTTCACGTAATCGTACCGAACCTGGCGGGTAAGCATTTTCCAATCCAAGAATGATCCTGAAATGCGGTAGGTCGAGGCCGGGGACGAAATAGGGTGTGGAGCTCCTTTCCG
>JAQBUE010000092.1 GCA_027624045.1 Acidobacteriota bacterium
ATGCCACGATTTCGTTCACCCCCTAGCATCTCTCGCCCCAAGGGGATCGTTCTACTTTGCTCAGTAGGGGATCTTTTCACATTGCGCCGACATCCGGGGCCCTGTGGTGGCACGAATCTCAAATTCGTGTTAACTTGTAGCGGTTTCGCTGATGCATATACCCGACGGCTTTCTATCAACACCCGTCTGGGCGGTGCTCGACCTAGCGGCCGTCCCCAGCGTGGGTTACTTTGTTCGCCGCACGCAGCGGCGCTTTGACGACGCCAGAATTCCTCTGCTTGGCGTCCTCGGCGCTTTTGTTTTCGCCGCACAAATGATCAATTTCCCCGTTGTGGCTGGTACGTCAGGCCATTTGATCGGTGGGGCCCTGCTGGCGTTCACCCTCGGACCCAGCGCGGCTACCGTCGTGATGACAGCGATCTTATTCGTTCAAGCGCTCGTCTTCCAGGATGGCGGGCTGTTGGCGCTCGGCGCGAACGTAATCAACATGGCCGTGGTCGGCGTTTGGGTGGGTTACCTGCCGATGAAGCTTTTCGGCCATCTAAGCCGCCGCGCCCGAAGCGTCGCGGCTTTTTCCGGTGGATGGCTGTCGCTGATGGCGGCAGCTATTTTTGCCGCCACGCAGTTGAGTCTTTCGTCTGTCGCCCCAAGCGGGCCGTTGTTCGCCTCGATGCTGGGTATTCACGCTCTGACCGGCATCGCCGAGGGACTCATCACGGCCGTCACTTTAGGGGCTATCGAGCGTCTGAACCCGGCATTCGTCCTGCCCGCTGAAGCGGCATGAAGCGCATTATCTTATTACTAGCGGGGTTGACGCTCGCCCTCGTGCTGCTCGGAGTGCTGGTGGCCTCATCTTCACCTGACGGACTTGAATCCGTCGCCGAAGCGCTCGGTTTCGCCGGACGGGCCTCGGAAGGCGCGGCGTGGAGTCCGCTCGCTGACTATCAGTTCCGTGCCATCAACTCGCCCTGGCCGGCTCAGGTGGCCGCCGGGCTTGTTGGCGTAGCGCTAATGTACGGCTTCGGAGTGCTGTTTGGCCGCCTCGTTCGCCGCGGCCGCCGGAGCTAACGTGCATCCGCTTGCATTTGAACGATGGAGCGCCGGCGAAACGCGCCTTCACCAACTTGATCCCCGCGTGAAACTACTCGCGGCGCTCGGCCTGCTGCTCGTGATCGCTTGGACCGATCGCAGTTCAGCGGCGGCCTTCGGCGGCTACTTTCTGCTCCTCACGAGTTTCCTTTGGGCAGCCCGAATACCGCTTCCCGGCAGCCTGTTGCGGACCCTGATGGTCTTGCCATTCGTTGCCGGTGTCGTCATTTTGAACCTCTGGGGCGGCGACCCTGCCCGCGCCATTCTCACCATGGCCCGCAGCATGTTCTCGGCCTACACGGCAATCGCACTTCTTTCGAGCACCCCTTTCCCCGCCCTGATGCGAGGCTTGGAGCGCCTTCGAGTACCGCCGTTTCTTGTCATGGTGCTGCACTTCGTGTATCGTTATCTATTCCTACTCACCAACCAGGCCCAGGACATGCTGCGGGCGCGTCGTTGCCGGGCGCCCGAGCCTCGCCGCCGAACCCGCTTCTGGAGCGCCTCAGCGGGTGCGGTCGCGATCCTTTTCGCCCGTGGCTACGACCGCGCCGAACGCATCCACCATGCCATGCTGGCACGCGGTTTCGAGTCCCACTTCCCGGTCATGCATGCCCGCCAGACACCCTCCGCCGACTGGTGGTGGCTCGCGGCGGTTCTCGTGCTCACGGCCGGTATCCACTTGGCGGCGCGGTCTTGGCCGCTCTGATACCTGTCACAACACTGTTCCATGGAACCCTTGATTCAAGTTCGTAATCTGCACTACAGCTACCCCGACGGTACGCCGGCGCTGCGAGGTGTCGATTTCGAGTTGTGGCCCGCCGAAACGGTCGCCGTTCTGGGCGCCAACGGATCCGGAAAGACGACTTTCCTTCTTCATTTGCTCGGCCTGGTCGGCGGCAAGAGTGAAGGCGATGTTGTCGTCCGCGGCTTGGCGCTTCGGAAGGAAAACTTTACGAAAATTCGCCGCATGATCGGCATGCTTTTTCAGGATTCCGACGACCAGCTCTTCATGCCGACTGTCGAAGAAGATGTAGCTTTCGGGCCGCTCAATATGGGCCTGGCTCAGGACGAAGTCGAGCGCCGCGTGCGGCAGTCCTTACGGCAGGTGGGCATGGAACATGTCGCCAGCCGCCCACCCTACCACCTGAGCGCTGGAGAGAAGCGCCGTGTCGCCCTCGCCGGCGTTCTGGCGATGAGCCCGGAGATGATCCTGCTCGACGAGCCCTCCACTTTTCTGGATCCCCCGGCGCGCTCGTCGTTGGTAGAGATCCTGCGAAGCTTGCCGCAAGCGCAGTGTCTCGTGACGCACGATCTCACCCTTGCTCGGCAGTTGGCGTCGCGCGCCGTTTATTTTGAAAAAGGGGAAATCACACTCCAAGGCGGAGTGGAAGACGTGATCGCTCGCGCGGGCTGGGAAACCCTGGACGCTCGGCGCTCAGACGCGCCGCGCTGATTCGCGGCCCTTCACTCAGTCACCACCAGCCCTTCGCTATGCGCCAGGCTGTTCAAAAAACGCTCCCGGAAGAGCAGAAGATACTTGGCGGAACTCGATAGTCCCGCGGCGTAGAGCAGCACACCGCCGCCGATCGCTCCCACCAAGCCAGCCCCGTAAGCGAGAGGACTGCCGCCCAACGCCCCGATTGCGAGAACCCCCGCCACAGGCGCCAACGACAGCGGGAAGAGCACAAACTGCACCGCCGCGCGCATGCCGTGGCCGCCACTGCCGCGTGATATACGGTCCGGATTGCTTGGCGCCGGGAACCTAACCGAAATATAGTTGCCCACCGTGAACAGATAGAGCAGCGCCGTCGCCCCGATCACGAAGGCCTCGATTACAGCCAGCGGACTGCTTGTCATTCCAAACCATCCGCTCACCAAGCCGATCAAGGCCACCTCCAGCATGGCGTACAAGCCCGACGCGAAATTCTTCGCCAGCAGCAACAGCCGCATACTGATCGGAAGAAAAAAGTAGGCTTCCGCCGCCTTGCGTTCAAACCCAAACCGATTCAGAAACATCACCGGTCCCAACAGCAGGAAGGAATAGAGGCTGATCACCACAACTACATGATCCGTCGCCCAGCCCGCCGACGTAGAGTCCTTCCAAAAACCGAGAATCGGCAGCCAGGCAAAAACGCCGAACGTAAAGCCCATGAAGAAAGGGAGCCGGAAGCGCGGGCTCCTCCACAGCGAGCGCACTTCCTTCTCAACCAGCGCCGCGATTGGGTCTCCCGCCCAAGCGGTCAGCCCCCGCAACAACCGGGCGCCCAGAGCGTTCGTCGGCCGCGCGGCCGACTGCTGAGGATGACGGAAGCCGGATATCGCGATCCGAAATTGCTGGTAGGCGAAACCCGCCGCCAACCCAACCATGCTCAGCAATCCCATCCATTCGATCCAGACGCCCTGTCCCAGACTGACGTCCGCCGCGATACCCGACGGCAACGCCTGGATCGGGAATCCGCGCGCGACAACCCAAATCGTCCGCGCGTACCCTCTTAGCGTCTGACTCCAAATCAGCGCTTGCGGCAACATCAGAAAGCAAATCAGCGTCACGACGACGATCTCTCGCAACCGCCGCTTCTGAAACATTCTCTCGACGAAATTGCGGATCGCCGCCGACAGAAAGACGTTCAGCAATATAAATAGCCCGAATCCCGCCGCCAGACTCACCTGATTCATCGAACCCGCCGTCGCGAAGCCCACCCACAGCCCTACAAGGACGATTACCATCTCCGCCCCCGAAGCCAGCCGCAGCAGGCATTCGACCGTGAACAGCGTGGGCAGGGCAATCGGATAGATGACCGTCCGCCGCATGTCGATCGAAACGCCCAATGAAAGCGTCAGCAGCGGCGTCAGTTGCCAATACCCCATGATGAACAAGAACAGCCCGGGCAGGGCCCTCTCCACGTCCTCGGTCCCGATTGCGTTTGGTAGAACGGCAAGCGCGAGCGCGGCCGCCGCCCACAGCAAGTACCAGAAAAATGCCAGGGTTGCCGAAGCCCGCGTCCCGCCATCAGTCTTCGACGAGCCGAGCGAATGCCGGAATGTCCGGTACTGCACTTGCAGCAATGCCAAGACTTGGTGACGGGGAGTCAAAATCAGAGCCAGTCCAAACGGGGAGTTTCCTTGTCGCCGCCCACGAGGCGAACGAATAGGTCTTCCAGCGTCTCTTGCCCGCTGCGCATCTCGGCCATCGATCCTTCGGCCAGGATGCTGCCGTTCGCGATGATCGCCACGCGGTCGCAAAGCCGCTCGACGACTTCGAGGACATGCGAGGTCAGAAAAACGGTCGCGCCGCGCTCGACCTGCCGCATCAGAATGTCCTTCATTAAGCGCGCCCCAACCGGATCGACGCCCTCGAACGGCTCATCCAGTAGAAACAGTTGCGGCCGGTGGATCAGGGCCGATGCCAGCGAAAGGCGTTTGCGCATCCCCTTTGAATAGCCGGCGATCAGCGCGTTCGTATTGACGTCAAGCTCGAACAACTCCATGAGTTCCCGGCCACGGTCCATTGCCGTGCGGCTGTCAAGCCCATAGATCCGGCCGACGAACTCCAGAAACTCCAAACCGCGCAGACGGTCAAACAGAACGGAATCATCCGGCACCACGCCAATCCATTGCTTGATCAGGTCCGCCTTGTTCGGCACCGGCATGTCGAGGACTTCGACCTGACCGGAGTCGGCCTCGAATACCCCGGTGAGAATGTGAATCGTAGTTGTCTTGCCCGCGCCGTTCGGCCCCAGAAATCCGAAGAAACTGCCTCGCGGCACCGCCAGGTTCAGGCCGTTGAGGGCAACCGTTTCGCCGAACCTTTTCGAAAGGTTTCGGATTCGGATCGCATCGCCGGAAGGCGGCGGTAACGAATCGGGCACGGTCTCAAGCGCCGCCCCCGCGTCCCCCTGGTTCCCATCATCCATGAGCGGCGTGCGGCGGATCGCCCTTAGCTTTCACGTTCCCGAAACGGCTATGTGTTCTTTCCATCGCTTGGTACGGCGGGAACTATTGACTTCCCGATAACTTCGACATTAGCATGGGGTTAACACTGGCGAAAGGAGGTGATTCAGGCATATGAGTGAACCTGGTAGTAGTCCTTGCGAGGTGGCCGAGCGCTGAAGTTGCTGCTCAGATAGTGCAGATGCCCGGACCCAGTGATCGGGTCGCGATTCCTGTGGACCGGCCACCTCACAATCGGCTATACATTCACCAAGCCGCGGGCGTCTAGCCCACGGCTCTCCGAAGTACGCACCCCCGAGGGGCGATAGCCTTTCGGGGGTGTTCGGTTTTGTCCTTCCGAGACGTGAGAAGCTGTAAAAACGTCGGGGATGGTCCCCGGCGCGCCACTCGCAACCGAGGCCGGTGAAGAAGTTGTGCGGGCGGCGCTTGGTACGGTCACCTATTCTAAGGACCCCGCGATGATGCCCCCAGCGCCATGCATATCCTAGGTATTGAAACTTCGTGTGACGAAACTGCCGCCGCGGTTGTCGACGATGGTAACCGTCTGCGATCCAATGTCGTTGCTTCGCAACTCGCAACCCACTACCGCTACGGTGGCGTCGTACCTGAGATCGCCTCCCGCGAACATCTTCGCGCCATCGTTCCGGTTATCCGCCAAGCCCTCGTAGAGGCAGGCTTGACCTATCGCGAGCTTGATGCCGTGGCGGTGACGCAGGGCCCAGGCCTGGTCGGCTCGCTGCTCGTGGGACTCACTTTCGCGAAAGGCCTCACCTTCTCGCTGGGCATCCCTCTAATCGCTGTCAACCACATTGAGGGCCACATTCACGCCGTATTCCTCGAAGAAAAGCAACGCGGCGGCGACATCGAACTGCCCGCTCTCGCGCTCGTCGTCAGCGGCGGCCATAGCCATCTTTTCTTGGTTGAGAGATCCGCTGAAGAGGAAGGCCTTTGCCGCTACCGCCTGCTCGGAAAGACCCGCGACGACGCCGCCGGCGAAGCCTTCGACAAAGTTGCGAAACTCTTGGGCTTTGGCTACCCGGGCGGCCCCCTGATCGACAAGCTTGCCCCTTATGGCGACCCATCAAAAGTCACCCTCCCGTTTTCGCGCATGAAGGGCAATCCGCTCGACCTGAGTTTCAGCGGATTGAAGACTGCCGTTCTGCGCTACGTCCGCGCCTCTGATATGGAGGAAGAGATCAGCCACCGCAAGAGACTGTTTGTCGAAGGCTGTCCCGCCGCGCTTGAGCCCATCCTTGATGTGACCCCGCAAGGAACTCGTGATCTCATAGCGGCGTTTCAGGCCATGGTCATCGAAGAGCTGATGCGCCGCGCCCGCAAGGCCGCCGAGGGTGTCGACGTCCGATCCCTCATCGTCGCCGGTGGCGTCGCGGCCAACTCCGGCCTTCGCAAAGCGTTCGCGGCAAACCCGCTCCCTGTTTACTTCCCCACGCTCGGCCTTTCCACTGACAACGCCGCCATGATCGCCGCCGCCGCCTTCCCCCGCCTACAACAACGTCTCTTCGCCCCCGACACCATCGCCGCCAAGCCGTCGCTAGTGCTCGCCTAGGCTCCAACTTCTCATCGCATGCCGAGCTGAACTATAGGCCAACGTGCGATCTGTACTACAATGCCCACGGTACTTACCTGGACATGCCGTTGACACGTCGCGCAGCCATTGAGCGGTTCACGCTTTTCCTGGCGGGCTCACCGCTACTGCGCGGGCAATACATGTCCCGCGCCGATCACGAGCGCATCCCCTCGCTCGATGAGATCGCGTCCGTATTGGAATTTGAGCCCGTTGCCCGCGCCAAGATTACGCAGACATCATACGACTACGTCACAGGCGGCGTCGAAAGCGAGTTCAGCCTGCGGCGGAATCGCGAGGCCTTTGACTGGGCAACGTTGATCCCGCGCGCGGTGGGCGATGTAGCCAAGATTGATTCATCGCTCGAGCTGTTCGGAACGCGGCTCGATTTCCCGATCTTCGTCGCGCCCACCGCCGGCCATGCCCAGCTTCACAACGACGGCGAGCAGGAAACCTATCGCGGAGCTTCGGCGGCCGGAGCGCTGATGGCCGTCAGTCACAACTCCAGCTTCCCGCTCGACACGATTGCCAAAGCCGCTGACGGACCCCAATGGGCGCAACTGTACGTCCGGCGTAATCCCGACACTGCTCGTTCCCGCGTCGATATGGCGGTCGACAACGGTTACCTCGCGATCTGCCTGACCGTCGATACGCAGTGGAATTCCGCGCGTGATCGCCTGACGCACGACGCAAACCTCAGCGCGACAGCCGCGGGGCCGCGGAGAGAACGTCAGGCAAGACGCCCTAGACGCAGCCGCGGCGTCCAGGAGAAGACCTACCCCTACGGGCTCGTGCCGCAGGATCCCGATCTTGACTGGTCGATCATTGCAAAGATTCGCACGTGGACCGATTTGCCTCTGCTGCTGAAGGGGATACTGACCGCCGAGGATGCGCGGCTGGCAGTTCAACACGACGTCGATGGGATCATCGTGTCGAATCATGGCGCGCGTTACCTGGCATCCGCCCCGGCTACGTTCGAGGTACTGGAAGAGGTTGTCGAAGCTGTCGGCGGTAAGTTGCCGGTACTGCTGGATGGCGGCGTCCGCCGTGGAACCGACGTATTGAAAGCCTTGGCTCTTGGCGCGAAGGCCGTCGCGGTCGGGCGTCCGCCGCTGTGGGGGCTCGGCGCCTATGGCGCGGCCGGCACGCAACGCGTCATCGAAATCTTGCGCGCGGAGCTTGTCTTGGCGATGGCGCACACCGGTTGCGCTTCGCTCGCCGCCATCAATCGCGGTCTGGTGCGGACGGACTTCCCGTAATGGCTAGCCATCATCGATCTAGATCCATGCTCGGCGCGGCCGCGCTTCCGAGCCGGCGTCAGGCCGTCCAGTGGTTTCTGCGGTTCGTGGCGGCTTCACCGCTGCTCAGCCAAGCGCCCGCCGGCGCGCAAGAGCGTCAAGAGATCTACTGGCCCGATCGGCTGCCGCCGCTCGACGGCGTCGTCAACGCACTCGAAATAGAGACAGTCGCCGAGAAATCGCTTCCGAAGGCGGTCTATGACCACATTGCCGGTGGAGCTGGTTCCGAGTCGACGCTGCGCCGCAATCGCGAGTTCTTCGACCGCATCACCCTGCGGCCCCGCGTGCTGGTCAACGTCGAGGGAATCGACCTATCCACAACGCTATTTGGTCAGGCGCTCTACAGCCCGATCCTCGTCGGCCCCACAGCGAATCACAAGCGTTTGCATCCGGAGGGCGAGCTGGCTACCGCCGCGGGCGCACGGGCTGCCCAAGCCCTCATGGTCGTCAGCGGGCGTTCCACGCAGCCGCTCGCCGAAGTCGTGGAGGCGGCCGGGGGTTCGGCATGGTTTCAGATCGACGCTTCCGACGATCACGACGGGCTGTTGCGCCAAGCCGAGGCCGCCGTCGAGCAGGGCTGCGAAGCGGTTTGCCTCACCGTCGGCGCTTCGTCGCCGATTCCCTCGCGGCGTGACATCCACAACGGACGTATCACGGCTCAGGCTCATTTAGCCTCGGGTCTTACTGCCCATAGCGCGGCATCGATCAGCTGGCCCCACATCGAATCGCTCAAGCAGCGTCTCACGGTTCCGCTGCTGGTCAAGGGGATACTTAGCGCCGCCGAAGCCCAAAGCGCACTCGACCACGGTGTTGACGGAATCGTCGTCTCGAACCACGGCGGCCGCGCGATGGATGGCGAGCCTGCCACGATCGAGATGCTCCCGGAGGTCAGCGGTGTCGTCGCGGAACGCGTCCCCGTGCTGGTCGACGGCGGCTTCCGGCGGGGAACCGATATTTTGAAGGCTCTCGCGCTGGGCGCCGACGCCGTTCTGCTCGGCCGCCCCGTCCTGTGGGCTCTGGCGGCCTATGGCCCCGAAGGCGTGGAAAGGCTGCTGGTGATGCTTCAGCATGAGCTTGCGCTATCGATGGGCCTTGCCGGTCAGCCCAATATTGCCGGCCTGAGCCGCTCCCTGGCGCGAGTTCACAGCAGGTGAGCGGCCGTGACGGCTCTGAAAATACCGCTCGCCCCTCGTGCGGTCAGCTCCGAGAATGCCGCTGAGAATCCCCCGAGAGCCGATAAGAACATCGAGACGGGCCATTGAAAGAGGCCGCCACCCGAGAGAGGAGTTCCTCCCACAACGAAAGGGGTTGCCTAAAACAGTTTTTGGAAGTATGATTTTTCCAGCAGCACGGCGAAACCTGGGTCACTGAGAGAGCCGTCTAAGAAACAGGCAGGGAGTGACTGAAGCAGCGGGAGGGTCACATGAAGATCATTGGCGATCGCAAGTACGTCGAGATCCCCGGAAAAGGTATCCATGAGTTACCGCCGTTGCTTCTCAAGGAAACGGTACGTCCTGGAGATCTGGGGGAGACGGTCGGTCGCGCCGAAAAGATCGTCTCGAACGATCAGCTCGTGGGCGGTGCAGTGCTGCGTGGTCTCACCGATGAAGCTCTCGAAAGCCGCAGGTTCGGAATGGCGATCAACCTTGCCGAACAATACGGCAAGTTTCTGAACGAGTGGCGCTGGGGCGAGTCGATTGTCGAGTGGATTCGGCAGTGTGAAATCACGTTCGATTCCCAGCCCGCTTTGAGGACCCTGCTGCATCCTGACATCTGGCCGCACGCGGGCCGCTCGAGCTTCGTGAACCTGCTGTCGGACAAGGGCGTCGCCGCCGGTGAAGTCAAACTCCAAAATGCAGTTGGGTTCCGGCTCACGTTTCGGCAGCCACCCCCGATCGACTTCTTTTCCGACCAGTTCCTGTTCCTGCTGAACGCTACACTCGCCGAGAAGGCGTATCAGACCTGGGCCGATGCGTCCGACAACCAGAGCGCGTCTCTGCCGCCCGAGCGCTTCCAGTTCTTCGTGATGAGCGACGAGATCCGCCAGGTCTAAGCTGGGACTTCAATTCTCCCGCCCGAATGATCCGGCACGACCGGTGGCCCAACTTACGCTGTCCCTCGCTGCGTGGGGAGATCGACAGGTTGGGCGGCCCAGTGGTCAGGCATGCGCAAACCGGCGGGCAAGCGGGTCAATGGATCCCCGATGGCCACATCAATCTGCTCTTGCGTGAGCCCGCGAGCCGCGCTAAAATCCGCGCCCTCGACGTGAGCACCGACCATCAAAGTTCCTTCGAAGTTCGCGCCGCTGAGCCCCGCGCCTTCGAGATTCGCCATCCGCAAGCAAGCGCCGCTCAATTCCGCGCTGCGAAGGGCCGCCCGCTCCAGGCAGGCGCCCCCGAGGTCGGCTCCGGTCAAGGTGGCGCCTTCGAGATTGGCACCCTCCAAATCAGCCTCCCAGAGATCAGCGTGATCGAGGTGCGCCCTCGTCAACTGCGCGCCTTCGAGGTGAGCGGAACTGAGATTCGCTCCCTCCAGATGGGCCTCGCACAGGTCGGCCCCGTGCAGGTGGGCCCGCCCAAGATCGGCGTGCTTGAGGTCAGCGCCCTTGAGCAGCACTGCGTCCATGCGGCAGTCGTGCAGGTCGGCTTTCCCAAGATGCGCTCCGTTCAACTTGGCCGACCCCAACTCGCAATCAATTAGATCAGCCCTGCTCTTGGGGTGGGATTCCCGCCACAGGTTCCAGGCAATAACCCCTTTTTTCAGTATGCTCAACTGCTCGCGATTGGCCATCGTTGCCTCCGTCCGGCGCTACGCCCTGAAGCAGGTCGGTTGTCGCTGGGATTAATTGTATAGCAATTTGCTCTCCATGGAAGATGGAGAGCCGCTTGCAACTGTCATAGAAGAAGTTTTACTGTTTGTCAGGAACCACGGACAAAAACTTATTATGAACCGCGGTTGCTCCTCATATTCGGTAGCAACACTGAGCTATAGTCAATCTGTAAAATCGTCTCTCATCCGTCGGGATCATCATACATGAGCACAATTGCAAGGACGCCGCCGCAATACTCAGAGCTCGAAGAAGCTCAAGAAACTAAGTTCCCCTTTCCAGGAATTCCGACGACGTCAGATGGCGCCGGAACGGTTGTGTGGGTCGAAACACACATCTGCCACGGGGCGTGCGCGTATCCAATCACGTCATCCACCACGATGGGCAGCGGCTTTGAATCGGCTGTGGCCAACGGTCAGAAGAACCTGTGGGGCGACACACTCGTCTTCATCGAGCCGGAATCCGAGCATAGCGCCGCCACTAGCTGCGAGGGGTTTGCCGTCAGCGGCGGCCGCGTCACGAATTTCACTTCGGGTCAGGACCTGATCCTGATGAAGGAAGTGCTCTACACGATCGCCGGCAAGCGCCTCCCAATCGTTTTTCACATCGGCGCCCGCGCCCTTACCTCTCAGTCGCTGAACGTACATTGCGGTCACGACGACGTCTACGGCGTTGCCGATTGCGGCTGGGGTGTGATCTATGGGCGAAATGCCCAAGAGTCGGGTGATTTGGCGCTGATCTGCCGGCGCGCCGCCGAGGACTCCGACACGCCCTTCCTCAATGTGCAGGATGGTTTCCTGACGACGCACACGATCGAGAACGTGCGCTTGCCGGAACCCGAAATGATGAAGCTGTTCGTCGGCGATCCGAGCCTCCGTCTCCGCAATCTTATGGACCCTACGATGCCCGTCATGTCGGGAGTCGTCCAGAACCAAGACGCCTACATGAAGGGCAAGATCGCCCAGCGGATGTACTACGACAAAGTTATGGGCGCTGTCCGCCATGCGACGGATGAGTTCTATGAACTGACGGGCCGGCGCTACGATCCCGTAATACCCTATCGCCTCGATGACGCCGAATATGCCATCGTCGGGTCGGGTTGCATGATGGAGACCGGCGAGGCCGCGGTTGATTGGATTCGCGAAGAAACAGGAATCAAGGTCGGCCTGCTGCATATCAGTCTCTTCCGCCCGTGGCCCTCGTACGACATCGTCGATGCGCTCAAGCACGTCAAGGGGATCTCGGTACTTGAGCGCCTTGACATCCCCATGCAGCAGTCGAATCCGCAGTTGTGCGAGTTGAAGAGCTCGTTCGCCGACGCGCTGAGCGGGACACCGGGTTACCCCGCGATCGATCGCCTGCCGAAGTTCTATGGCGGTTCCGCCGGTCTCGGGAGCCGGGACGTGCGAGCGGGCGATTTCCTCGCTGTTACCGAAAACATGGTAAGCGACAGCCCGCGCTACTGCTTCAGCGTAGGCATCAAGCACAAGACGGCCCTGGTGCCCAGGGTCGATCCGGATGTTCGCTCGCCGGGATCGTTCTCGATGCGCGGCCATTCGGTGGGCGGCTACGGCTCAGTCACCACGAACAAGGTGATTGCGACGATCGCCGGCGAGGTGTTCGGTATGGACGTACAGGCCTACCCGAAGTACGGTTCGGAGAAGAAGGGCCTGCCGACGACCTACTACCTAACCATTGCCAAAGAGCACATTCGCGCGCACTCCGAATTGGATCACGTGGAGTTCATTCCGCTGAACGACGTGAATGCCTTCAACGTTGGCGATCCGATGAGCGGCTTGGCGGATAACGGCATCGTCTTCGCGCAGAGCCAGGACACGGACCCGGCCGCGATCTGGAAATCCGTCCCGGCGTGGGCTCGCAACCGCATTCGCGATAAGAAGGCACGCTTCTTCGCGCTCGATACGGTCTCCATTGCCCGCGAAGTGGCCTCTGTCGCGGACCTGCAACAGCGCATGCAGGGCATCGTTCTGCTGGGCGTGTTTCTGAAGGTGACGCCGTTCCGCGAGGAGTCGAAGATCAGCGACGAAGATCTGTTCCAGGGCGCGGAGAAGTCTCTGCGTAAGTATTTCGGCAAGCGCGGCGAGCAAGTGGTTCAGGACAACCTGACTTGCGTGCGCCGAGGTTTCACGGAAGTCATCGAAATTCCATCCGAAGTCATGCAGGCGAATACCACGGGTGACAAAGCCGAGGGGAGTCTAAGGATCATTCAATGAGCACACACATCGATCCCATACAGCAGGCCAAAATAGCGGACTTCCAAGCGAACGTTGTGGATGTCGCCGACTTCAATGAGCGAGTTGTCGGGGCCTACAATAACGGCACGGCCGAGATCGGGCTTGAGGCGGACGATCAGCTTGCCCGCAGCGTCGTCCCGGCCGGTACGGGCGCGTTGCGCGACTTCAGCTACATCGCGCCCGACATTCCCGAGTTCCTTCCCGATCAATGCGTCGGCTGCATGGACTGCGTGACGCAGTGCCCCGACACGGCCATCCTCGCCAAAGTGATCGAGCCGGAAGCGCTCGAAGAACAGCTCCAAAGTATTAGCGATGAGAGCGAACGCGGGAAGATGCGCGAGCAGTGGAGCGAGACCAATAAGTATTGGAAGGTGCTCGAGAAGAAGGGTATCGGTGGCGGCAAGTTCGGCATCTTTATCGACCCCACGAAGTGCAAGGGCTGCGCCGAGTGCGTGGATGCCTGCGGCGATCACGATGCGCTGAAGATGATCCGCAAAGACGACGAGAATATCGAGTGGTACAAGGCTTCGTTCTCGTTCTTCAAGGACGCGCCCTCGACGCCGAAGAAGTTTATCAACGAGAAGGCGCTATCCGACATGATGCTGTCGGACAGCTCGCTGCTCTACGTGGGTGGGGCGGGATCATGCATGGGCTGCGGTGAAGCGACCGTACTGCGCATGATGCTGGCCGCGACCGGGTTTGTGTACGGCCCGGAGAATATCGGAATTGTTGCCGCTACCGGCTGCAACACGGTCTACACATCGACGTATCCCTACAACCCCTATCTCGTTTCGTGGACCAACTCGCTGTTTGAAAACGCACCGGCCGACGCCATGGGCGTCCGCGCCCGCTGGGACCAACTGGGCTGGCAAAACAAACGGTTGTGGGTCATTGGTGGCGACGGCGCCATGCTTGATATTGGATTCCAGTCCCTTTCGCGCATGATGGCCTCCGGCATGGATATCAAGGTCCTCGTGCTCGACACCCAGGTCTACTCCAATACCGGCGGACAGGCCTCGACCGGGTCCTACATGGGACAGAACGCCAAGATGTCGACTCACGGCTCGGTGATTCACGGCAAGAAAGAACACCGCAAAGAACTCGCCAACATCTGCATGATGCACAAGGACGTGTACGTTGCGCAGACCACCGCCGCTCACCCGAACCATCTGTATCGGGCGATCCTCGACGCGAACGAATTCCCCGGACCGGCGATCATCAATACGTTCACGACCTGCCAGCCCGAGCACGGCGTCGCCGACGACATGGCCTACCACCAAGCCAAGCTGGCGGCTGATTCGCGGACGTTCCCGGTGTTCATCTACGATCCCCGCAAAGGACCACGCATTAGGGATCGCTTGAGTCTGACCGGCAACCCCAATCAGAAGGAAGACTGGTATGTGAACCCGAAGACCGGCGAGCAGATCGACTTCTGCTACTTCGCCCGTACTGAAGGCCGCTTCTCCAAGCACTTCGACAAAGACGGCAATCCCTCGCCCGAGATGCTCTTGGCCCAGCAGGACAGGCTGGAGAATTGGCAGTTGCTTCAGGAATTGGCGGGGGTCAAATAGAGGCCTACTCGTTGCCGAAGCAGTACAGGCGGCTCGCCGTCCGCATGTAGATGCGTCCGTCGGCGATGGCGGGTGTAGCGTAGACCGCGTCGTCCATTTCGTTCACTGCGAGAATCGACGGTTTCCGTCCCGCCCGCAGCACCGTCACATGTCCTGCTTGGCTCGCGAAGTAGACGTGGCCGCCTCCCGCTACCGGGGAGGCGTAGTAGTGGTCGACCGCTCCGCGAAGCCGCAGCTGCCTGATCACGTCTCCGGTTTCAGCATCAAAGAGCGTCAACCTTCCACCATCGTTCACCATGTAGAGGATGCCTTGGTAGAGCAGCGGCGACGGCAGTTGCGGTATTCCCCGTTGCTGCTTCCAGGTGAGACTCTTCGCCGTTGTATCCCCCTGGCCACCCAGCCGAATCGCGCGTAAGCCGTTTTCTGAAGCTTGCGCGGCGGCATAGATGCGCCATTCGGCCTCGTTCAGTTCACCGTCTTTGTTGCCGTCACTGAAACCAACGAGCTTGCGTAAGCGCCCCTCGGGCAGTTCGTCGCGGCTGACTTGCTTGTTGCCGTCCGCGTCATACTCGGCCAAGGCTTTCGCGAAGGGTGGAACCTCGACTTGCTGTCCGGCGTCGTTCTCTGGGACGTTGTAACCGGCAACGTACACCATGCCGGGTCCCACGACGGGGACGGATTTCATTTCCGACGCCAGGCCGTAGACCCACCACTCACTCTTACCCGTTTCGACCGCGTAGGCATCCATACGAAACGATCCCGGGGCGAGAATCTGTTTCTTGCCGGCAGCGGTTTCATAGACAACCGGCGTCGAGTGCCCACTGATCGCATCGGGACGATCACGCTTCCAGAGGACCTTGCCCGTATTCTTGTCCGCGGCAACGATGAAGGAACCACTGCGCTGATCACAAACAAGAGCGACAACGCCATCGACCACAATCGGTGACGCTCCCATGCCGTAGGAGTTGTCAAACGGGCCGAGGGGAAGACGCCAGCGCTCGTTCCCATCGAAGTCGTAGGAGACTAATCCGAAATCACCGAAGAAGACATAAACATTCGCGCCGTCGGCCGCGGCGCTTGGGGCGGCTGCGTGGTTGCGGTTGTCCAGCTTTTCCGACCGGGGCCGAGGACACTCGCGACGCCAAAGCTCCGCTCCGGTGTTTCGATCGTAGCGGAGAGTGAGAAGTTTCTCGTCCTCAACCGCAGTCAAGAAGAGGCTATCCCCGCTTACGATCGGCGAGGAGAATCCCGGCGGAACATCCACGGCCCAAACCTGGTTCCGCCCGGGACTGAACGAGCGGGGCAGCGCTGCGTCAGCCGCCACACCCGAGCCATTCGGGCCTCGAAAGCGAGGCCAATCGCCAGCCTGAGAGGTTTCCCCAACTAAGCCCAGCCATACCACGGCCAGCATGCACCAGCCCGCGGCGGCCCGGCGAACCCTCATCGGGAATCCGTGAGCGTCAACGCCGTCAAGGGGTAGAGCGTCCCGGTATACGAGATGAAATTGAACTTATCGGTGTTCAGCGATTTGGTCCACCAGCGCCCGGACTCCCGCTGATTGCTTTGCAGCCACTGCACGCCCCGCTCGATCGCCGGATCAGATGAGGGCACGCCCGCCGCGGATAGCACGACGATCGCGAGCCCCGTTTGGTGTCCGTCGCTCGGCGGGTTTTCGTAGTCGGTCTCGGCCCGCAGGCGTTCGGCGCGATTCCCAACGCCCCACTGTTCCGGCTCCGCGAACGAGCGAATCGACCAGCCACCATCCGGGCGCTGTTTGGCGAGAATCAACTCGACGATCGCCTTCTTTTCTTCGTCATCAAGCAGGCCCGGCACATATCGCGCTGCCCACAGCAGCGCCACACGCGCGTAGCTGTGAGGTGGATGGGCGCCGCGCAAATACTCTTTCATGCGGGAGACGGGCGCCAGGCCATCAGCCTTCTGTTTGTCGATCCAGCCCGGGGCCATCCCAGCCGCCATCGCCGCTACGGTAGCCAGTTGGTAGGCGTCGGACTCGAACGGCGGCCAAGTCTCGACGGAAAACCACGAGCCGTTCTCACGTTGCAGGCTGAACATCAGATCAAGCGCCTGCTCGGTTTCTGGAGAAAGCTGCTTCGTGACGTGGGCGTCCCAGGAAGCGAGTGCCGCTGTCAGGTAGACGAGTTGCGCCGGTCCCGTACCGCGGCTTGTCTTCCGGCGATCTTCAGCGAAGGTCTGCTTAAGCACTGTCTTCAAGAAATCGCGAAAGGATGAATCGGGCTTGCCAAGCGCACCGCTCAGTTGCGGCCGAAGGATTCCGTACCATCCCGTTGTATGGCACGATACGCAGCCCTCCTCTTCGATCCAGGCCTTTGCGCCGGCATCGAGGTACGAGGCGGCCTTTGCCGTCGAAAGCCGCTCAGCCAGAGGCTCGTCGGCTTGTGCACGCGGAATCGTGATATCGCCGTGGTGGTACTGGTGAACGCGGAAGTCGAGATTCCTTTGGGACCAGGCAGTCGAAGCGATCGCCACGCCTGTTAGGACTAACAAAGTTGCCGTGGCGAGAGCCCTCATGAGAGGTAGTCTACTACGCGATTCGCGCGGACGCTGATGCCACCAGGGTATCGACAGCGGTCGCGCGCTTTGGCCTCGCTCAGCCTCTCCGGCGCTCCACGGAAAGCACTGGAAAGGTCGTGGAGTGGATCTTACAAAAGTAACGCCGCCAAGGCCCCAACCCGCGGTAGCCAATCCGGCCCACGATCCGATGGCCTGCTTGCTGAGTGAATCGAAGCGAGGCGTAGTTCTCAGGTCCGATCATCGACAACACGGTGCGATAACCGGCCTCGACGAGCGGAGCTTCCATCAAGTGTGCCCCCGCGTTCGCAACGCCCCTGCCTCGGAACTCCGGCTTCGTAAAGGCTTCGTAGGCGTAGCCCGTGTCGGGGGGAAGCTCGACTTCACAATCCAAATACTCGGAGCGGGCACGTCCCCGCCTGATCCAGCAAGCGTGAATGATCTCACCCTCATGATTCATTGCTAAGCAAATATCACCTCGCCGCAGGCGTCTGCGAATCTCGGCGAGGTCCGCATCCGGCTGAAACCTGCTGTAACAATCCAAGTCCGACGTGGCTAGCCTCGATACGGGGCCCAACCCTCCGGACTCCTTTTTAGAACCATCGAGGACACGTTCCAACAGCAGCAGGCGGCGGTAGCAAATCTCTCCTAGGATCTTGAACCATAAGCTGCGCGGGCCTTCCTGCCGCAGCACCTCCCTTGCCCGGCGCCACACACCAGCGATAGACCAGGAACGAAAGTCGCGACGGCTCATCACCTGTTGATAATACGCCTCATCTCGATAGCCGCAAGCAACCGTCACTACGGCGCACCAGGGCTGAGTTCGAGAGTGGCCCGCGCCTGCAGCTTCTCACGCTCGAACTCCATCGGATGGTAGCGCCCGTTGATCCATTCGTTGAGCTGATCGCAGTAGTGTTTACTGCCGGGGTGGCCGGACTGACCTTGGGCATCGACGGCTTGGAAGGTGGGTGGTGACGTGCTGAAGTCGGTAATCAGGCGATAGTTGGCTCCCATAGGCGCACCCCAATTAGGATCGAAGCCGGTATTGCAGACGGTGATGCCGTTGCCGCGAACGGGGATATTGCCGCGGTCGAGCAGTTCGCCCAGGTCACCGCGTGCGCTGAGCACGTGGCGCAACTGGATCTTATGCAAGCGGCCCCACTGCCACGAGTCGATGTCGGAACCGAGACGGTCACTGAGTTCGTCGAGAGTCGCTTGGAAAGCTTCTCGGATCGCATCGAGACGATTGCTCCGGTGGAACCAACCCGCGGAATCATCCACCAAGAGCGCGGACGCCAGGCCACCAGCGCTATTTTCGAGAAACTCGGCAGCGGCTCCGTCGAAGCGTTCCCGCGCGACACGGCGCGACCACTGGGCAAAGAACACTTCGAACAGCGTAGCGGCCACGCTTTCGGGAAGCATCTCGCCGTTCCAGTCGATGAGATACTCGACGGCCCGTTTGATGTCCGCGTTTGCGGCTGCGGCAAGCGCGTTAACGAGGTGTGGGAGGCATTCAACAGCACGTAGTGACTTCGCGTCCTGATGCATTTCAGCGCAGTCGCCCGCTGTGAGCCCATCGCGCTCTTCGATCATTTGACGGATGCGCAGGGCGCGGTGTCCGCTGCTCCAGCAACCGGCAAGCGGGTAGGGAAAATCATCAGACGCAGGGCGGTTGTTGGCGCTAGCGATCCAGCCGCGCTCGGGGTCGGACCATTGCGGCATGCCCTCGAAAGGCGTCAGCCCCTGCCATTGGTGCGCCGGGTTCCAGCCTTCTAGGTAACCGCGCTTCCAGTCGTTCCGCAACGGGATGCGGCCGACCGCCTGATAACCGATGTGTCCGTCAGCGTCGGCGAAGAGCAGGCTCCAGGTGGGTACCACCCAGGGGCGCAGCGCCTCTCGGAATTCGTCGCAGGAGCGCGCCCGGTCCAATGCAAGCAGCGATTCAAGCCAGCCGGAGTTGTCGGTTCCCAGCCAGCGGAGCGACACGGGGCCGGTCTGGCGGGCGGCGGGCGGCAATAGCTCGTCGACGATGGGGCCGTTTCGCGAAAAGGTGATTCTCTTGGTGACGGGCTCGGCGTCCCGAACCTTGATGGTTTCCGTAATCTCGCGAGCCGGTTCCCACTTGCCATCGTAGAGAAAGTCGCCGGAGTGCTCGTTGTCAGTCTTTTCTTGATAGAGATCGCGCTGCGAACAAATGTTGTTGGTAATGGCCCAGCCGACGCGGCGGTTCGCGCCAAAGATCACGGCCGGCACGCCGGGATAGGCCATGCCGACGACATCAAACGAACCGCCCGAGAGATGCACCTCATACCAGCAGGACACAGCGGCGAAAGCGATGTGCGGGTCGCTTGCGATCAACGGCTTTCCGCTCGCGGTCCGCTTGCCGGAAAGGACCCAGTTGTTGCTGCCCTGGCCTTCGTTGGGATCGCTAATCGTATGACCGATGGGCTCGGTTCCGGATTGCGACTTGGGGTAGGAACCGGGCGGCAGAATACTCTCTTCATCGGCTTCGCCTTGCAGAAACGCTTCAAACAGGGGGCCCTCGCCTAGCGCGCGGCGAGCGATCTCGGGACCGCAGATGATGCCAAAGCGGACAGTGAGATAGTAGCCAAGTTCGGTCGCAATGGCGTAGCAGTCAACAGGCGACCAGGGTTCCGGCTTGTAGTCGAGAAGGTCGAACTCAAGGGGTAGCGATGAAGCCGTCTCGTCGATGAAGGCGTTGATGCCTGCTGAGAAGCGTTCGACGAGTGTGCGCGCTTCCGGTCCCGCCTGCTGCCATTCAGCCGCCGCGATCCGGCCGAAGCCAACCGTGCGGGCAATGGTATCGAGTTCAAGGCCGTCTGCTCCCAGAATCTCAGAGAGTCTGCCGTGAGATTTACGGCGCAGATAGTCAAGCTGAAAAAGGCGGTCTTGCGCCATAGCGTAGCCGAACCCGAAGAAGAGGTCTTCATCGTTGGCGGCGAAAATATGAGGGATGCTCCACGGGTCGCGTTCAATCGAGACACCGGCGGAGACGGCGGCGCTGAGCGTGCCGGAATGACGAGGGACGCGGGACCCGGTTTCGGATTTCCACCAGGCGTCGAAGTCGTCGCGGGTGATGCCGGCCTGCCGGCAGAGGTCGTTGATTGATTTGCCGGCGCCCAGATGCTGGAGCAGTTCTTTGGTTGTCAGATTCACGATGTTTGCCTTCCATGCATGATGAGATCATACCTTGCGGCAAACGGATGCTGAAAATGAGAGTAGTGGGTTCGCGGACACCCTTGAACCTACCGTTGCGCTGAAGCGCCCATCTTCTCCTCGGCTAATCCCGGTTAGGCTCGGTTAGCAGCCTGTGGTGGAAGTCCCACATTGAAACAAGAGTCGATAAACTTGTTCTATGGCAATGGG
>JAQBUE010000093.1 GCA_027624045.1 Acidobacteriota bacterium
CCTATGAATAAAGACGCTGAAGGCCGCTGGAAGGTCGGGATGACGAAATCAAATTGGAAATGCGGGCTAACACAAATCGTCGCTGAGACGGAGCCAAGAGACTAAGATCTAACAAGCTGGTGGCAGCAGACGATCGTGCGTAGGTCCCACCCTAGTCGGCACGGGTTTCCGATGCTGCGACGCCCGCCCAGTTTGACGTAAAACGCCCGTCTCGTGCCTTAGCAGAATGCGTGTGTCGAGGGCGGGTCGCATCGCTGCCACGGCCTCTCTGACGGAACCTTAGTCGCTATTCTTCAGGATCGAAATTCTGCGCAACGTTCTGGACACTTGGCAGCTTTAGCACCGCGCGCAGCACAGTAAGGCACTCTTGGATCAGCTGCTTGTCTCTGCCGGGTTCGTCGACCACACCATCGGGTGTCGGAAACTTACCACCATGAAACAGATTGTTGCGAACGCGGCGTACGTAGATGAGAACTCGCTCAATATCCGAGATTGATTCATCGATGTCGTTGCTCCACGATAGATTGCCCCTGCAAAGTACCTGCTTCCGAGGCGGCTGTTGCTGGAGGTATTCGCACTGTTTCAAGAGAGATGCCTGTGACTCTGGACTGAGTGTTCGTAGCGTCTTTCCGAAACAGCCCCAATCCGCGTTGACTCGCCTCTTGTTACCGACTGCAAACCCGGCTCTCTTAAGCGCGTATTCGAATCGAGAAAACGTACAGAAGAATTCCCACACGAGATCCTTCTCGATTCTGAGTCGATCCGCGATCATCGAGTAACTCACTTGCTGTTTTGACCCCCGATCAAATTCTATAAGCTTTGGCACTTGGCCGTAAAACGCCCTACCTGGAGAACTGGCAAGGTGTCTTCCTGATTCTGGGCGGACAGTCGCCCGCCAGAGAGAGGTCCAAAAGCAGTTCTTCCAAACTGACCCACTACCCCCAACAGGTGGCGGCAAGCGCGTCCGATATAATCAGGCGTAGAAGCTCGGCCCCCATCGAAAGCCCCCGGAGAAAACCGTTTGTGTCGCAGGATTACCTCGAAATTCGAGGCGCGCGTGTCCATAGTCTCAAGAACATCGACCTACGCCTGCCGCACAACAAGCTGATCGTTGTGACCGGGGTTTCCGGCTCCGGCAAGTCATCGCTGGTTTTCGACACGATCTACGCCGAAGGCCAGCGGCGCTACGTCGAGTCGCTATCGTCCTACGCGCGGCAGTTCCTCGAACGCATCGAGAAACCCGACGTCGACGAGATCCACGGCATTGCGCCGGCGATCGCGATCCGCCAAAAAAATAGCTCGCGTAACCCCCGTTCCACCGTTGCGACGGCGACGGAAATCTACGACTTTCTACGGCTCCTTTTCGCCCGCGCCGGGCGCACGTTTTGTTCGAAGTGCGGCGAGCAGGTTCGCAAGGATACCGCCGATGAGGTGGCAACGCGCATTCTTGAGCTGCCGGAGGCCTCTCGGTGGTATGTGCTTTTCCCCGTCCACGGCTGGGTCAAAGATGACACGGACGCGCTCAAGGAGCGTCTCGCCGACCTGCGCGGTAAGGGCTTCAACCGCCTTTATCAGGATGGCCGGCTGTCTGAGTTTTCGTCGCCTGAATCGCTGCTTGATCTCGACTTCAGCAAGCCGTTCTATGCCTTGGTCGATCGACTTTCGATTCGCAAGGATCTTCGTGAGCGTGTGGCCGATGCCGTCGAGACCTGCTATCGCGAGTCTCACGAGGTGCTGTTTGAGAACGCCACCGAGTCCGCGCAGCGACTATGGTTCAGCGAGCGCTTCGACTGCCGACAGTGCGGCATCGAGTACCTCGAACCGGAACCGCGGCTGTTCAGCTTCAACAGCCCGTACGGGGCGTGTCCACGCTGCCAGGGCTTTGGTAACACGATTGACATCGATCTGGACCGCGTCATCCCCGACCGCTTCAAGTCACTCGAGGAGGGCGCGATCGATCCCTGGACGAAACCGCGCTACGTGAAGTGGCACGCGGCAATGCTCGACGCGGCGTGGGGCGCGGGTGTTCGAACGACGGTTCCCTATCACGAGCTGACGGCGAAGGAAAGGGACTTTGTCGCACACGGCGCCGGTAAGGGTTTCAAGGGGCTGGAAGGTTTTTGGGCGTACCTCGAAACCAAGAAATACAAGATGCACGTGCGCATCTTCATGAGCCGCTACCGTGGCTATGCACTGTGTCCGGATTGTGAAGGCGGCCGCTTGCGGGCCGAAGCATTGAACGTCCGCGTCGGCGAGAAGAACATCCGTGAAGTCACGCACCTCACCTTAGACCGCGCGAAGCAGTTCTTCGAAACGCTGCAACTAGAGGGACAGCTGGCGCACATCGCCGTGGAACTTGTGCGCGACATCGTGCGCCGCCTGACGTTCCTGAATGATGTCGGGCTGGAGTACTTAAGCCTCGACCGGCTCTCGTCGACTCTTTCAGGCGGTGAAGCGCAACGCATTCAATTGGCGACATCTTTGGGATCGCGATTGGTGGGCGCTTGCTATGTGCTCGATGAACCGTCGATCGGTCTGCATGGGCGGGACACGGCGCGTTTGATACGGATACTGGAAAATTTGCGGGACATTGGGAATACGATCATTGTTGTCGAACACGACGCGGACGTGATGCGGTCGGCCGACTACATTGTCGACCTCGGGCCGGGTGCGGGCGAGCATGGTGGCGAGGTCGTTTTCTCCGGTACGGCAAGCGAACTGGTTGCGAAGAAGTCGCCCTCTTTAACAGGCCGCTACTTGCGCGGCGAGACCGCGATTCCGGTTCCAAAGAAGCGCCGCAAGGTGAGTCCGCGGAAGCAGATCAAATTTCAAGGGGCCTACGTTCACAACCTCAAGAACATCGAAGTATCTATTCCGCGCGACCTGTTGACGGTTGTCACCGGGGTCTCGGGCTCAGGCAAATCGACCCTGGTTCGGAACATCGTGTTCGATGGACTGCAGGCGTTGCGCAAGGGCGCCGGCGGTAGCAGCGACAGCGAAGACTTCCCGCGCTTGCCGTGCCGCAAGATTACCGGACACACTCAGATTTCAGATATCGTGTTCGTCGACCAGTCGCCAATCGGCCGCACTCCGCGCTCGAACCCTGTCACCTACGTCAAGGCGTTCGATGTCATCCGGGAACTCTTCGCTTTCACCATGGAGGCAAAACGCAAGAGAATGGCGCCGGGACACTTTTCGTTCAACATCCCCGGCGGCCGTTGTGAAACCTGTCAAGGCGACGGCACGGTCACGGTCGAGATGCAGTTCCTGGCGGATGTAGCCTTGCTTTGCGAGGACTGCGATGGCAAGCGCTACAAGCAGGAAGTGCTCGACGTTCGCTATCAGGGCAAGAACATTCACGATGTGCTGCGATTGACGATCGATGAAGCACTGAGTTTCTTTGTGCGCACGCCGAAGATCACCCACAAGCTCGCGCAGCTTTCCGACGTTGGGCTCGGGTATCTGCGGCTGGGGCAGTCAGCAACGACGCTATCGGGCGGCGAGGCGCAACGCGTCAAGCTGGCCTCACACGTCGCCCAATCGAAGTCCGACACCACACTTTATCTTTTCGATGAACCGACCACCGGCCTGCACTTCGACGACATCAAGAAGCTGCTCGCGGCCTTCGACAGGCTGCTCGATCACGGCGCGACGCTGCTCGTCATCGAACACAACCTCGATATCATCAAATGCGCCGACTGGGTCATCGACCTCGGCCCCGAGGGCGGCGACCGCGGCGGCGAGATCGTCGTCCAAGGCACACCGGAAAAAGTAGCGAAGAGCAAGAAGTCGTATACGGGCCGCCAACTAGCCGGCGTCCTCGACACAGCCTGACCGTTACCAGATGCGGCTGCCGGCAACCAGCACGATCCGTACACAGCTTGGTCCTGAGGCGCCCGTCACCCGCTTCGCGCCCAGCCCGACCGGATACCTCCATCTAGGGCATGTCGCTCACATGATCTATGTGTGGGGCGTTGCGGCGGCGGTGGGCGGCGAAGTACTGCTGCGCATCGAGGACCATGACCGAGGGCGCTGCCGTCCTGAGTACGAGCAGGCCATCATTGAGGATATGGAATGGCTGGGATTCGAGCCGCATAACCAAGTAGGCCTGCCCCAAGTGGGTATAGCGAGCCCTTATCGGCAGTCCGATTCCGGGGCGGTTTATGGCGCCGCGCTGGCCCGCCTGCAAGAGCGTCACCACCTGTATCGCTGCACGTGCAGCCGCAAAGACATCGCGCAACGTTGCGCGATGGGAGCGGGCGGCGAGAGGCGCTACAGCGGTTGGTGCCGGGGGCAAGAACACTCCGCGGACGTTCCCCATGGGGTACGGGCCGTGATAGAACCGGGCGACGAAAGATTCGCGGACGCGTTTCTAGGCGAGCAGACGCAGGACCCCTCGAAGCAGTGTGGAGATCTGTTGCTGCGTGATCGCCACGGCCAGTGGACCTATCAGTTTGCGGTGACGGTCGACGACATGCGGCACGGCGTGAATCTCGTAGTGCGCGGCGAAGATCTGCTGCCATCGGCCGGGCGTCAGATCCGGCTCGCCCACATGCTGGGACGAAAGAATCCGATCGCGTTCGCGCATCACCCGCTGATTACCGATGAGCGCGGCGAAAAGCTCAGCAAGAAACAGGGCGCGCCCGCCGTTCGTGAACTGCGGGCTCAAGGAATATCGCCCGAAGAGGTCTTAGGGCGAGCTGCCTTCGAGGTGGGGATTGGCGCCGAGGGCCGTCCGCTGGGGCGTCAAGCGGTCACCGACCTTGTCATGGCATTGAGACAGAAGCCGCCCGGGTAACCACCAGCAAACCGAGCCGTGACCGCGAGGGGGTGTGTGAAAACCCGGCGGGAAGTGCCGCGGGCACGGCATGCCGTGCCCCTACATTTTTTGCGCGGAGTTTTCACGCAGACTCCTGAGGGAGCGGGCCGGCTCCTCCGTAAATCGGGACCGACTAACTCCGCACGCCGACGGGCACCTGCCGACTCGCCTTCCACAGATCGATGTACGGCTTCAGATCGTCCATCATCTTCTTGAAACCGGCGAAGGTCAGCGATTGCGGACCATCGCTCCAGGCGGACTCGGGATTGGGATGCGTTTCGACCATCATGCCGTCAGCACCGATCGCGACACAGGCGCGGGCGATCTGGGGAATCAAGTCCCGCTTGCCCGACGAGTGCGCCGGATCGAGGATCACAGGCAAGTGAGTCATCTTGTTCAGTACCGGAACGGCCTGAATATCGAGCACGTTTCGCGTCTCGCCTTCGAACGTGCGGATTCCGCGTTCACAAAGAACGACGTTGGGATTGCCATGCGCAACGATGTATTCCGCCGACAGCAGCAACTCCTTGATGGTCGCGCAGAGTCCCCGCTTGAGCATGACCGGACGATCCACTCGCCCGACGGCTTTGAGCAGCGGGAAGTTCTGAACATTGCGAGCGCCGATCTGCAGCATGTCGGAGTATTCGGCGACAATATTCACGTTGGTCACCGTCATGACCTCGGTAATTACGGCCAGATTGTAGGCGTCACCCGCCTTGCGAAGCAGCTTCAGACCCTCTTCTTCGAGACCCTGAAAATCGTACGGCGAGGTGCGGGGCTTGTAGGCGCCGCCACGCAGGATCTTCCCGCCCGCGGCAGCCACCGCCTCCGCGCAGGCCATGATCTGTTCCTCGGTCTCGACCGAGCAGGGTCCGGCCATCACGACAAACTCGTCAGCGCCGATCACGGCCTTGCCGACCGAGATCTGTGTACGGTCCGGCTTGTACTGGCGGCTCACGAACTTGTACGGCGCCGAAATGCGCACAGCGCTCTCGACGCAGTCATGCGATCCGATGGATTCCAGGCAATGTGTCACGTCTCCCTTCCCTACGGCGGCGATGACGACTCGTTCTTCGCCCACAATCGAGTGGACGCGGTACCCAAAGTCCTCGATCTTCTTACAGACGCTTTCGATCTGCTCTTTTGTGGCACCCAGCTTCATTGAAATAATCATGGAGGTATCCCGTAAACAAAAAAACCACTCTGAACGAGTGGGGCGGCTTCAAAAACTGCTGTTCTGCTCGAACCTGCGCCACTCTACGGGTCAGCAGCCCGTAAATCGATAACAGTGACTAGCGCGGCCAAGAAACATGATAATGCAGCAGTATACCAGCGGTGGCAAAACCTGTCCAGTCGGTTAGACATCGGTTAGACATCCTGTCGGCCCACGCGCAACCCTGCCGATTGGGAAGCCTTGGCTCGATCGTGCCGAGCGCCAGCCAAACGCTGGTGGAGCCCTTTTCAAGCAAAGATCAAGCAGCGACCCTTGGGTTCAGGGATGGGGTCGCCAAACTCTTGCGCCGTGTCGAGCCAGAGCCGCACAGCATCTTGAGCGTTCGCCAGAGCGGCTTCCTGGGTCGAGGCGGTCGCCCCACGCTCAATGCAAGTAAATGAACTCATTCGTGCTCAGTAAAATTTGGGTGTATTCGGGCCAGGGGATGTGGCCGACAGTAGCCTCGCGGGCGGCCAGGAAGCTCAATGCCTGATCAACTTCCTCAGCCGTCGGGTCACGCAACAGCGCACGCCGGTAGAGCGCTGTGATCTTCTCTCCGGCATCGCGAATCTGGTACACCCGCTGTGCCAGGCTCCGGGCCTGATACTCCATCCATTCGCTATTCAAAACGAAAAGCTGCTGTAACGGCGTAGTCGTAATCTGGCGCTGGGGTGCGTGCTGGGTGGTGTCAGGGTAGTCGTAGAGCTGGAAGATCGCGTGGGGGCGGCCGCGGCTCATTTGGGAATAGACAGTCCGGCGGGCTTCGCACTCGGTGTCGACAGGCTCGGACGGCCCGCCCACGCGGAGCTCCAGTTCGTCTGAAACCTGCAAGACGGCGTCGCGCCACGATTCGATATCCAAACGGCTCGGGGCATAGCGCCACAGCCAGCGGTTCGTCGGGTCGGTCTTGGCGGCGTTCTCAAGATGACGGCTGTCCTGCCGGTAGGTGGCCGAGAGCATGATCTCGCGGTGGAGCCACTTCAGCGACCAGCCGTTTTCGACGAAGCGGGCAGCGAGATCATCGAGCAACTCAGGGTGGGTCGGGCGCTCTCCCTGAGTGCCGAAATCCGACGGAGTACCGGCGATGTGCTGCCCGAAATGCCACCCCCAGACACGGTTGACCCAAACGCGAGCAGCAAGCGGGCCGGCTGTGCCAACGATCTTGTCGGCCAGTTCCAAGCGGCCTGAACCCTGACGGAAGGGTTCAGGTTCGTCCTCGGCAAACACGGTCAAGAAACGGCGCGGGACGATCTCGCCGGGGTTGGCGACGTTACCGCGAATGAAGATCGGCAGGTCGCGCGGCTGTCCCGGGCGCAAGTCGAACCACGTGACAGTTGGTATTGAGCCGTCGATCCAAACGCCGCAGTCCACCACGGCGTGCGTAAGCGGAGTCGAATCCTTGGCGAGCTTTGCTTCCAGCTCTTTCATCTCCGCGTCCATCTCGGCAACCTTGGGATGCAGCTCCGGCGCGATCGTGTCGAGTTCCTTGATGTTGCCCAGCATGCCTTTGACACGGTACAGGCGTTCATGGTCCCAGACAAGCTTGTCGGCGGCGGCAGGGTCCATTGCGACGATCGGGCGTTTGACAAGCCAAGTGCTGGCGAAGACGCCGGCAACCGCGTGATAGTCCTTATTCGTGATCGGATCAAACTTGTGGTCGTGGCAGCGGGCGCAGGCGACAGTCAGGCCGAGCAAGCCGCGCGAGACGGCGTCAACGCGCTCATCCCAGTCGTCCGACGTCAGGGTTTCGATGACATCACGCGAGAGGCGTGGGTCCTTGTGATACATAGGCGAGTTGCCGATGTAGCCGAGAGCGCGCATGTCAGCGGGCTCGAAGCCGGGCAGCAGGTCGGCCGCGAACTGCATGCGGATGAAGCGGTCATAGGGGATATCGTCGTTCAAGGCCTCGATGACCCAATCACGATAGCGCCAGGCGTAGGGGTGCGGGCCGTTGGTTGATTCGCTCGTGGGATGATCCTCGGCCCAGCGGGCGACATCGAGCCAATGGCGTCCCCAGCGCTCACCGTAGCGCGGCGAGTCGAGCAACACATCGATGAGGGCGGCGTAGGCTTCCGGCGACGGGTCGGCGGCAAAGGCTTCGACCTGCTCGTAGGTGGGCGGAAGTCCGATGAGGTCAAAGTAAGCTCGGCGGATCAGCGTACGCGGATCGGCGGCGGGCGACGGCTCCAAATTGCTCTCATCTAGCTTGGCGAGCACAAAGCTGTCAATCTTCCGCGCGACCCAATCGGGCTTGGACGTTTTGGGCGCGGCATGCTCGGTGAGCGGTTGAAAGGCCCACCATTTGCGGCCTTCTTCAATCGGGGTGCCGGGGCCTTCCTGTTTCTTCGTAGAGATGCCGCCGGTGGACTCTTCCGCCTCTGTACTTCTGGGGTCTTCCGCACCGTCGGCGATCCACTTTTCGAAGTCCGCGATCACATTGTCTGGTAGCTTGCCGGTGGGCGGCATTTTCAGATTGGCATCTTTGTAAGTGAGCGCCTTGAGCAGCAGGCTTTGTCCAGGTTGGCCGGGAATGACGGCTGCTCCGGAGGCTCCGCCCTGCCGCAGGGCTTCACGCGAGTCAAGGCGCAGTCCGCCCATAGGCTTCTCAAGGGCGGCGGAATGGCAGACCTCGCACTGCTCGACAAGCACCGGGCGGATTTTGCTCTCGAAGTGGTCGAGTTGCGGCGATTGCGCGGCGGCCGGGGTGGGAGAACCGGCGAGGAGTCCGAGCAGGAAAAAAATAGGGATAGTCCTCATTGTTTTTCCGCGCACGGCATGCCATACCCCAACGCGCCCCATCACGCCAGTAACTCTTTCAATACGCGTCCGTGTACGTCGGTGAGGCGGAAATCACGGCCCGCATAGCGGTAAGTAAGCCGTTCGTGATCAAAGCCCATTTGGTTCAGGATCGTCGCATGCAAGTCGTGGATCGAGACGCGATTCTCGACGGCCTGAAATCCGAAATCGTCGGTCGCGCCGTACGTGATGCCGCCGCGAATACCCCCGCCGGCCATCCACATCGTAAAGCCGTAAGGGTTATGGTCGCGTCCGTCACCGGCTTCCGAAACAGGTGTACGGCCGAATTCGCCGCCCCAGACGACGAGAGTCTCATCAAGCAAACCACGTCGCTTGATGTCGCTGATCAGCGCGGCGGCTCCTCGATCCATGTCGGGGCAGCGCTCGCGAAGTTTTGAATTGATTTCTTTGTGGTCGTCCCAAGGCTGGCCGGGGCCGTAATAAACATGCACATAGCGGACGCCGCGTTCGACCAGCCGGCGGGCGAGCAGGCAGCCGTTGGCGAAGTCGGTCGTGCCGTATTCCTCGCGGACCGTTGCTGGTTCCTTGCGAACGTCGAAAACGTCGAGTGCCTCGAACTGCATGCGATAGGCGGTTTCCATGGCCTGGATGCGGGCTTCGAGAAAGGCATCAGAACCGGCCTCCTCGCGGTGTTGCCGGTTCAGGGTGGTCAGCAGGTCGAGTTGTTGGCGTTGCGCGGCGGCGTCGAGCTTGGTGTTCCGCAGGTAGCGGATCATCTTTTCCGGGTCGGTTTCGGAGTGGTTGAAGTGCGTCCCTTGATGTTCGGCCGGCAGGAAGCCGGCCCGCCAGTGTTGGCTCGATCCGACCGAGGGACTGAGAGCCACGAAGCCTGGCAGGTTCTGATTCTCAGTGCCCAGGCCATAGGAAATCCACGAACCGAGCGACGGGCGCGTCGAGGCGATGTTGCCCGAGTGAATCAAATTACGCGCCGGGGTGTGCGTCGGGTTGAAAGTGTACATCGAACGAATAATGCACAGCTCGTCAGCGATGCCGGAGAGTTTCGGGAGGAGCTCGCTGATCTCGGCGCCACTCTGGCCATGCCGCTTGAACTCGAAGGGCGAAGGCAGCAGGCCGCCCGTCATACGTTCCGTGCGCAAGTCGGCCGAGTCGGGGCGCTGGCCGGCGTATTTTTGCAGCGTCGGCTTCGGATCGAACATATCGATGTGCGACGGACCGCCGGTGAGAAACAGGAAGATGATGTGCTTCGCTTTGGGGGCGAAGTGGGGGCCGATGGGCACAGTGCCCACTGTGTTGGGACCTGTGCCGGCCCCGAGCATCCCCGCGAGCCCGACGGCTCCAAATCCGCCACACAGCGATTCGACGAATGCGCGGCGCGAAAGCGGGGCACGGCCGTAAGCCGGGGCGTGACGTGCGAGGGGTGCTGCCATGTTCGTTCCGATTTTAGCCCGCGTGGATGGTGCGGGGCTAGGCAGGCGGATCGAGCCGCATGTTCCTGTTGCTGCAAAAGTAAGGGGGTGAACTGAGCTTAGCCCATCTCACCCCCAAAAAACTTTAGTAAGAGCGAAGCAAGTACTCCGCCTCTAAAGGTTATCTACCAGCGATCGCGGCCACCGCCGCCACCGCCGCCACCACGGCCACCACGGCCACCGCCGCCACCTGGGCGTCCGCCACCACCACCGCCGCCACCTGGGCGTCCGCCACCACCACCGCCGCCGCCGCTACGCTCAGGGCGCGGGCGAGCTTCGTTGACGACGAGGGCGCGTCCGGAAAGGTCCGCGCCGTTCAAGGCGCCGATGGCCTGCTCGGCTTGGTCGCCGTCAGCCATTTCGACAAAGGCAAAGCCGCGTGGCTGGCCGGTGTCGCGGTCAGTAACTAGATGAACGGATGACACCTCTCCGTGTTGGGCAAATGCGTCCCGAATGTCGTCTTCAGTAGACGAATAGCTCAGATTGCCGACGTAAAGTCGCTTCATTGAAAATCCTCCGAAAAAAAAGGTGAAACAGCGATAGGGAAGTGGAATGGGAAGGATGTTCAAAGAGAGAGGCACCTTCTGCAGTCGACTTGACCTGGCTTGCGTTTCAGTACATGCAGTACATGCCTTGAGCCTAGCAGGTTGATACGCGTCATGTCGCTTCTCGGGGCCACTGCCGAAAGCGGCCCGCGGGCCTGGCAACCACGGTAGTGACGAACACTCGTGTTTGTCCGGCGCGGGCAGCGAACCCCCTACTCCCCCGATGATGAGGGTTGGCCCCCTCCCGGCGGAGCGTGCCCGCGGCCAAATCCAGGCCAGGCCCGCACCGTTCTTGGCAATGTAGTATACTGATGCCATCTGTACCTTCCGGCCGCTGCCTTTGCGGCCCCGACGCACAACAGGGTCTCCTGACAAAAGATCGCGTCGTTTGGTTTTCTCTCACTCCTAGCGCTGTTGTATGGGTTTGAACGTGAGCGGTGCTCGCATGTGCAATGCGCGGCGACCACTGAAAGGTGATTTTCTACATGAGTGAAGTTTCTTCCCGGCCACAGGTCGGGTTCTTGCAGTTCGGTCTGCAAAGCAGTCTCCAACGCGGTATCGATGGCCTCGGGTTCATAAGCCCCCGGCCGATTCAGGCGGAGACGATCCCGGCGGGACTCGCCGGGCGTGATGTACTAGGTCTGGCCCAGACCGGAACCGGCAAAACGGCGGCGTTTGCTTTGCCGATTCTTGAACGTTTGCTTGCGAACCCGCGACCCGGGCCGCGGGCGCTGATTGTTGTTCCCACACGGGAACTGGCGATGCAGATCTTGGCCGAGACCACTGCCCTCGCCAAATTTACTGGTCTAAAGGCGATTACGATCTACGGCGGCGTACCCAGTCCGCAGCAGATTCGTAGCTTGAAGTCCAAGCCCGACATCCTCATTGCCTGTCCGGGGCGTTTGCTCGATCTATACGGACAGGGTTTCGTCAAATTCAACGGCATCGAGACCCTGGTCCTTGATGAGGCTGACCGCATGTTCGACATGGGTTTCTTGCCGGACCTGAAGCGCATCCTGGCGCTGTTGCCGAAGACGCGGCAGAATCTGATGTTTTCGGCGACCATGCCGGCCGCTGTGCGGTCGTTGGCGGATGTAATATTAGACAAGCCGCACGTCGTTGAGCTGGCACACTCCATGCCGGCTGAGACCATCGAACACGCCCTTTATATCGTGCGGGCGACGCAGAAGGCGCAACTGTTGCGCCATCTGTTGGCGCAGGATGATTTCCGGTCAGCCATTGTTTTTCTGCGAACCAAGCATCGCACCAAACGTCTTGCCCTGCAATTAAGCCGAGCTGGACATGAGGCAGTCGGGCTCGAAGGTAACATGACGCAGTCGCAGCGCGACAAGGCCATGCAAGGCTTTCGAGCCGGACGCTACGACGTTCTTGTCGCTACCGATATCGCCGCTCGCGGCATCGACGTGGCGAACGTCTCCCACGTCATCAATTTCGATGTGCCTGGTACGCCGGACGACTATACACATCGCGTTGGCCGGACTGGGCGCGCGGAAAAAAGCGGCAAAGCCGTTACGTTCGCCTCGGTGGACGAGCTACCCGGGGTTCACGCCATCGAGCGTAAGTTGAAGTCGAAGATCCCGCGGCTGGAACTCCCCGAGTTAGCGCCCGAGACCACGCCGGTTGGCGGCGCGCCCGAGCAGATGATCGAGAAACGTGCGGTCACGAGGAACGGGCGCCGGCCTGACGATGCAGGTCGTTCATACGGCCCGCAGCGGCGCCCGGAACGTGCTGCCGCACGGCCTGGCGATACAGGTCGTTCGCACAGCCCGCAGCGGCGTCCGGAACGTGCTGCCGCACGGCCTAACGATGCAGGCCGTTCGTACAGCCCGCGGCAGCGTCCGGAGGGTGCCGCACGCCCTGACGATGCAGGCCGTTCGCACAGCCCGCAGCGGCGTCCGGAAGGTGCCGCACGCCCTGACGATGCAGGCCGTTCATACCCAACGAAGCGGCGGACCAGACGCCGGCGGCCGGGTCCCCGCAAGAGTGAGACGGCCAGCTAGGCTGTCACGGTTGTTTCGGGTCGCGCCTACAAGCGCGGCCCGAAACGGGTACGGCCCCAGCGGGCCGATACATCCAACCACTCGGTTGCCCTCCTGTCGATCTCCATCAGGCGAAGTACGGGAAAATGTACGCCTAGCGCTTGATGGATGAGGCAATCAGTTCACCCAGTAGGGCGGCTTGTTGGAAATTGGCGAAACAGCGTTTGGGGATGAGGTAGTGGCGATCTTCTTCGAGAAAGATTAAGAAGGCCGAGTTCGTCTCGACGCCGTCGCTGAAGCCTTCCCATGGTATCCAGCCGGCCTTTTGAGTTGAACCGATATCGATGCCGTCATCGTGGAAGCAGTAGTGCATCGGTTCGGCGTTAGCCGCCGCCCGGTACTCGCGCTTGGCATTCCACGTGATCACCAGCAAGAGCAGGACAGGCGGTCCCGCGATAACGCCGGCCGCTGCCCACACGTTCAGCCCGGCGACACCCAGTGGCAGCACGTAGATGCCAACCGCCGCCAAGAAGCACCAAATCAGACAAGCCGGTCCCAGCCGGCGAACAAACAGTTCCAATCGCGTTCGGACAACGTCGGACTCGCGCAACGCGACTTCGAGTTGAATATGTATAGGTTCCACGTTGTCAGGGCCGTTGGCGATTGCTGACGATGGGCCGAGCTACTGCCGGCGGATGCCCGTCCTGTTGCCGATCAAGTTCTTGCACAGACTTTAGCGGAAACTCCACAGGGCCGTGTCAGGTAGATGCGGGAGCGCGTTGAACGTAAACAGGCGCAGTTCGTCATCAGCGACGCGCACAGTGGATAGGCCGGAGTTATAGGTCGCGCCGGCGAGCCGCCAGATCTCGCGATCCCGTAGCCCGAGCGCTTCGCCCATCCAGACACCGATCGGGGTGGCGGAGGTGAAGACAGCTACGTTCTCGCCTGACGTGAATCTTGCCAGCCGCTGTTTGGGCAGAGAAACGCGTTCGCGAAAGGCTTGCCACGATTCACCGGAATAGCTATATCGGCCCGCGGTCCAGGCGCGGACGATGGCAATATCGCAGTAGTTGTGGCTACGGTGGACGGCGCTATCGCCGCTCTCGATAGCGGCCATCATCCCGGCGAATTCCTGCCGGAATCGTGGGTCGTCTTGGCCAAGCGGGTCCGACAACTCCTGGTAGACGTGGCCGAGATCGAACTCGTCCCAGAGAGGTTCTTCGACTAATTCCGGAAACGGGAGCCCGGCGCTTTGGTACTCGGCCTGGACCGCCTGGGCGGTGCGGCGCTGACGGTCGAGCCGGCCGACGTAGGCGGCCACGAACTCGACCTTGAGCGAGACCAGGTAACGGCCGAGCGCCCGCGATTGCTGCTCGCCGAGCACGGAAAGCCGGTCGTAGTCGTGGCGCGGGCCGGCTTGGCCGTGGCGCATGAGATAGACGCGGCTCACCGGGTCTCCATCACGAGAACAGCGGAGTCGGCCAAGCCGCGAACGCGCTGGTTGAAATCCGCGAAGCGCTGGTCGCTTGTTTGGCCCACCTGAAAGCGGTAATAGATTTGTTGAAGAACCACGGCTAACTTATACAAACCAAAGACTTCATAGTATTGAATATCTGTCAGATCCCGGCCGCTTGCCAAGGCGTAGCGTCGCATCAGGTCTTGCCGGGAATACCAGCCGGGCTGCGCCGTCACGGGGCTGATGGCTTCACGCCGCATCGGCGGGTCGCCCGCCTCGGACCAGTAGCACAGCACGATACCGAGGTCGACGAGCGGGTCGCCGACCGTCGTCATCTCCCAGTCTAGTACGGCGCTGACAAGGGCCGGATCCCCGGCGTCAAGTGTCACGTGGTCGAGCATCAAGTTGTCGAGCTTATAGTCGTTGTGGACGATCGTGGCCGGCTGCGAGGCAGGCATTCGGCGCGCGAGC
Organism: Acidobacteriota bacterium; assembly: GCA_027624045.1. Lineage (GTDB taxonomy): Bacteria > Acidobacteriota > Terriglobia > Bryobacterales > UBA6623 > JAPPLB01. The sequence goes on from JAQBUE010000093.1 coordinate 14,749, forward strand.
CATTCCGAGAGAGCCTCCATTTCAGGCAGCGGTTCGGTGCGCGCCCGCTCCCAGCGGCCCGACCAGCCACGCACCTGGCGTTTGAGAAAGCCCTCGGGACGCCCGATCGCTTCAAGACCATGACGGCGGATGTCGATCGCATGAAGTTCCGCTAGGCAATCGATGAAGGCCTCGCTGATCCGTCGAGCGTAGCCGGGACAAGCCGCGATTTCAGGCGGGACCTCGCGGCGAATCGTGACACCTGTGCGGCGCTCCATCAGGTAGAACGGCGCGCCGAGCACGGCCGCGTCTTCGCACAACAGAAAGACCCTCGGTGCGGGCGCGAAGTGCGGCCCGATTTGGCTGAGCACATGGTATTCGCGCGCCATATCGTGCGCCTTCGGCGGCACCGGCCCCAGCGGAGGACGTCGCAGCACGTATTCGACACCGCCTGCCGAGACGTAGTAAGTGAGGTTCGAATGCCCGCCCGGAAACTGCCGAATTGCAAGCGGCTCGATCGCGTGGTCAAGCCGCGGCGCAAGGTACGCGGCCAGCTTGGCGTCGTCGATCTCTTCGCCGCGCCGGACCGGGGCTGTGTCGCTTGGGACCATCACTTCCAAGCAAGATAGGATAGCGTTTCGCTGAGGTCGAGCGGAAATCGGCAGTGCCACCACTCCCACCTCACCCACATCCTTCGAGCAACCAGGCAGCAGGGAAAGAATGGCCGACCTCGCCGACCGCTACTTCCCGCCCGTCGTGCTGCTAGCTCTGTGGTAGTATTCACCTAGTCATGCGCGCATCAGGCTTGGTCAGGGCTATGGCGATCGTAGTCTGGGGCGTACTCCCCCTTGTCGCGCAGCTTGGGTCGGGTCAGCAATTCTCAGCCGACTCCGTTCGTTTCTTTGAGAACGATGTCCGGCCGGTTCTCCTGACGAAGTGCGCTGCTTGCCATAACGACGAACTACGCACGGGCGGTCTCTCAATCGAGAGTCGGGAAGCCATCTTGGCGGGCGGCACGCGTGGTGAAGCAGCGATTCCTGGGTCGCCGGACGATAGTCTGCTGATCCATGCGATTCGTCGCAATGGCGAGCTGAAAATGCCTCCGGGCGGTGCGCTCAACCCGGACGAACTGGCCGCCCTTGTTCGCTGGGTTGAGCTGGGTCTGCCGTGGCCAACCCAGCCACATTCAGGCAGTCCGGCTGACGAGCCTTCGAAACACTGGTCGTTTCAGCCCGTCCGACGTCCCCGTGAGCCGACGGTTTCCGACACATCGTGGGCGCGAAATCCGATCGACCGTTTCATCTTGGCGCGTCATGAAAAGGTGGGGCTGACACCTTCACCGGAGGCCGAGAGGGCAACCTTGGCTCGGCGAGTGTACATCGATCTGGTGGGCCTTCTTCCCACGCCGGAACAAGTAGATACCTTCGTCGCCGATGACCGCCCGGACGCCTACGAACTTCTCGTTGACGAGGTGCTTGCATCTCCACACTACGGCGAACGCTGGGGACGTCATTGGCTCGACATCGCGCGCTATGCCGACTCAAATGGATACAACGACGATGGTCCGCGAAAGATCTGGATGTATCGCGAGTGGGTGATCGACGCCCTCAACCGCGATCTCCCATTCGATCAGTTCGTCATCGAGCAAATCGCGGGGGACCTTCTTCCGAACCCCACCAAACAGCAGATCGTTGCGACCGGTTTTCACCGCAACACGCTGCTGAACCTGGAGGGCGGCGTCGACTTTGAGCAGTACCGCACCGAAGCCGTCGTCGATCGGGTTGATACGACGGGAATCGCTTTCTTGGGGCTCACCCTCGGTTGCGCGCGCTGCCACGACCACAAGTTCGACCCGATCTCGCAGCGTGAGTTCTATCGATTCTTCGCGTTCTTCAACAGCATCGACGAGTTGAGCGGCGAGTTCAACGACAAAGAAGGCCGGGAGCGAGCCAACGAGCCCGTTCTCGAGTTGGGGACACCCGAGCAGCATGCCCGCCGCGAAGGCATCCAGGCACAGCTCAAGGTAATGGAACAGGAGTTGGATCGCTACAAAGATCAACTCATCGAGAAGCAATCCGACTGGGAAGCGTCGCTCAGCGACGAGGCGCTCCAAAAACTGGCTCCCAGCCAACAAGCCATCTTAAAAATCCCAATGGATGAGCGCCATGAGGTGCAACATGATGTCATCCGCGGCGCCTATTTCGGGCAGGACTTCGCGTATCAAGAACGCAGGAAGGCAATTGCGGCGGTCAAGAAGATCGAGCCTGAGGTCCCCAGCACGCTCGTAATGAGGGAGCTACCCCAACCTCGACCAACCCACGTGCTGTTAGGCGGTGAGTTTTTGAACAAGGGTGTGGAAGTTACGCCGGGAACACCCGCGGCGTTGCCCACGCTACCGCAAAAGGAAAGCCACACCCGCGGGGACCTCGCCCGCTGGCTGGTCGACGAGAAGAATCCCCTCACACCACGCGTAACCATGAACCGCATGTGGCAACGCTACTTCGGCCGCGGGATCGTGGAGACCGAAAACGATTTCGGTACGCAGGGTTCGCCGCCTACCCACCCGGAGTTGCTGGATTGGTTGGCATCAGAGTTCATTGCCCAGGGGTGGAGCCTCAAGGCGATGCATCGCCTGATCGTCACCTCGGCAACCTATCGGCAGTCGTCGGCGCATCGGCCCGATTCCAAGAAACTCGATCCGCGCAACGACCTGCTCTCCAGACAGAATCGTCTGCGAGTTGAGTCAGAGATCGTCAGAGACCTGGCTTTATCGGCCAGCGGAATGCTGACGCCCGAGATCGGCGGCCCCAGCGTCTTTCCAGCGCAGCCGCCGGACTACATGATTCGACGGACGTGGAAAGAAAGCGAAGGACCGGCTCGCTATCGCCGGGGTATGTACACCTACTTCTGGCGCCTCAGCCCTCACCCCGGCCTCATGGTCTTTGACAGCCCCACTGCGCTTACGATAACGACGAAACGAGACCGCTCGAACACGCCGCTGCAAGCGCTCACATTGCTGAACGACGCCGGCTTCCACGAGTTCGCCCAAGGGTTGGCTCAGCGCATACTGACGGAAAGCACGGACGCTTCGAACTCCGAGCGGGTTAACCATGCGTTTCGTCTTTGTCTAGCGCGGCCGCCGACCGAGCCGGAGAAAGAGCGGCTGGAGCACCTATTAGCGGCCCAACTGGACGAGTTCAGGACCACCCCAGGCGCGGCAAAAGAAATCTTGCCTTTGCCTACCCCCGAAAACGCTGACATTCCCGCTACGGCGGCCTGGACCGTGGTCTCGGGGGTGCTTCTCAATCTGGATGAGTTCATTACGCGGGAGTGATCTGAGCATGCAAAGCATCGGACTGCTGGATAGAACGAGACGGCACTTCTTCAGTGAGTGCTTCGTCGGTCTGGGCAATATCGCCCTCGGCGGCTTGTTGAGCAGCGGCAAACTCTCGGCCGCCAACACACCACGGGTCGAGAACCCGCTAGCGCCGAGAGCGCCGCACTTCCCTCCCAAGGTGAAGCGTGTCATCTACCTTTTCATGGCCGGGGCGCCGAGCCAATTCGAGACCTGGCTCTATCGGCCCAAGCTGAGCGAATACGACGGGCAGCCGGTTCCCGATTCATTCCTCGAAGGCAAGCGCTTCGCCTTTATGGAACGGTTCATGAAGGACAAACTCAAGCTGCTCGGCCCTCGCCGAAAGTTCCAGCAACATGGCGAATCGGGAGCATGGGTCTCGGAGGTCTTTCCACACATGGCGAGCGTGGCCGACGATTTGGCGCTGGTCCATTCGCTCACGACGGAGAACTTCAACCACGCCCCGGCGAAGCTCTTCTTGAATACCGGCTCGACCCGCTTCGGACGTCCAAGCATGGGCTCATGGCTCAGTTACGGGCTGGGGAGCGAATCGCATGACCTGCCGGCGTTCGTCGTCCTGCGCTCGGGAGAGCAAAGCCTGATGGGCGGGGCGAATCTCTGGAGTAGCGGTTTTCTGCCGACGACCTACCAGGGTGTTGAGTTCCTGCGTTCGGCCGACCCCATTCCGAATCTATCGACCCCGAAGGGCATCTCGATGGAACGCCAGACGGCTCGGCTCGACGCTGTCCGCGACTTGAACTTGGCGCGTCTGACTGAGGTAGGTGATCCGGAGATCAGCACGCGTATCTCTTCGTACGAGATGGCCTTTCGGATGCAAACGAGTGGTCCTGAGTTGATGGATCTGTCCAGCGAAACCCAGGCGACGCTCGACCTCTACGGCGCGACGCCCGGGAAACAATCGTTCGCGAACAATTGCCTCTTGGCGCGCCGCATGGTCGAACGCGGCGTGCGCTTCGTGCAGTGCTATCAGACGGGCTGGGATCACCATGGCAATCGCCAGAACAACCTCAACGAAAAGCTTGACGAAGTCGCTTTGGATGTTGATCGCCCCGCGGCGGCGTTGATCAAAGATCTCAAGCAGCGGGGTCTATTGGACGAGACGCTTGTGCTCTTCGGTGGCGAGTTCGGGCGGACGCCGATGGGCGAAGTGCGGGAGTCTGTCGGCCGCAACCACCACATCGACAACTTCCCGATGTGGTTTGCGGGCGGCGGCATCAAGGCAGGGCAAACGATTGGCGAAGTCGACGAGCTCGGCTTCTTCATCACCAAAGACAAAGTGGAAGTACACGACGTCCAGGCGACCATCCTCCATCTGCTCGGCCTCGATCACAAGAAACTAACCTTCCGCTACCAGGGCCGCGACTTCCGCCTGACCGATGTGGGCGGCCATGTCGTCGAGAAGCTGCTCGCATGACGCCGTGCGGAACACCCCGGCAGAGTCAGTTGAGAAGCCACGAGGCAGGTCGATCTTCTCCCAGGACGGCGCCAACCAACGGTCTCCCCCACCCGTCCACCCAACCACTAGCCGAGCCGCGCGCAAAGCAAGCGGTGCAAGCCCCGCCCCATCCGCGAACCCACCCAAAACGCCGCCAACTTCCACGCCCAATCCGAACACCGAACGCTAGTGAGGCGGTTTACCACCTGTGGCGTCGTTAGGGGCGGGGAGCGTCAGTAGCTTAACGATGACCTCGTCCCGGCTGAACGTAATGCCTTCTCCCGTGGCCGAAAGGGGCCGAAAGGGGACAGCCACCTAAACCCTGACCCCCATCAGGCCGTGGCGATCCTCATACGCTTCGAAGGGCCGGTTTTAAGGCGTTTCAGGGTCCTTTGGAGCCGCGCTTCTAGTTTTCCGACGAACATCTCCGAGCCCAGCGGACGGCCTGTCTTGGTCGCCTTCCGCAGCCGCGCCATCTCGTCGGCCTCCATCACCGGGTCGCGCAGGGCGTTCGCCCAGTCGTTGCGCGTTGAGATCTGCTGCCAAGTTTTGCGGTCGAGCAAACTCCACTCGTCGCGCCCGTTGACGTGCGCCTCCGCGCTCGACCACGAGTACTCGACAGCCTGCGCGACGAGCCCGGCGCGGACCGGATTCAGATCGACGTAGCGTAGCGCGGTGTAAAGGTGATCGTCCCCCTCGGGTGGTCCCTCGGGTGTCCCCAAACGCTACCCCATCCATCGAGAAAGTCCAGCTCTCACCGGACCGGCGTCCACGCCGTCTTCCTCCCACCGAATCCTCATTCCAAACTCAGAGCCGCAGCCGCAAGGCTGCGTTGATCCGTTACCCAAACAGTTAACTCCACCCGAACGCCGCAAGCA
>JAQBUE010000094.1 GCA_027624045.1 Acidobacteriota bacterium
TCTTCAGGATCATCTTGTATTGGAAACACTCCCTCCTTTCAGGATCATCTTGCATTGGACAACTCTCAGGGCCGAGGCCGGGTCCGCACATGGATATAATGCCAACGCGACCTTTATGCATTCCGGCTACATTCTGGGGGGCATTCTCGCGCCAAGGAGGTATTCCCATGAGCCTGACCTACACTCGCCGTGACATCTTCGGCATGATCGGAGCGACTGCGGCCGCGAGCCGCGGCCCACGCCTTTTCGCGGCCTCCGGCAAGCCGATGCGAGGCGCCTTCATCATCATGGCGACGCCTTACACGGACGCCAAGAAGATCGATCACGAGGACTTGGCCGGCGAAGTTGATTTCCTGCACCGCTGCGGCGTGCAGGGCATGGTCTGGCCGCAGCTCGCGAGCGAGTATCCGAATTTGAAAAAGGAAGAGCGTTTCGAAGGCATGGAAACGCTCGTTAAGGCGGCGAAGGGCAAGAAACCGGCGCTGGTACTCGGCGTCCAGGCGCCGAATATCGACGAGATGATCGAAGTCGCGCGCTATGCCGAGAAGCTCCAGCCCGACGCTGTGATCGCTATGCCTCCCAAAGAGGCGAAGTCGCTTGACGACTACCGCGCCTACTACGGCGCGCTCTGCAAGCTCGCCAAACGGCCCGTCTTCATCCAGACCACGGGCGGGGCGGAAGGCATCGAGCCGACCGTGGAGTTCATCATCGAAATGGCGACCAAGTATCCGAACTTCGGGTACGTCAAGGAGGAGCACAACCCCGTGCTCGAACGGCTGATTGCGATGGCAAAGCATCGCCCGAGCCCAATCAAGAGCCTGTTTGGTGGAGCAGCCGGCAAGGCTTGGCCGTACGAGATGCGCCACGGGTTTGACGGCACGATGCCGGGCGCGATGTACTCGGACATCTACGCACAGTTGTGGGAATTGCACGAACAAGGCAAGCGAGACGACGTGCGTGATCTGTTCGCGAAGCTGCTGCTCGTGATTAACCTCGATGCGCACATTCCCGGGGTTCGCAACTATATTTTCAAGCGCCGAGGCATATTCAAGACGAGCAAATCGCGGCGGGGCGATCACACTTGGTCAGAGGAAGCGGTGGCCGAGATCGAGCACAACCTGGCGGCCCTAGCGCCACACTTCCGGGTGAGGCTGCCGGCTTAGATGCAGGTTCCGAGCAAGACCGCCAGCCGTTGGTCCCCTTATGAGTATTCGTCTTTACCACGTTGACGCCTTTACGGCGCGGCCCTTCGCGGGCAATCCGGCAGCGGTGTGCATCCTGCCGCGGGAGGCCGATCCAGAGTGGATGCAGAACGTCGGCCGGGAGATGAATCTTTCTGAAACGGCTTTCCTTGTGCCGCGAGATGATGGCTTCCATCTGCGCTGGTTTACTCCGACGGTCGAGGTCGACCTGTGCGGTCACGCCACGCTGGCGGCGGCTCATGTGCTGTGGCTGCACGAAAACCATGCGCCCGACGAGGAACTCCATTTTCACACCCGCAGCGGTCTTTTGACAGCGCGGAAAGAGGGCGATTGGATCGAGCTCAACTTCCCCGCCACGCCAGAAACGGAAGTCCTGCCGCCACCCGCACTGTTGTACAGCCTCGGCGCTGACATTAACTACGTTTACGTGGGGAAGAACCAGTTCGACTACATCGTTGAAGTTGCCGACGAGCAAACGGTGCGGACGCTACGTCCGAACTTTCGCGAATTGAAGGAACTCGATGCGCGCTGCATCGTCGTTACCAGCCGCTCGTCGCCGCCCTACGACTTTGTCTCGCGCTGTTTCGGCCCGGCGGCGGGCATCGACGAAGACCCCGTAACGGGTTCGTCGCACTGCTGCCTCGGACCATTTTGGCGGCAGCGTCTCAATAAAGATCGCTTCCTCGCCTACCAGGCGTCGGCCCGAGGAGGCGAAGTGCGTGTCCGTGTGGCGGGCGAGCGTGTCTACTTAGGTGGTCAGGCCGTGACGATGACGATCGGGACATTCGAGTGTGAGCCGTAGCGACGTTTCGCAGCAGATGGCGGTGACATCGCTATACTCAGCCATAAGGAGTCTTTTTGATGACCCAGCGAATTTTGTTTTTTCTCTTGGCCGGCGTGGCGTTGTTCTCGGCGTGCTCGACGGGTCCGGCCGAGGAGGCGGCGGCGCAAGCCGAACAGCAGGCTCCGGTGGAGCTAGCGGCGGCGAAGGAGTTCGACGCGGCTGATCTGAAGGCTCGGCTTGATTCGGGCGAAAATGTGTATCTACTTGATGTTCGCCGGCCCGAGGAACTCGCTGAGCATGGCGCGATCGAGGGTTACGTCAATATCCCGATCGACGAGCTCGAAGCACGCGTGTCCGAGGTGCCCAAGGACCGCAAGGTTGTCGTCTACTGCATGCGGGGCGGACGAGCGTCGCGCGGCGCTGAACTGCTTGCCAAGGAAGGCCATTCCGGCGTCGAGTTCGGCGGCATTACGGAATGGAAGGAACACGGTTACCCGGTTGTCGAACCAACGGCTTCGGACAAGTAATTTTAAGGTTTCTTACCCGGTCTCGCTAGGTGGGACGCGACCTGTCGGGGAGTGCCACCACCACCACTACACTGGTACGAATACAAAATGCTACAGCGGCTCACACGCAAGAAGCTGATCGGGATGGGAGTCATCGTTTTCATCGTCGTGGTTGCCCTGATGTGGGTGAATCACAAGATCGCCAGCGTGCTCCAAACGATGTAGGCGGCAGGCCTAGCCATCCGGCCGGCTTCCCCTCCCCAGCTAAAGAAAACCGCCGCTTTCGTCGAGCAGAACCCATTGTGGGTCCTGCGGGCAAGGGGAACTGTTTTGAAAATTACCGTTATTGGAACCGGCCATGTCGGATTGGTCGTCGGTCTTTGTTTCGCGGAAATCGGACACGAAGTGGTCTGCGTCGACAATGACCCGCACAAGATCAAGACTTTGGAGGACGGCCAGCTGCCGTTCTACGAGCCGGAACTGGAGACCCTGCTCAGCCGAGCGACCGATTCGGGGCGGATTCGCTTCGTCACCGATTTGGCGGCGGGAGTTGAGCATAGCGAGTTGATCTTCTTCTGTTTGGGCACACCGCCTCTTCCGGGCGGTGAAGCCGACCTCTCGTCAGTCGAACGCGTGGCGCGGCAGATCGCGCGGCTTTCTGATTCCTACAAACTCGTCGTCGAAAAGAGTACGGTGCCGGTGCTGACCGGAGAGCGCATCCGTAAGACGATGCAGATCTATAGCCGCGAGAAGGGCGACGTGGAGTTCGATGTCGCCTCCAACCCTGAGTTCCTGGCCGAGGGCTCGGCCGTGGTTGACTTCCTGTATCCGGATCGCATCGTGATCGGTGTGGAGAATGGGCGCGCCGAAGCTTTGTTGCGCGAAGCGTACGCGCCGATTGTCGACCAGACTTTCGAATGGCGTCTTGAGCACCCCGTGCCCGCCGATCGCGGCAAATCCGTGATGCTAGTGACGAACCGCAACAGCGCCGAGTTGATCAAGCACGCTTCCAACTCATTCCTGGCGATGAAAATCTCGTACATCAACGCCATCTCCAATCTCTGCGACGCGGTTGGCGCCGACGTGCGGCGTGTAGCCGAAGGCATGGGCTACGATCACCGCATCGGCCCGGAATTTCTCAAAGCCGGCATCGGGTTCGGCGGCTTTTGTTTTCCGAAGGACCTGGAAGCATTCATCCACATCGCCGAGAAGAACGGCCAGGACTTCGGCCTGCTGCGTGAAGTCGAGCGTGTCAATACGAATCAGATCGATAAGTTCATCGAAAAGGTACGGCATGAAGTGTGGGTACTGAAGGGCAAGACGATCGCCGTTTGGGGGCTGGCGTTCAAGCCCAACACCGACGACCTGCGCTTCTCGCCGTCGCTCATCACGATCGAGCGTCTACTCGCCGAAGGAGCGGCCGTGCGGGCTTACGATCCACAAGCGATGCCGGAGGCTCGCCAGACGCATGAACAAGTCACCTACGCTGAATCCGCCCTCGACGCGGCCGCGGGCGCTGACGCCCTGCTGCTGCTGACGGGCTGGTCCGAATTTCGGGATGTCGATCTGGCCGAGTTACATGCGCGGATGGTTCGGCCGCTGATTCTCGACGGCCGAAATCATCTCGATCCCGAGGCGGTGCGCGCGGCCGGCTTCGAGTACGTCGGGATGGGCCTGCCTCAAAACGGCGAAGCCAAGCCTCCGGCGGCAGTGCCGCGCGGCTAACTAACCTGCTTTTTCAGCTGCTCGCGATGTGTCCGGATTAGCCGCCAACGGCCATATGGTGGCTTGACAGGCTAGCCCTGCAATCGTTGTAAACTGTGACGTGCGTATCCTCACAAGTCACACTCGTTCCCAGACGATCGCGCCGTCAGTCGCAAAGGCGAGAACAAGGCCTGTTGCGCCCATCGCGCAGTGCCTGCTAGCGGCGGGATTTCTGCTGCTTTCCATGGCGCATCCGGTCGCGGCCGAATCGATTGCGCGCCAATGGAATGAGCAACTGCTCGACGCCATTCGCGTTGACTTGGCCGGGCCCACCGTTCACGCCCGCAATCTCTTCCACGTTTCGGCGGCCATGTGGGATGCCTGGGCCGCGTATGACCGCGATGCCGGCGGCTTACTCCATCGCGAGAAGATGCTGGGGACCCGCGACAACATCGAGCCGGCGCGCGCGGCAACGATCAGTTACGCCGCGTACCGCATTCTGAGCCACAGATTCGCCAACTCGCCCGGCGCCCCACAGTCGATTCCCTCGTTCGACGCCAAGATGGATGAGCTCGGTTACGACCGTGACTTCACTTCGACCCTGGGTGATTCGCCCGCGGCGCTCGGCAACCGTATCGCACAAACCGTCATCGAGTTCGGCCTCAACGACAACTCCAACGAACAGCAGGGCTACACGAACCTCCATTACCAACCGATCAACCCGCCCCTGCTGCCGGCCCTGCCCGGCAACCCCGGCATCATCGACCCCAATCGCTGGCAGCCCTTGGCGCTCGACGTTTTTATTGACCAGTCGGGGAACGTTTTCATTGGAGCCATTCCGGAGTTTGTCAGCCCGGAATGGGGGCAGGTCACGCCCTTTTCCTTGTCGCCCTCCGACCTGACGATTTACGAGCGTGATGGCTTCGATTACTGGGTCTATCACGATCCCGGTCCGCCTCCTTTTCTGGGCGGGGATGGCGACGAGTACTACAAATGGGGCGCGGAGCTGGTCTCGATTTGGTCGAGCCATCTAGACCCCACCAGTGGTGTGATGATCGACATCTCACCAGGCTCGATCGGAAATGCAGCGCTACCAGACCCCGCTGACTACGAAAGCTTTTACAAATTTCTCGACGGCGGAGATTCGGGCAAGGGGCATGCGGTCAACCCCATAACTGGCCAGCCGTACGAACCTCAAATCGTTCCGCTGGGTGACTACGCGCGCGTGCTTGCCGAGTTCTGGGCTGATGGCCCGGATTCGGAGACACCGCCCGGACACTGGTTCACGATCGCCAACTACGTCTCCGATCACCCGCTGACGGTGAAGCGCATGGGGGGAACGGGAGCGATTGTTAACGACCTGGAATGGGATGTCAAAGTCTATCTCACCCTCGGCGGCGCGATGCACGACGTGGCTGTGACCGCCTGGGGCGTGAAAGGCTGGTACGACTACGCGCGGCCCGTGTCGGCGATCCGCCACATGGCGGACCTGGGGCAATCGAGCGACCCGCAGGGCCCCTCTTACAACCCGAACGGCATCCGCCTGTACCCCGGCAAAATCGAGATCATCACAGCAGAAAGCACCGCAGCCGGAGAACGTCATCGCTTCCTGGCGGGCTCGGAAGGCAAAATCGCGCTCTACGCCTGGCGCGGGCCCGACTACATTATCGACCCTGACGTCGATGAAGCAGGCGCCGGCTGGATCCTGGCCGAGAACTGGTGGCCCTATCAACGCCCGACTTTCGTGACACCACCGTTTGCCGGTTATGTCTCCGGCCACAGCACCTACAGCCGCGCTGCCGCCGAAGTGATGACCATGCTCACAGGCTCGCAATTCTTCCCCGGCGGAATAGGTGAGTTCTTCTGTCCGAAAAACGAATTTCTGGTTTTTGAGGAGGGTCCCAGCATCGACCTCACGCTGCAATGGGCCACCTACCAGGACGCCTCCGATCAAACCAGCCTATCCCGCATCTGGGGCGGTATCCACCCCCCCGCCGATGATCTTCCCGGCCGCGTGATGGGTGAGCAAATCGGCCGCGACGCCTTTGCCTACGCCCAAACTTTCTTTGGGGCTCGCCATCATCCGCAATCTCCGCGAGGCCGCGTCGACAGCGGTGGCGCGCGGAAATAGCCCGCGCCTGCTCAACTACAGCTCGCGAAGAACCTCCTCCTCGAGTACGTCGCGATGCGCACGGCCGCCAGCAGTTAAAAGGGACGTGCAGAGGAGTTGTAAAGCGTGCGGGATACCGCCTAGACTGAACTCTTGACACGCGTTCCACCAACGCGGCCGACCTTGTCGGTCATCATCCCGGTTCACAATTCCTCCGCCCATTTGAAACGTTGTCTTGACCACGTCGGGCGCTCCACCTTCACCGACTATGCATTGATTGTTGTCGATGACGGCTCGACCGACGACTCGCCGGAAGTGGCTGAAAAGTATGGCTGCAAGCTCGTCCGCTGCCGCACCAATGGCGGGCCGGCGGCGGCGCGCAACCGCGGCATGCAGGAGGCCTCCGGAGAGATCCTGTACTTTTTTGACTGCGCTGTATGCGTCAGGCCCGACACGCTCGGGCGCGTCGCCGAGTGTTTCGCGGCCCATCCGGAAACCGAGGCCGTCATCGGCTCCTACGACGAAGAGCCTGGCGCGCCCGACTTCCTGTCACAGTATCGAAACCTGTTCCATCACTGGATTCACCAAGGCGGCAGCGAGGAAGCTACGACATTCTGGAGCGGCTGCGGGGCGATCCGCAAGTCGGTGCTGCTCGAATACGGCGGATTCAACGAGGAGTACCGGCGGCCGTCGATTGAGGACATCGAGTTGGGCTATCGTATGCTCTCCGATGGCCGGCGATTGCGGCTTGACAAGCAACTGCGTGTCAAGCACATGAAGCACTGGACGTTCTGGGGGATTCTGCGGACGGATGTCTTCGACCGCGGCATTCCCTGGACCGTGTTGTTGCTCAAGTACCCGAAGATCCCCGGCGACTTGAACGTGACGCTCGATCAAAAGCTCAATGTCGTCCTGACGCACCTGCTGGCGGTCGCGCTGGTGGCCGCCGCCGTCATTCTTCGCGGCGCGTTTGTGGGCCCCGCGCTGCTCGCCGGATGTCTCGTGGGGGTGAATTATTGGTTGTTTAGCTGGCGGACGGCCGGCCTGCGGGCACGGCGCTCGTTGGAACTACTCGGCGGTTTGGCGGCGGCTGGCTTCGTCGCATACGCTTTTGGGATCATGGCGCTGCTGCCGGCTGTGTTATTCGGGACTGCCTTGATTTTCGTGCAGCATCAGTTATTGCGGCATCGGCGCGATCAGAAGCTGTGGTGGTGGTTGTCGAACCTGACCGCTGTGGCCACGTTAGGCTCGATCGCGTTCCTGCTGGCCCGACTGCCCGCCCACCCCCTAACACTTTCCATCGCCGTGCTCGCGCTCGTGTTGCTGGCCGCCAACAGCAAGCTCTACGCGTTTCTGGCGCGGCGGCATGACGCTCTCTTCGCCTTGACCGCGATACCTTTTCACTGGATTTACTACTACTACTGCGGTGTATCGTTTGCAGCCGGGCTCGTGCTCCACTTCAGCCGCAAACTAGCTGGGCAGCGCCGCGGCGTGCGTCAGCCGGCCGCTACGATTGAGTAAAGGCTCCGGCAAAGCGCGGAGAAGCAGGGCGCGCCCTTCGGCACTCACCGGCCCTCACTCGGCGCTGTGCCGGATGTCATCAGGTAATCCCAATGACGGCCCGCCCGCTGCAAGATGCCGGGCAGGTCTTTGCCGAGCAGGTAACGGTCTTCAATCATGCGAATCGCCGTGTCGGCGACCAGCCCGGTATAGTGCGCGCGGCTTTGGTAACGCTCCCCGATCGCCGGCCGGGGGTCTTCATTTGCGTTGCGTTCGGCGGCCGTTCGCGCGAAGGGGATGTAGGAACCTTGCATGCTTGAAATCTCGTCGGCCGGCCCCGACTTGGCGTTGAACAGGTTCCAGCCGGTATAGGTGGCGAGCGGCACTTGCTGCTCGGGCATTCGGACGCCGCTGATTTCGTTGCCGTCACTGTCAACGGCGCCGACGAGAACCGGAAATTCTTTTCCGATTTCAGGTGGTTCCTTGCTGACAATGCCGCGCGTGTAAAACTCCGGGCCGTAATCGGCGCGGTAAGCCTTGTGAACACGGCTCGAGAATCCCACCCCGGGTATCTTCGGGAACTGCAAGTCCTCGGGCCGCAGTAGCATGTGCTCGGTGCGCAGCGGATAGCGGCTGGCGGGAGGTTCGTCTCCGGCTGAGGCCCAGCGGTCCATTGCCTTCAGTAGCGCGCGCATCGACCAGCGGAAATCCATTGGGTTGCTCAGCTGTTGCCCGATCGTCGCTTTCGGAGGAAAGCCGGACGGGCCGTGCTGCGTGCCGGCGAACATGTAGATCCGCACGTTGTCATAGAGCGAGATGTCTTCGTTGCCGTCGAGCGTGGTATGGATCAGCGAGGCCGCGCGGCCCCAGTATTCATAGGACGAATTCGTATAGAAGATCTTCGGCCAGAACTCACGCTTGAGATGGTGCGTGAGAAGGCCGTCCTTCAAACCTGTTTCCGGGTCGCTCTGCGCGACGTCGCTGAACGGGAAGATATCGGTGGGATAGAAGAAGTTCATGAATGGATGCGCATCGCGTGAGGCTTGCGCGAAGCGGTGATTGAAACTTCCCCGCCCTCCTCCGGCGACATGCGCGATCACCCCGTCAAACACCTTGCGGTGCTTTTCGTCTTCGTTGAACCCGTAGTAGAGGAACGTGCGCAGAAACCGGCCGCTTTGGGAGATCCCGAACCCAAGCGCGCGCCCGATCGCGTCCGGCGCGATCGACAGCGGCTTCGAGCCCTCGAACTTCAGGTGCGAGACCATGTCGCGAACCGCCGCCGGCCCCAGACCCACGAGCGGCGGGTTTTGCGACGTGTAGACCACCTCGTAGATCTTGTGCGGCTCGAAACCGCCCTTCAGATACACGCGGCCGGGGTCGGCAACAACCTTGCCATTCTCCATGCGTCCGAATTGCCAGTCCGTGCGGGGGATCTCGCGGCGCGGGCTATCGACACGGTCACGCACCGTAAGCACTGTGCCCGCGGCGTCGGGATCGGCGACTTCGTAGGGAACGTGCAGGCGGTCGGACAATAGATGATCGTAAACGCGGTCGGTGACGGCGAAGTCCGCCCGCACCAGACCCCGGATCGGCTTACCACCGTCAATCGCGGCGGGCGGCTCGAGCCGCAGCTTGCCTTCATCGCGCGGCGTATCCCACTGCCAGCCGAGCCATAGCAGCGTGAACCCCTCCTCCAGCAGAAAGCCATCGCCGAAATGCGCGGCTTCAGACGGGTCGAGGCTTCCCTGGGCGAGATTGAAGAAGCTCAGCATGCCCTTATTGCCGCGGTTGGAAACCTCGTACAGCAAGGCGCCATTGCCGCGCGCGGCGTCAAGCGGTTTGAGCAGGTAGTAGCTGGACGAAAACTCCACTTCGCCGCGGCTGTTTCGCGGCGCTAGAGCGATGTCCGCGATGATCAGGTTGGCGGCATTCGCCGGGTCGGCGGCGAAGGTAACCGTGCCGCTGATCTTCTCGTAGGGACCGGCGAGGCCAAACGCTTTTCCGTTCAGCAGCGTTTCCCGGTTGTCGACCGCGACGCGCACCACCCGCGAGAACGCGCACGGGATCCACAAGCAGACAAGCAAGAGAGCAGCAGCGAATCTCAACATGCGCCTATTACAGGATGTTGCTGAGAAGCAGTCAAGCGGGTAAGCAGACCGTCGGATCGAAATCAAGCAGGCTGCAAGCGGCGCATGGCGCGTTCGGAGCGGTCAGCGGCGCGGTTTGCAAGAAGCTCGGCAACGTAGGTAAGCAGCGAGGGAATGCCGACCGGCTCGATCAGCAACTCCTCGGCGTCAGCATGATGGCTACCGTGGTCCCGCGCCGTCATGAGATAGGCCGTGGCCGGACGGTACTCCTGCCGGCTGGCCAAGCGGATCACATTGCGCGACGCCGCAGCTGACTCTCTTCCCAGATTGCACAGAACCAAGGCGTACTGCTCGCCCTCAATCAAGTCCATCGCTTCAGCCGCGGAGGCTGCCGAATCAACCGCGTAGCCGCTTTTGCTCAACACCGCCTCTAAGGTAAGGCGCGCAGCTACGTCATCCACCGCAAGAAGCACCCTGACGCCTTTGGGAAATCGTCGGGGCGTTCCCGAGGGCGCAATCGATATATCGGTATGAGGTACCACTACGCCATCTTAGCTCCAAATGGGCCAGTTGCATACAAATAATTTCTCGGTTGTTGAAATTTACTCGGAAGTGCCTGTAAACACAGCAGTTCCAAGCAATGATCAGGGATACCCCGATGCCTTGTTTTAGTACTAGTGGTACTAATGTTTTGGAAAGACCCGCGCGAAGATCTGATCGACGTGGCGCAGTTGATGCTTGAGCGTGAAGGCGGCGTCGATTTCCTCGGGCGTCAGGGTGGCGGAGATGTCAGGATCTTTTCCGACGAGTCCACGAAAGCTGGACTCTTCCTCCCAAGCTTGTAAGGCGTTCCGCTGCACCCAGCGATAAGCGGTTTCCCGCAACACGCCTTTGGCGGCCAGATCCAGCAGCAGTTGACCGGAATACACAAGTCCGCCCCCCATGTCGAGATTCTTCTTCATCCGCTCGGGGTAGACAAGCAGTTTGCCGATCAGGTTCGTGGTTTTGGCCAGCAGGTAGTCGGTCAGAATCGTCGAGTCGGGCAGGATGATGCGCTCCGCCGAGGAATGCGAGATATCGCGTTCGTGCCACAGCGCGATGTTCTCAAAGGCCGTTTGGGCGTTCGAGCGCACCACGCGCGCCAAGCCGCTGATTTGCTCGCACGTGATCGGATTCTTCTTGTGGGGCATGGCGGAGCTGCCCTTTTGCGATTTCGAGAAATACTCCTGCGCTTCCCGGACTTCGGTGCGCTGCAGGTGCCGCACCTCGACGGCGATCTTTTCGAGCGTGGCCGTGATCAGTGCCAGCGCACAAACATAGTGCGCGTGGCGGTCGCGTTGAATCACCTGCGAGGAAATCGGGCACGGCTCAAGCCCCAGCTTCTCGCAGATCAGCTCCTCGGCCCGCGGACTGATGTGAGCGAACGTGCCGACAGCGCCCGAGATCTTGCCAACGCGCATCTGTTCAGCGGCGTCGTCAAAACGCTGCATCTGGCGACCGATTTCCGCGTACCAGTTGGCGAGTTTGAGACCAAAGGTGGTCGGCTCGGCGTGAACCCCATGCGTGCGGCCGACCGTAACCGCATCCTTGAATTCGTGTGCGCGCCGCCCAAGCACTTCATGCAACTTGCTGAGTGCCTCGCGGATCAACCCGGAAGCTGCCTTGAGTTGCAGCGCCTGGGCGGTGTCGACAACATCGTTTGACGTCAGCCCGAAATGCAGCCAGCGGGAGGAGTCAGCGGCGCCCGCCGCCGCCAGCTTCTCAGAGACAGCCGTTGTGAACGCGATGACATCGTGTTTGACCTCGGCTTCAATCGCCTCAATGCGCTCCACATCAAACGCCGCATGCGCTCGCAGCGCCTGTGCGGCCTCGCTGGGAACCTGCCCCAACTCGGCGAGCGCTTCGGACGCCGCCAACTCGACTTCAAGCCACTGGCGATACTTGTTCTCAAGGGACCAGATGCGGCCCATCTCTTCACGGGTGTAGCGGGATATCAAAGCTCGAATACCTCCGTCGAGCGGTGTTGCTCGGCGACAATCAGCTGCGTGGCGGCGGCGCTATTCCTCAGAGCCGTGTCGGCAAACAGCCGCGCGACTTCCGGATGGTTATTGCTTTCGCTGAGATGCGCCAGCACCAGCCAGCGGCATTCCGGGGGTAAGTCCGCCTCCAGAAAATCCGACACGGCGTGATTGGACAGATGACCCACCCGGCTCATCACGCGCTGCTTTACAAACCACGGATACGGCCCCACCTTCAGCATATCGAGATCGTGGTTCGACTCAAGCATCAGCAAGTCGCTGCCCCTGATCTTATATTTCACCGACTCGGTCACGTAGCCAAGATCCGTTACCAGACTGGCTTTCAATCCCTGGCAGCGAACAGCGAACGCCACCGGGTCGACCGCATCGTGCGGAATCGTGAAGGAATCGATATCAAGATCGGCGATCCGAAGCGTCTGCCCGGCCTCGAAGGTCTCAAGCCGTGGCTCGATCGCGCCCCAATCGATGCTCTGCCCGGTGCGCTCGGTGATGTAGATCGGACACCGTAACCGCTTGGCGATCTGTTGCAGCCCTTTGATGTGGTCGGAGTGCTCGTGGGAAATCAGTACGCCGTCAAGCTTTTCGGGCTCTTCGCCAATCGCCCGCAGGCGCTTGGTGAGCTCGCGGAAGCTGAAGCCGGCGTCGACAAGCAGACGCGTGCGTTCGCTCGCGACAAAGGTCGCGTTGCCGCGGCTGCCGCTTCCCAGTGAGCAGATGCGAAGGCTCGTAGCGCTCTCCCTTGATCCAGATCCGTCGGAGTCCTCTATCGGCCATTCCGCCATCCGCCGACAGAGACACTTCTTTGTAGCAGGAAGATGTAGTGGGTGACAAGGGCTGGGGCACAGCTTGGAGTATCCTGCCTCCAGGCGAGGCTCGATGCTGGGGTCAATCGCGAGCTGCTGATTCTAGCTCAGAACGCCCTGAACCACTTCGCCGTGAACGTCGGTCAGGCGCATGTCGCGGCCGCTGAACGGGAACGTAAGCCTCTTATGATCGATGCCAAGCAAATGCAGGATGGTGGCGTGCAAATCGTGAACGTGGACCTTGTTCTCGATCGCGAAATAGCCGTATTCGTCGGTCGCGCCCCAGGTCGTTCCGCCTTTGACGCCGCCACCGGCCATCCACATCGTAAAGCCAAAGGGGTTGTGGTCGCGGCCGGTCGCGCCGGGGTCGGCCTGAAATTGCGCCGTCGGCGTACGCCCGAATTCCCCGCCCCAGACGACGAGTGTATCGTCGAGCAGGCCGCGCGACTTCAAGTCCTTGAGAAGTGCGGCAATGGGTTTGTCCGTCGCTTTACAGTTGACCCGGTGACCCTGCTCCAGACTGGCATGCTGATCCCAGCGGTCGGTTCGGCGCTTGGGCGTAAGCAACTCGATGAAGCGGACACCGCGTTCGATCATGCGGCGCGCCAGCAGGCACTGCCGGCCGAATTCGGCGGTGTCTTCTTCGTCCAAACCGTAAAGCCGCTTGGTGACCTCGGTTTCCGCACCCAGCTCAAGCAGGCCTGGGACTTCGGCTTGCATCCGGAAAGCGAGTTCGTAGTTCGAGATCGTTGCTTCGAGCTCGCTGACAGCTCCGAAGCGCTCGAGCACGCCTTGATTAAGCTTGCGCAGCAAATCCAGTTTGCCTTGCTGTAACGCGGGCGTCGCCTCGCGCGGTTCCAGATCGGCGATCGGATGCTGCCCGCGCCGAAACAGAGTTCCTTGATAGGCGGCGGGAAGAAAGCCGCTGCCAAAAACGTCAAGGCCGCCTGGCGGGATCAGGCCGCTATCGAGCACAACGAATCCTGGCAGGTCGCGGCACTGGCTTCCGAGACCATACGTGATCCACGAGCCCATGCTGGGACGTCCTTGAAAGCCCGAGCCGGTGTGCATGAAGTAGTTCGCCGCTGTGTGTTCGGAGTGATCGGCGACCATCGAACGGATGATCGCCAGATCGTCGACACAGCCGGCGATATGCGGAAACAACTCACTGACCCAGGCGCCCGATTCGCCGTGTTGCCGAAACGCGAACGGCGACGGAAAGATCGTGTTGCTGATATTGAAAACCGTTGTGGGCGTTTCGAGTGGAATCGGGTTGCCGGCCTCTTTGTCGAGCAAGGGCTTCGGATCAAAAGTATCAATCTGCGACGGACCGCCGTCCATAAACAGAAAGATGACGGACTTCGCTTTCGCCGTGTAGTGCGGCGCACGAGGCGCCATCGGGTTCACGCCGCGCTTGCTATCGGCGTCAGCGCGCGCGCCTTGTTCCGCCATCAGCGCCGCCAGCGCCAAGCCTCCGAATCCGTTGGCGGCGCGGCATAGCATCTCGCGGCGCGACACGGTTCGTGGCGCATGGGATGAGCGTCTCATGGAATGAAAATAAACTCCGCGCCGTTCAGCAGAACGTGTGCCAAGTCGGCCCAGGCGCGCGGGTCGCCCGTTCCCGCCCCATCATAACGGCCTGCTTGTTCGGCGAGAAACGTTAGCGCCTGATCGGTCTCGCGCGCTTCCGGCTGCCGGCCGTAGGCCCTCACGAACATCTCAGCAATGCGCTGTCGAGGGTCCGTCTTTTCGCCCAATACAGCGTCAGCCCAGCGGCGCGCTTCGAAGGCCACAAACTCGTTATTCATCATCATGAGTGCCTGTGAAGGGACGGTCGACGTATTGCGGCGGCCGATGGTTGATGTCGGGAGCGGATAGTCAAAGGCCAGCAGCAGCGGCGTCAGAAAGTTGCGGCGAACGCTGACGTAGAGGCTCCGCCGGCGGTCGCCGTCAAGCGGGCCAGGCTGGGACGGCTTGCCGCGGCCATCTTGGTGTTCGCTGATGTGGGGCATGACGGAGGGCCCATACAGCGTGCGGTCAAGCGAGCCGGAGACGGCAAGCAGCGCATCGCGGATCACCTCCGCCTCAAGCCGCCGCACCGGCATGTGCTGCAACAAGCGGTTGCCGGGGTCGGCGGAGCGGGCTTCCGCCGACGGTGCGCTCGACATGCGGTACGTACTGCTCAGCACCATAAGGCGCTGCATCGCCTTGACCGACCAGCCACTGCCGATGAATTGTCGCGCCAGATAGTCAAGCACCTCAGGATGTGTCGGGCGCTCTCCGGTCTTGCCGAAATTATCCGGCGAGCGCACGATGCCTTCCCCAAAATGGTGCTGCCAGATGCGATTAACCATCACGCGCGCGGGCAGCGGATTATCGGACCGCGTGAGTTCCGCCGCGATCTGGAAGCGGCCGCTGCCGCTCGCACCCCGCTCGACCGCCGCTGACGATATGACCCCAAGGAAGCCTCGCTGAACTTCCTCGCCTAGGTTCTTGTGATTGCCGCGCACGTGAATCCGGATGTCGTGTGGCGCCTCGTCTTGACTGCTCATCGCGAACGCCGATGCCGGGATCGACTCCTCCAGACGCCCCCTCGTGTCCTGTAGCTTTCGGAGCTTGCGTTGTGCGCTTTCCGGCAGCAGACCGGCCGACTCTTCCGCCGTCGTGGTTGGCCGCAAGGCTGCCGGCAGCCGGCCAGCGTCGCGCCCGCTTTGTGCTTGCTGTGTGGCGCTTTCGAACAGCCGCTGATACGCACTAGCCAGCCCATCCAACGATCGAATGTCAGGTCGATCGAGCAGAGCTTCCACCCCGTCGTCGAGCTTCCCATCGGGCGGCGGCTCTTGTGAATCGGAAATCACGATGCGGTCGACAACGATGTGACCCTGGCGGTCGCGGTCGACCAGTTCGAAATAGCAGAGCCGCTCGAACTGTGTCGTCATCGCGGCGGATTGCCACTCGAAGCGGCCCCCCGCTGTTGGCACGAATGACCTGCTCTTGTAACCGTCGGCGACAAGCGTCAATCGAACATCCGCGTAGCCCGATCGATCGAGCTTGCCTTCCCTGCCCGCCAGCCTCACATGAAGCCAGCGCTTAGGCATACGGAACTTCCGCGAAGTCATACTGCCAACAAAACCGTCCGAGCCGTCTCGGTAGGAATCCGCTACGCCCTCTCCGCGGTATTCAGCGAGCGGCAGATTCGGCGCTGTGCGGTGCCGCGCATCGCCGCCAAAAGCCTGACCGGATAGCGACCAGCCCGCGAAGCCGGGCTTCTCAAAATCTTCAAACTCGATATCGCCGCGCTCCCCGGCATCCTCGGCTCGCTGCGCGCTGATCGCAGCCCTTACTTTCTCGGCAGCGCTAACGAAGCCGGCGGCCTCGCCTCTTGCGATCGTTTGTGCAATGCGAATGAAAGGGTGGAAGGGATGAGCAGGGTCTTCGAGCGCGTGGCCAAGCTGCTCGGCTCGAGCCTGCCGCGTCGCATCGCCGCCCAACGACGAATCTTCGCTCAGCAGCAACTCGGCCGCCGCCATCAGGTCCGCTGCCAGCCGCGCCGCAAGAAGATCTGGCACGGCTTCGAGTAGCTCCGAAATCTCTTCGTTCACGGTCACAATCTTGTCAGCTATAGCGCTGATCTCTGTTGCGCGTCCGGGCGAATCGATGACCACCTCACGGATGTCAGTGCTATGCATCACGCCGGCTAGCGCGTAGTAGTCGGCCGTGGGAATCGGGTCGAACTTGTGGTCATGGCAACGCGCGCAGGCCACCGTCAGGCCCAGGAAAGTCTTGCCCATTACATCAATCTGGTTGTCGACCTGATCGGCGCGAGCTTTCTCCGAGTCAGTGGCGCTATTCAACACTTCTCCGAACCAGTAAAAGCCCGTCCCGACCGCTGCTGCAAAGGACGCGCCGTCAGCGGTCAGGCGCGGATCCGCAAGTAGATCGCCCGCGATCTGCTCCCGCATGAACTGGTCATAGGGCAAATCGTCGTTGAATGCCCGAATGACGTAGTCGCGGTAGCGCCAGGCGTCGAGCTTATCGTTGTCGAACTCATGGCCATTCGTCTCGGCGTAGCGGACAAGGTCGAGCCAGTGACGTGCCCAACGCTCACCGTAATGCGGCGAGGCCAGCAGACGCTCGACAACGCGCGCATACGCTTCGGGCGAGTCGTCGGCCAGGAAGTCCTCGACTTCTTTCGGTGTTGGCGGCAAGCCGATCAGATCGAACGTGACGCGCCGCAGCAGCGTGCGCTTGCCGGCGGGGCGAGCGGGTTCGAGGCCTTCCTGTTCGAGGCGGTGGAGAATGAAGTTATCGATCCCGGTTCGCGCCCAGCCTTCGTCGTTGACAGCGGGAGGCGCGTGATCTTGAATCGGCTGAAACGACCAGAACCGCCGCCCTTGCTCGATGTCCATTGTTGCGGGCGGCGCGGCGCCGCCGGCGTCCTCGGCGCGGGGATCGGGTGCGCCGATACGGATCCACTCGCTGAGGTCGGCGATTTGCTGCTCGTTGAGCTTGCCGCTGGGCGGCATCTTGAGATCGACATCGCGATAGGAAACGGCCTTGAGGAGCAGGCTGCCTTCCGGCGAGCCGGGAACGATCGCCGGGCCGCGGCTTCCGCCTTCAAGAAGCGCAGCTTTCGTATCCAGCCGCAGTTCGCCCATGGCCGCGGTCTTGGCGCTGTGGCAGGCGTAACATTGCTCGGCCAGAACGGGCCGAATCTTCTTCTCGAAGAAATCAATCTGCCCAGCAGCGCTTTGCGAGAACAGCGCCGCCGGGAAAACAGCGCTGAGAAGCGCGACCGTTAGGCCGCCCGTGAGTAGGACCGGCGCGGGCCGTCCGGTGCGATCGAAGAAGGCAAAAAAAGGCACGTCTCGCCCCCCATGATAGGCCAACATCGCCAAGTTGACTAGCTGAACGCGTCTCGCTGTCGGCGTTTTCCGGGATGCGAAATTCCCTATTGGGGAACGCTGGACGGTCCCAATGGCACCATTGAGGCCTACTACAACGGGACGCTCTCCGGCACCTGTCGCGCGGTGAATAGTGGCCGGCTGCCTGGATCGCGAGGGCGCGCCATGCGGCAAGGCTGAAGTCTTGAACGGGCGCTGTGCTTTCTATTTCGAGCAAAACAAAGTACGATCCTATTAGGTCGCTGGGGTGTTTGCTTCGGAAATGACAGAAACGCAGGGTAGCGTGACACAACTACTGCGCCGTTTGAGCAGCGGCGGCGATGCTGAGTCACAGCTCATGGAGATCGTCTATGGCAAGCTGCGGCAACTGGCCTCGGGATACATGCGGCGGGAACGGCAAGGGCACAGCTTTCAGACCGTTGATCTGGTCAACGAGGCCTATCTCCGATTGGTTGAGCAAAAGGATCTAAACTTACAGAATCGGGCTCATTTCTTCGCTATTGCGGCCCGAAACATGCGGCGGATTCTAGTCGAACATGCCCGCGGCCGGATGGCGGAAAAGCGCGGCGGCGGCCTTCAGAAGATCCCTCTCGATGAAGAACTCGTGTATTCGAGCGATCGAGCCCAGCCACTGATCGAGCTTGATGAGGCGCTCGACCGATTCGAGCAACTGGACCCTTCCGCCGTGCGGGTCATCGAGCTGCGGTTCTTCGGCGGCCTGACGGTGCCGGAAACGGCGCTGGCACTGGGGATTTCTGATCGAACGGTAAAGCGACGATGGAAATCCGGCCGGGCGTGGCTGGCATCGGAGTTAAGTTCCGGCGAGAACAATGACACCCGAGCGATGGGAGCAGGTTAGGCAGCTCTTCGATAGGGCTGCTGAATTGGAAGCCACGAAACGCCAAGCTTTCTTGCAGGCGGAGTGCGGGCCGGATGCGGAGCTGCGGGCCGAAGTAGAACGTCTTCTCGCGGCGGACCAGGCATCGGGCGGATTCTTCGGCGGGGCCACCAACGTAAGAACCTTTCTGGGTGCGCAACCGGATCAACCCGTATTTTCCGAACGCGACATCGTAGCCGAGCGCTTCCTGATCGTGCGGTACATCGGCCGGGGCGGCATGGGCGAGGTCTATGAGGCCACCGACCTCGAACTCCACGAGCAGGTCGCGCTCAAGACTCTGCTGCCGCGCTACAGCGCCGACCAGCGTCACGTCTCCCGCTTCCGGCGCGAAGTGCATGTCGCGCGCAAAGTGAAGCACCCCAACGTATGCAAAATCCACGATGTCGGCCGTCACCGCGACGGTTCGGCTGACATCACATTCCTGACGATGGAACTGCTCGACGGCGAGACGCTGTCGGACTATCTGAAACGCGAGGGGAAACTCAAGCCGGAAGAAGCGCTTTCCATCGTCGGGCAAATGGCGGCCGGCCTCCAGGCGCTGCATGAGAACGACGTCGTCCACCGGGATTTCAAGCCCGGGAATATCATTCTCGTACCCTCTGACGAAGCAAGCCCGCGGCCCGTGATTACTGATTTCGGTCTGGCGATACTCGCCACCGAGAGGGAGCACGAACAGACGGCGGTGACGGAGCCCGGCCACATTCTCGGCACGCCG
The DNA here is from genome assembly GCA_027624045.1 of Acidobacteriota bacterium. Taxonomy (GTDB): domain Bacteria; phylum Acidobacteriota; class Terriglobia; order Bryobacterales; family UBA6623; genus JAPPLB01. The sequence continues at coordinate 19,253 of JAQBUE010000094.1, forward strand.
GACTACATGGCGCCTGAGCACATGGCCGCCCAGAACGTGGGGTCGTGGAGCGACATCTATTCCTTCGGGCTCGTGGTGTGCAAAGCGCTCACCGGCCGCCACCCGCTGCGGCGCGAAGAAGGCGAGCAGGAGTTGCAAGGGGCATCGGCCCAAGTACTCTCTCTACTGCCCCGCCCCACCGAGCAGGTGATCCGGCGCTGCCTGAGCACGATCTCCTCCGAGCGGCCCACAACACCGCTGGACGTCGTGCGAGCCATGTCGGCTCCAGAGGAGACCGGGACGTCTGATGGCGCGGAGTTGTCGCCGGCCGGGGAAGAGCGGCACGAAGGTGCAGCGCGCTTTTTTACCAAGGGTCGCGTGCTGGCGGCGGTTTCTACGGTCCTTTTGGCCCTTGTGCTCGGTGGTTTACGCCTAGACCAACAGGGAATCACATTAGGCGGCATGCTTGGCGGAATGGTTAGCTCACTTCAGGATGATCTCTGCACGCGCTTCCCGGGTGAGGCTTTGTTTTGCGTCCTGCCTCCCGATCGAGACATCGCCTTCCAGCCTCTCGACGTTAAGGCCGACGAGAAGATCGGCCTGGCCTATGGAAGAGGACTTTCACGGTTCATCGGTGATTCGCTCTACCGGCTGCGGGCCAACAAGGGCGAATTTTGTTTTCATGTCCGCGACGAGAGGCAGCACGTTGGGGTGCCGCTCGTCCTCTCGGGTGAGATGCACGTCTCGGCCGGCAAAGTCCGGATCGACACGAAGCTCGTCAGAGTTTCCGATGGTCAGGTCCTGCGGCAGCAAGAGTTCGAGAGAAACACGGATGACCTTCGTGATTTACATGAAGGATTGGTCGAAGATCTAGCAGAAATCATCGGATACGAACTAGACCTGGAGCAGCTTGCCTCGTGGCTGGCCGAAGGGCCGAGAGACGTGACCGCTTTCGCGGATTATCTTACCGGCCTCGGGTTGCTGGAGGAGCGTGAGTATGAGCAGGCTGGCGAAAGATTTCGCTCTGCGTTGGGGGGACCTCAAGGAGGTTTGGCGTTCACCGCCGCGGCTCGAGGCTTAGGTGATGCGAACCGGGCCCTATTCGCGCAAACGAATGACGTGAGCTGGGCGCGCGAGGCT
>JAQBUE010000095.1 GCA_027624045.1 Acidobacteriota bacterium
ATGAGCCCGGCTGCCAGGGGAACGTTCTACTTTGCTCAATCAGGGGATCTTTCTAAATTGCGTTGACACCAATCTTTACCAAGAGTGTTTGAATATTAACACGTGTGATGGCCAGAGGCTAGGCGGCAACAAGATGCTAAGCCGTTGAAAACAAGTGAGATCAAACAGGGATACGATCTAGCGGACAGACTGTACGGGGCGGGCCCGCTCCAGCACGTGGGTCGGGATCGCCGGATTCGTCCCGAGGAAGTTGAATTCCTCAGCGTAGCGGTGGCCGTATTTGGCGCCAATCGTAGCGGCCAACTCCTCGAGGTAGGCCCGAATCAGCTTGTCAACAGCTAGATCGTCAAGCGGATTCAGGAGCGCGGTCGACCGCCCGGCAAGTTCGAGGCGTTGCTTGGTTTCCGTTGCGTAACGCTGATTGGGCGCGCGCAGGGCCAGTGCCGCCTTGACTTTACGATCGAAGGTGGAGCCGATGTCGACACTCTTGAAGGTGGCGTGCCCCTCACCACCCTCGCCGGGCCGATACGGGCGGTACGGCGCATAAAAGTAGTAGAACTTCGCCGCATAGCCGGTCAGCCCGATGTGGGTCATCTCCTGCAGGAAGTAGTTCCCGCCGCCGTAGGGCGACTCCTCGGCCATGCGCCCGACCCGATATATATCCTGGTCATCGACGTAGTGGACGTACCAGTCGGGGAAAAACATCGTCTCGGGCTTATAGAAGCGGACCATCGTCATCACCTGGTTCCGCATCTCGCTGCTCGATATGTACGCCAGCTCTCCGCTCTTGTGGCCCAGATTGAGGACTTCCTTGACACCGAGAAGTTCCGCGGCCGTGCGGGCTTCGGCGTTACTGACCAAGGAAGTCTGAGCCGGCCCAGCCGGTCCCGAGCCCGCCGAGTCTTTTTCGAGATTCCCGAATTGCAGGACGTAGACCGGGCGACCCTGGCCAATCATCCGCGCCAAAGTCCCGCCAGCGCCGAAAAGATAGTCCCGCGGGCTGGCGGTGATCACCAGCACGGGACCGTCGCCTTCCGGAGCCTGGGCCGGCAGCACCGGCGCCAACGACAAGGCAGTCAATACCGAGGCGAGCAGTAGGCGGAGAAGGCTCATTTGGGTACCGCGTTTTGGAGCACGTGAGGCGGCAACTCAGGTCCGCCCCCAACGTAGTTAAACTCTTCGCCGGCCGGGTAACCGTACTTAGCCCCCACCACGCGGCCGAACTGCTCGACATAGGCTCTGACCAGCTTGCGCACCGCGCCGTCGTCGAACGGGTCGAGAAGATCAGTGAGTCGTCCGGCCGCCGCCAGCCGGTCTCGCACCGTTCGGGCGTAGACCTGGTTGCGGTTGCGGAGCAGTTCGATGGCGTTGATTTTCTGCTCAATCGTCGCCGTAATGTCGACGGACATCATGCGGGCATTGCCCTCTCCGCCCTCGCCGGGACGATAGGGACGCTGCTGGGAATAGAAGTAGACTTCCGGCGCGCCATAAGGCTCCAAGCCGACGCGCGCGAGTTCCGGCGCGAACGTGCCACCGCCGCTGTACCCCCAGGCTTCCTCGGCCACGCGCCCTAGCTGGTAGGGGTCGGTGTCGTCGAGGTAATGAACGTAAGGGTCGGGAATGAACAACTTTCGCGGACGATAGTGCCGAATGAGACCGAACAGCTGCTTGCGCATCTCGGTCGACGAGACGTACATGAGCTCGCCGCTCTTGTGCCCCATATATACTGTGTCGCTGACGCCGAGAAGCTTGGCGGCGGCTTTGCCGTCTTCGACGTTGGCGAGGCGGGCTTGCGCGGGGCTGAGCCCGTGCGTGATCTTCTCATCGTTCCCCATCTGGGCAACGTAGACGTCATACCCTTCTTGAATGAACTTGATGAGGGTGCCGCCCGAGCCAAGCATGTAGTCGCCCGAGTTGGCGGTCACAACGAGGATATTGCCGGGCTCCTGGGCGGACGCCGGCCCCAAGAGCAAGAGCGCCAGCAAGACCGCCACAATCGCTGAACTAAGACTCCGCATCGATCCCGAAAGTGTACCACCGGCGACAGCATCTGCTCGGCGACCGCAAAAAGGAAAGGCCGCCCTCCAGGGCCAGCGTATGTCGGTCGTAAGGTGCCTGGATATGTACGCTGACGCATTCCAGATCAACCCCGACCTTGCTACATCTGATACGCACACTGGTCGTGTTAAATACGATAGCTCTCCGATAAGAAACAGCTAACATGCGTGAGGGATAGGCTATATCTTGCGCGGATACGAATTGACGATCTACGACAAAGCTGCGCGTCCCGTCTGGGGGATCGGCCTCCGCTTAGCGGCGTTTTGCGCCTTTACCTGCCTCGCCGGAATCGCCCAGAGACTGCCAGTCGGCACGATCCCGCCTGGCAATAGGCTGATGATCATCGAGGCACACCACGACGATCACACTTGGCAATGGGGTTTCGGCGGACTCGCCGCGCGCATGACGGATCAGGGATACGAAGGCATCCTCGTGCGTGTCTCGAACGATGAAAAGGACGGTGACGACGGCTATCCGCACAACGACATGGTCAACCTGCGGGAGTGCAAAGCGGCCGTCGCTCATATCGGCATCGACAGCGTCATCAGCCTCAATTGGCGCAACGACTACATGGATTCCACTCCGCTGCAGGAGCTTCGAGCACAGTTAATACTACTCATCAGGAAATACCGCCCCGACGTGCTGATGGCCTACGATCCCTGGGGACACTACGACCGCAACCCGGACCACCGCAAGGTTTCTCGGGCCGTCGCCGAAGCCTACTGGATGGCAGGCTACGCCAACGTCCATCCCGAGCACTTGCGGTTGGGACTGAAACCGCATCGCGTACCGCACATTTACTTCACGCAACGCGGCGACTACGGCAAGGGTCACGAGCCAAATGTTGCCGTTGCGCATGACGCTAGCCACGTTCGGCGCAAGGCCAACGCCATGGTGGCGCACCGCAATATCTACCACCAACCGCAGACGGCGCGATCGATCAGAGACGAACTTCGGAAACAGGGGTTGCACGTTCCCGAGTTGGACGGCCTCAGCGACGGCGAGGCCATCGACCAGATCGAAAAGTGGTATATGTACTGGAGTTCGGAACGCTACGGGCGCGAAAACGGTCTGGACTATGCCGAGGTGTTCTACCAGCGCGCAGAGTGGGACCACCGGCCGGGCCTAACCGAGTACGTCAAGAACAACGCCGTCAGCCAATGAACCGCCATATTTCAGTCGGGGAAAAAATGGGGACTTTACCAAGCGCCGCCTACCACTGCTCCCCCTGGCTACATCGCCCTCGAGCGACGAGAAGCGGACTGTCCCCCATTTTTCCTCGGCTGACCACTGTCCTGTGCTTGGCGCTTCTAGGTGCGGTCGCCGTCAGCGCCGCTTCCATCGGCCCCCTCCCCCAAGGCAAGGTCCCGCCGGGCAAGACTCTGATGGTCATTCAGCCGCATCACGACGACCACACCTGGCAGTACGGCTTCGGCGGTCTGATCGCCAAGATGACCGCCGCCGGTTACAAGGGCATCTACGTCCGCGTTTCGAATGACGAAAAAGACGGCGGCATGCAGAACGGCTGGGGCGCGAACGACAAATCGAACTATGAAGACGCCATCGCCGCCACGAAGAATTTAGGTATCGGCGAGGTCATCAGCCTCAACTGGCGCAACGACCACATGAGTTCCATCCCGCACGTCGAGTTGCGGGACCAGCTCATCCTTCTGGTACGGAAGCACCGGCCCGACGTCGTCATGTCGTATCACCCCTGGGGCAACTACGACCGCAATCCCGATCACCGCAAGGTCGCATGGGCCGTGGGATCGGCCGTCTGGCTGGCGGGATTCGCAAACGTTCGCCCGGACCACGAGAAGCTCGGACTCAAACCTCATCAGGTTCCCTTCAAGTACTATTCGCAACGCAGCGACTACGGGCGCGGCTACCACCCGAACATTTTCATTGAACTCACCGAAGAGGACGTCGCGCGCAAAGCCTTGTCCTATCGCTTGCATAAGATCCGGGTCAGCGCCGGCGCGGGCCGCCATACACGCGAACTGCTCGACGCCCGGGGCTTGAAGATTCCGGAACTCGAGGGGCTCAGCGACGAACAGGCCTCCGAGCGCCTGCAGGAGATGTTGATGTACTGGACATCCTCCCAGAGCGGACAGGATAACGGCGTGCGTTACGCCGAAGTCTTCTACTTTATGGATGAGTGGCACGGCGTGCCGGGTCTCGAAAGCTACATCCAGCAGAATGCGGTCGAGCGATGAAGGTCTTCGAACTCATCACGGTCTTGGCGCTGGCGGCTATGCCCGCCGCCGCCGAGCTTCCGATCGCCGACATCCCGCCGGGCCACACTAAGACGTTCCTCGTCATCCACCCGCATCACGACGACCACAGTTGGGATTACGGACAAGCCGGGCTCATCACGAAACTCGTCGACGCCGGCTGGACAGGCTACTACATCCGCGTCTCGAATGACGAGAAGGATGGTCCGCACGGCTATCCGCACGACGACATGGTCAACCTGTTCGAGGCACGGGAAGCGACCGAGAATCTCGGCATCACCGATGTCATCAGTCTCAACTGGCGCAATGACTATATGGACGCAATGCCCATCAACGAGATCCGCGCCCAGCTCATCCTGCTCATTCGCAAATTCCGACCCGGCCTCGTCACGTCGTATCTGCCCTGGGGCCACTATGACCGCAACCCCGACCACCGTAAGGTAGCGACGGCGGTAGGTGAGGCCGTCTGGCTGGCGAGCTTCGCGAACGTTCATCCCGAGCACCGCAAGCTCGGCCTGCGGCCATACCGCGTGCCCAATAAGTTCTACTCACAGCGCTTCGATTACGGCAAGGGCTACGAACCGAATGTCATCGTCGAGTTGAGTGAATCGAACGTGCGCCGCAAAGCGCGGTCATACTGGGTCCACCGCAACGTGCGTTTAAGTGGCTCCACGGGTCGCCGCATGCGCGCGCTGCTCAAAGAGCAAGGCCTCGAAATCCCCGAGCTTGAGGGCTTGAGCGACATCGAGGCACACGCCCGCATGCAGGAGTGGTCGATGTACGACGCGGCTCGCAAGGTCGGCCGCGAAAACGGCGTCGAGTACGGCGAGATGTTCTCGCGCCTCGGCGAGTGGCACCCCTGGCCCGGCCTGAAAGACTATTTAGAATCGAACGCGGTGGACCAATGAATTTCTTGAAGCAACGGATGACAACGACCCTCCTGGTGGCGAGCTTACTGCTCGTGTTCGGTTCGAGCCCGGCGGCGGCGGCCGACAAGAAGGTCGTGCTCGTTATCACCGCCGATGCAAGCGACTACATCCTCGCCGCGGGTGGCACCATCGCCAAGATGCTCGACGCCGGCGCGGAAGGCTACCTTGTCCGCGTCACCAACGACGACAAGGATTCCTGGGATTTGACGCCGGAGGAAACCGCCCGCCGGACCCGCGAAGAAAGCGAGCAGGCCGCGAAGATTCTTGGCTTCAAGGAAGTCGAATCACTCGGATACCGTGCCGGCGAACTCGGCGGCGTCTCACCGACCGAACTGCGCGACCGCATCCTTTTCTACATCCGGCTCTATAAACCAGCGGTGCTGTTCATCCCCAACCCCTACGCGGAATATGTGGAAGTTCTCGACCGTTTCTATGTAGGCCAAGCCGCCGAGGACGCGCGCCGCGCCGCATCGCTGTCGAACTATCAACCGCCCTTCGCGGTCGTCGGCCTCGAAACCCATGTCACACCCGAGCTTTACTACTACGCGCAGCCGTTCGATCCCCGCCGCCGCGAAGCCGAAAGCACCGCCACCTTCGTGCCTCAGCCGAAAGCCCTCGACATCGCGTCAACATTTGACAAGAAGCTGCGCGCTGCCCAGGCGCTGAAGACGATCAATCACTCGACGGCCATGCGCATCAAAGATCGCCTGGAATCGACCGACCGGCGCCTGCCGCTGCTTGACGAAATCAACGAAGAGTCGGTCAATAGACTCGTCGAGATCAACATTCATAAGCTCGCCGAGATCGCCGCGAAAGACACCGAACATTCGCAAGCCGAGGAGTTCCACTACGCCGGCGTCGAGTATCAGATCCCATCGAAATACTTGCAGTGACGCGCCGGCAGCCAGAAAGGCAACCATGCGTAGAACAAGAACGACATGCCTATTGGCGCTCGTTGTGGTTCTAGCGGCGTGCGTCACGCGCTACAATCGTTTAGTTCCCTCTAGGAGCTCCCTAATCTCATGAAAATCCGATCCGCGTTAGCAGCCCTGCTGCTCATCATTTCGGTCGTGCCGCTCGCCGCCGACCACCACGAAAGCAAGTGGAAGTTCGCCGAAGAAATTCCGCCGCGCAACGACATCACGATGGAAAACCGCGTTGCCGTGCCGATGCGTGATGGCGTAATCCTCTATGCGGATATCTTCCGTCCCGTTGGCGAGGGCAAATATCCCGTGCTTGTCTCGCGTACGCCTTACAGCACCGAACGTGCTCCCAGCTCCTACACCGCGGGCGTCTACTTCGCGCGACGCGGCTATGTCTTTGTCTATCAAGACATCCGCGGACGCCACGAGTCAGAGGGCCGCTGGGAACCCTTCCGCGATGACATCGACGACGGCTACGACACCATCGAGTGGGCCGCCAAGCAGTCTTGGTCGAATGGCAAAGTCGGCATGGAAGGTGGCTCCTATCTGGGCCACGTCCAATGGCGCGCCGCCATGGCCGCCCCGCCCCACCTCGTCACAATGTTCCCGCAGGTCGCCTCTACCAGCCTCTATCACGACTGGATCACGCTCAACGGCGGCTGGCGGCTCTCGTTCAACTTCGGTTGGGGCGCCGTGCGGCAGGAATCGCGCATCATGCAGAACACCGGCCAGCACACCATGGACGGCCCCGACAACATGAGCTACGACAAAGTCCTTTGGCACCTGCCGCTGAACACAATGCAGCCGCTCGCCGGACGCAACGCGCAGTTCTACAAAGACTGGCTGGCTCACCCCAACTACGACGACTACTGGCGCAAGATCAACGCCGAGGAAGTCTTCGAGAAGATTGGCATCCCGGTCCATACCCTCGGCGGCTGGTTCGACATCTTCAGTCAGGGCACGCTGCGGGGCTACGTTGGCATGAGTAAGAGGGGCAAGACAGAGACAGCACGTAAGGGCAGCAACCTGATCATCGGCCCCTGGGGCCATGGGCCGTCACAGAAGACCGGCGATATCGATTTCGGCGCAACCGCCCCGGTTGACTCCATGGCCATCCAGTTGCGCTGGTATGACTATTGGCTCAAGGGCATTCAGAACGGCGTCGATACCGACCCGCCCGTCAAGCTCTTCACCATGGGCGCGAACGAATGGATGTGGGAGAACGAATACCCCCTTGCCCGCACGCGGTACACCGAACTCTACCTTCACAGCGGCGGCAAGGCCAACAGCAAGCGCGGCGACGGCACGCTCACCTGGGATAAACCAGTCAGCAACGAATCCGCCGACAAGTACACTTATGACCCCGACGCTCCGGTACCGAGCGTCGGCGGCAACAACTGCTGCGGCACGCCCACACCGGCCGGCCCGCGTGACCAAAACGAGGTAGAGAACCGGCAGGACGTTCTGGTCTATACCTCGGAGTTCATCGAAGAGCCGGTTCGCATCGCCGGCCCTGTCAAGGTCGTGCTCTACGCATCCAGCGATGCCGTCGACACGGACTTCGTGGCCAAGCTAGTGGATGTTTATCCGGACGGCAAGGCGTACAACATGGCCGAAGGCATCATGCGCGCGCGTTACCACAACAGCCTCGAAAAGCCCGAGTTGCTCGAGCCCGGCAAGATCTACAAGTTCGAAATCGACATGGTGGGAACAAGCGTGGAGTTTCAGCAGGGTCACCGTATTCGTGTTCAGATTGCGAGCAGCCACTTCCCGCAATTCGATCGCAACCCGAATACCGGCAAGCCCTTCGGGACCAGCGCCGAGGTGAAGATCGCCAACCAGACGATCATCCACAGCGGGGCCAACCCGTCGCATATTGTCCTTCCGATCATCGAGTAAGAAAGCCCCGTGCCGCGGACCCCGCTTTGGGATCCGCGGCTTTTCGTGCTTCGCCGCCCCCTCGCCGTCGTCGACAACCAGCGTGAGGACCGTGGCCCTCATGTCTGGCGACAGCCCCATTCCGCACTGAGGCACGTTCTGCATCCATACCCTCGGCAGGCTATACCAGACACCTTTATCGGGGATAAAATGAGTCTGCGATAGGGAGAATCGGGCACCATCCCTCAAGCCCGTGGAGGATGGTGTTTCCCCTCCTTTGGCTCAATATGACAAGAGGCGGGCAGCCAACCGCCAGCAGGAGGAACATCCAATGAATTCCGTAATGCGCATCACCCTTGTTTTCTGCGTTTCTATTCTGGGCATCACGTGCCTGTCAGCGCAGCAAAAGGATGCCGCCCCCGACCAGGGAGCCCAAGCGACCACCAAGATCGACGGTGTATGGCAAGGCCGGGTGGGCAAGGAACGGTACACTTTCGAATTCAAGAGCAATGAAGGCGCCCTGACAGGATCGGTTACCGCCGCTGGCGGCAAGCCGATCGCCATTTCTGAGGGCGAGGTGGACGGGGAAGACTTTGCATTCGAAACCGTCGAAGATGGCAAGAAATGGTCCTGGAGCGGCTACCTGGATAGCGGTAGGATCGAGGGCGAGCGAGAGGCGGACGACGACGACAGCTTCGAGACCTTCTACGCCGAGATCAAGAAGTAACCGCATTTGCGTCCCGATGTCATCGTCTTGGATGTCGCCATGCCCGAGACTCAACAGCATCGAAGTAACCCGCCGGATCATTGAGGCGAACCTGCGGGCGCGCATCCTAGCCCTCAGCATGCATCGCGACCACGTCCACATTCGCGAGATTCTGAAAGCCGGCGCTGAGGGTTACCTGCTCAAGGACTCGATCGCTTTGCTCTCAAGAACGGTCTCATCGACCTCGGCCTTCCACGAGCAGGGACGGAAAACGGAACTCAAGATGGGATCTACGGCACGGCCTCCACCAGCAGCGCCGACTCCTCCCATCGCGGTCACCGCTCCCGTTCTCGACTCTGCCCACCTCCGGCGGACGGCTGAAAGACCGGATGAATCGTTGTAGGTATGACCCCCTATGGCGGGCAGTACCTTCGTAAGGGGTGGTACTGGAACCGGGTGGGTCGAAAACTCGACTTGACGTCACGGCCAGACCAGATAGACTAGAAGAGGCTGGTTCGCGGAGGTACCCCATGTTTTTTATTGGAGCTGTCATCATCCTGTCATGGATTTTTTGTTTCTTTTACTACGAAGACTTGATCCCCCGAAACATTAACGTCGGGATGATGATGGCTGGCTTGTTCTGCCTAGGCTGGGGTTTACTCAAAGGTAAGAATTACTAATCGTCGTCCTCAGGTTCACGATGACGTCTCCCCCCATAGATACGAAGGCGCGAGCGCATTTTTGTGCGCTGTCGAGAAGGTGCGCCTTCGTGTGTGTTGAGTTGGGGGTAGGCGGACCGCAAAACCGTGGACGACAAGCGCAAGATATTGAAGCAGATGAAGATGGGAACCACCGAGTTCCTTGTTCTCGTCGTGCTCAACGAGAGGGACCGCTACGGCTACGAGATCACCCGCGACGTTCACGACCGCAGTAGCGGCTTCTTTGAGTTCAAGCAAGGGTTTCTGTATCCGGCGCTTCGGCGGATGGAGCAAGAGGCTCTGATCAGCGGCTATTGGACGAGGTCGGACACGGGTGGCCCGAACCGCAAATACTATCGACTCACAGTGAAAGGCAAGCTGCGGCTCGAAGCGTTCGTCGAGGCGTGGGAAGAGTTCGGCGGCCAGCTGGACCTGCTGTTAGCGACGGTGCGGGCGGGGCATGGGCGGGGTGAAGGATCGGTGCCGCGGACACGGGCACGAGCGCGCTGACCGCCTGGTCACGACACGGTAATCAAATTGTCTGTGTGACTTTGGTCAGAGTCCGGGGCCGGTCGGGGTCCAGACCCTTCTGCTCGGCTAGAAAAGCGCAGAACATCTGTGCCGGGATGATGTAGGGAACCGGAGTGAGCAGATCGTCGGGACAGTTGCGGGGAACGGCACCCGTGGCCGGAACGGTGATGGTTCGGGTTGCCAGCGCGGCGGCTTCGCTATCACGCGCGGGTCCGATCAGGATCGTCTCGGCTTCGAGCCCGCGCAGCCGCCGCAAGGTGTCAAGGGTAGTATCGCGAGTCGGCCCGGGCGGCGCGAAGATAAAGACCGGGAAAGCGCGTTCGACGAGGGCGATAGGCCCGTGCATGAAATCAGCGCCGGAAAAACGCTCGGCCACGACGTAGCAGGTCTCCATCATCTTGAGCGCGAATTCGAAAGCATTGGCGTAGTTGAGACCGCGCCCGACGACTACGGCCTGCTCCATGAAGCGGTAGCGTTCCGAGAGGGCGGCGACGGCCTTCTTAGCGCCGAGAGCGCGTTCGGCCAGAGCGGGCAGGCGCTCCAGGCTCTTGGGCGGAACAGGAGCTCCAAGTGCGTAGGCCAGCAGGTAGAGCATCAGCAGCTGGCCGGTGTACGTCTTCGTGGCGGCGACGCTTTTCTCGCGGCCGGCGTGGACAAGAAAAACCTCGTCCACAAGGCGCGTCAGAGAGCTGTCTTGCTCGTTTGTGATGCCGACGGTAAGGGCGCCGGATTCGCGGGCGGCCTGCACGTAAAGGTTCGTGTCGGTCGACTCACCGGACTGCGAGAGCGCGATGACGAGAGCATCCTTCCAGCGAGGCCGGGATCGGTAGAGCGTTGTGACCGAAGCAGCGGCCAAGCTGGTCGGGACCTGAACGAGCGTCTCAATCAGATAGCGTCCAAAAACGGCCGCATTGTCGGACGTGCCGCGGGCCACCAAACAGACCATTGAGATCGGCCTGTTGGCGATGCGGCGGCGGAAGGCCTCGATCTTGGGCAACTCTTCGCGGAGCGTGCGCTCGAGCGCGGCGGGCTGTTGCTCGATTTCGTCCATCATGAATGACATACAGGTGTATCTTCGCAAATCGAGGGACGGCGGGACTGTGCCGACGAGTGACGGCAGGTGGCAGGCGCCTGCTGGGGCTTGGCTTCATGCCTCCAGCGCTTGGTTAGAAACCGAGCGCGGCGATGGTGGCTGGGTCCAGCCGGCCCGTCGCCTCCAGGTTCTCAGCTCGTTGGAAAGAAAGCAGGCCGTCCCGCAAAGAGTTTCCTTCGATGCAATCGACGACTGTGTCGCTGTACCCGAGATCAGCGAGACGCAGTTGGGCGTCGCAGACAAGACGTCCGGATTTACCGGAACGTTGGGGCGCACCGGCCGCCACGAGGAGCTGTTCGATCTCGGCGGCGCGGGTGGAACTCACGTAATCCATGGCAGATCGGCCCTCGGCGTCCCGCAGACTGACATCCGCGCCGGAGTCGAGCAAAAAGCGCACCAGGTCAGTCCACCCGAGTTGGGCGGCATTCATCAGGGCTGTGCGGCCGTCGTGGTGCTGCGCACTGACGCGGGCTCCGGCCTGAACCAAAATTGTCGCGATCTCGAGCGGAGCCGCCAGTTCCTGCGCCTTCCAAGACTCGGGGAGTCCTCGCTTCTCGATGTTCTCAACGCGGCGACGCACGATCGAGAGGCCCGAAGCGATCATCAACGGCGTACCGAATTTTGCCTGGGAGGCGTTGACGTCCGCTCCGTGCTTCACGAGTAAGGCGACGATCCGGGGCCGCCCTTCGAGACAGGCCTGCATGAGAGCGGTCCAACCGGCCGAGTCGGCGGCGTTGACATCCAATCCTTCTGCAAGCAAGGCTTCGAGCGCGGCGATGCCCTTCGGCTCGTTGCCGAGGGAGTGGCCGGCGACCACGGCTTGGATGAGGCGGTCGGCTTGTTGAGCCGGAGCGCAGAAGGTCGCGAGAAGCGAGAGGATCGTGAGACAACGCACGTTGATCGGCATAGGAACACAGACACCGCGAACCGTCGGATTGTTCCCCTGTGGCTTTTGGGTTTAGGTACGGCGGACTGTGCCGGCGAATGACGGCAGGTGGGCTTAGACCGGCATGAGCGCCGGTCGCTACTGGGGCCTCACAGACCGTCGCGGGCCGTTTGCAGTTCGGTGGCGAGCCCTTTGACGGCATTCCACAGCAAGGCATGCTCGCTCATACATCCGATGAGCTGCATGCCCTTCTCCATCCACATCTTGGCCAGTTGCGCGTTGCGAACCTGAATGCCGGCGCTTTTGTTGTGGCGGCGGCAGCACTCGATCACGCCCTCGATCGCCGCGATCAGCTTGGGGTGCTCGAACTCGCCGCCGACGCCCAATGAGATCGAGAGGTCCGCTGGGCCCACCAGAAGAACGTCCACGCCGGGGACTGCCGCCATCTCGTCACAGCAGTCGAGTGCCCGCTGTGTCTCGACTTGCGAGATCACGAGCGTCTCGGAGTTGGCGTGCTCGATCGCTTGCGCGAAGCTGACCGCCTCGTAGCCAAGCTGCTGCGGCATGAGCCCGTAGCCGCGTATGCCCTGTGGCGGAAACTTGGCCCAGGTCACGGCTTGGGCCAGACGCTCGGGATCTTCGACGCGCGGGAATAGCACTCCTTCCGCGCCTTGATCCAGCGCGCGCGCAACGAGCGTGTACTGCAAGTCGGAAACACGCACGATGGGAGTGATGGATGTGAGTAAGCAAGTACGGACGAGCTCTTGCACGGCTTCGATAGTGAAACCGCCATGCTCGGTGTCAATAAAGGCCCAGTCAAAGCCGGCCGCGGCAAACATGCGCGGGATCTCGGCCGAACGGGTTTGCACGACGGCGCAGCCCAAAGCGGCTTTGCCCTGTTGAAGAAGTTGTTTGGTTCGGTTGGGACGCATAGGGGAACAGTATCGCAGAAAGTCGCGGAGCAGGGCCTCAAGATGGGCTGTGGGCTGATGGAATAGATGTTTCAGGTCGACCAGGGATCAGCGTTTTCCGTACCACGCGCGAAGGACATCTAGGGCGGGCTTGTCGATTGGATTGTGGCTTGGGCTGAAGGCTGAACCTTGGCCGTGGCTTGGCCATTTCCACCAATACATCCCGGCGAACCAGGGTTTTTCCGAGAAGGCTTCGAAGACGGCTTGGTAGCATTCCGCTTGGAGTTGCTCGTCGAAGGCGGCTTTGGTTTCCTTCCACGGTTCGGAGGCAGCGGTCGCTAGTGGCGGGTAGCCGACCTCGGTGAAGAGCACTGGCTTGCCGTAGCGGCGGTGCATGGTTTCGAGTCGAGCCGTGAGTTCGCGCAAGCGGCGTGAGTCGGGGCGCGGACGTTCGCCCCGCTCGGCGAGTGGGAAGTAGAAGTTCACCCCGAGGTAGTCGAGCTCGTCCCAGAAGGTGATCCGCTCGAATTCTTCATTCCAGTTCGCTGCGAAGGTGAGGGGGCCGCTGTAGATACGCCGCACATCGCGGATGAGGCGGCGCCAGTGCTGCTCGTGAACCGTCATGCCGTTCAGCTCGTTGCCGATTGAGAACAGTTCGACGCCGTGCAGCTCGGCGAGGCGCGCGTGGTGCAAGATCCAGCGGCGGTAGCGGCTGAACCAGACTTCGAAATCCTCGGCACGGTCGAATCGTAAATCGCCGGTGAAGATTCGGCCCCAGATCTGGGGTTTCAGCATGACGTGGAGGCCCGCTTCATCAGCTTGCTCGATGGAACGAACGACGCGCTCGTCGGATTCGGACATCCGGAAGCGAATCGTCGTCTCCGGCGGAGTGGCGGTCCCTGCGTAGGGAATGAGCGCGATGGCAGTCGCGCCGAGCGCGCGAATGCGCCTCAGTTGCTCGCCGGCCATATCGGAACCGTAGCCCCCTCCGTTTCTGAATTCGTGAGTGAACGTGATGCCTCTGTGATTGCGATGAGCGGGTGTGAGGCTGGACGGGCGCGGGTCCGGGCAGGGCTGGTGCTCGATGTAGTCTTTCCAGGCTGTTTCCAGCCGCGGTCAAGTGGAGTTGAGTGTCTGGGCGAAGGTGTCGTCGTTGCCGGCGGAGAGAGGCGCGGTGTAGACCGCTTTGAGGTGTGCTGTGTCGAGACTGCCGACCCAGGCGCCTGCGAGGGCGTCGCGGACGAGCGGCGAGAGGTACTCTTCGTGCAGCGCGAGGATTTCGGCCACGGTATAGGGCTGTTCTTCGCATGTGATGCGGCGGGCGTAGGCGGCGAGATCGTGGCCGAAGTATTGCCCCGCCAAGGAGCGGGCGATGGCCTCGGCGACGGTCTCTGAGCCGGGCTCTCCCCATGCTTCTCGGAGCAGGAGCAGGGCCTCGCCGCGCGGGTCGCCCAGTGAACGATCGATGGCCAATAAGTGGTACAGGGCTCCGCTGGCGGGATCGATCAGATAAGGACTGTCAGTGCGCCGCTCGGGGGCGACGGCGCGCTTGCTGCCGGTGGTGACGTGGATGTAAGCAAGGCGGGGGGAGGCTTCGAGTGAATGGCCGAGCTTGAGGGCTAGGGCTTCAAGGCGTATATCGGCGTCGCGGCCCCATGCCGTGCGCTGTTCGGGAGTGAAAGCGCCTTGCTCGAAGCGCAGGTCCCAATGGCGGGACTGGTGTTCGTCAAAATGGGCTTCGGCTTGTGGGGCCGGTTCGATACGGCTCAAGTAAGCAGTGCAGGCATAGGCCGACGCGGCCAGGCAGAGCATCGCGATTCCCCCGAGTCCACCCAGTTGCAGCGGCGCGCTCGCCAGGCGCGGCCGCCACAGCGCTCCGAGCAGGGCAAGTACCGCAATCAATGTCGGTCCATAGAGCAGCAACCCCGGCCCCCAGAAACCGATTCTGAAAGGCGCTCCAGCTTGATACCAATCGAGGACCGCAACCGGTACGACAAAGAGCGCGAGACCCCATGCAAAGCGATCCCGACGGCCTGCGGTCTCGCCGACGTAGATCAACCCGACGGTGTGGGACAGCAAGCCAAGTACGATCAGGGCTGTCGCGACGGCAAGAACGGTACCGAAAACAGGTTCGCCGAAATCGGCAAGCGCGAAGAATCGCAAGGTCGTCTCCAAGGGGCTTCCGCGTCCCGTAGCGAAGACTAGAACGGCGAACATAAGAAACGTAGAGGCCCACAGCACGGCGAAGGCAAGAAACAAACGCGCCCAGCGGCGCGCCTTGCCGCAGAGCACTGGTCCGCCGATAACAACGCCGAGAGCCAGCAAGAGTCCGAGGGCGTCCTGAAAGACGAATTGCATCAACGAGGGATCGTTCATGCCCGAGACGTCGAAATCCGGAAGCAAGCCGCGCACTCGTACCCGAGAGATTCGCGTATCGGGCAGAAGGAGAATCAGCAGAGTCGGTAGGCGCCAAGCGAGCCACGCCGCCAACAGACTCAGATAGCAGGTGGCGATGGCGGCCAAGCAGCAGGCAGTTGTTCTGAGGGCGGTCGTCAAGGGTCGGTTTCCAAAGAGGCGCTGCTTGTCGGCCAGAATGCGACCGACTGCTGAAACGGGCGATCCTTGGGTTTGAATGTAGCACCGGCGGCGGATACTATTGGGTAGGCAAGGTCAGCAAGGTTAGAAAGAAGGAACGGAGCTTACATGAGCCAGATATTGCGGAGCGCTACGTCACGATTCGATCGGAGACGGTTTTTGGTGGGGGGGGCATCGCTCGTTGGCTTGCCTTATCTGGGCCTCACGTCAGGTTGTGGACAGGGAGAGCCGCGGTTTGGGAAGAACCCGTTCACGTTGGGTATTGCGTCCGGCGACCCGACGCCGGAGGGCGTGGTGCTTTGGACGCGGCTGGCTCCTGAGCCGCTGAACGGCGGCGGATTACCGCCCGACCAGTCGTATGAAGTGCATTGGCGGATCGCTTCCGACTCGAACATGCTGCGGGAAGTGCAGAGCGGCACGGCGATGGCGTCGCCTGAACTCGGGCACTCGGTTCACGTGGAAGTCGAAGGCCTGCAGCCGGGCCGCTGGTATTGGTATGAGTTTCGGGCGGGATCGGAGGAAAGTCAGCGTGGGCGGACGCGCACTGCCGATGCGGCGGATGTCCGGCTTGAGAAGTTGCGCTTTGCCTTTGTCTCGTGCCAGCACTACGAGACGGGTTATTTCAGCGCGCTCCGTCACATGACAGCGGAGGACCTGGAAGTCGTCTTCCACCTGGGGGACTACATCTATGAGGGCGGGCCGAGTGCCGACGAGCGGCCCCGCAAGCACAACAGTGCTGAGATCATGACGCTCGAAGACTATCGCAACCGCTACGCGCTCTATAAGTCGGATGAGGATTTGCAGGCCGCCCATGCCGCGTTCCCATGGATCGTGACCTGGGATGACCACGAGTTCGACAACAATTATGCGTCGGACTTCCCGGAAGAAATAGGGCCGATGGAGCACGACGCGTTCCTTCAGCGGCGGGCGGCGGCGTATCAGGCGTACTACGAGACGATGCCCCTGCGGCGGTCGGCTATGCCCGACGGACCGAACATGCGGCTCTATCGGCGGTTCGCGTTTGGCGACTTGGCGCAGTTTGATGTGCTCGACACGCGGCAGTATCGGACCGATCAGCCATGCGGCGACGGCAACAAGGTGCTGTGCGACGAAGTGTTCGATCCGAAGGCCACGATGCTGGGTGAAGCCCAGGAGCGTTGGCTGTTCGACGGGCTCAAGGCGTCGCGGGCGCGCTGGAAGGTGTTGCCGCAACAAGTGATGCTGGCGCCGCTGGACCGCGTCGCCGGGCCGGAAAAAATCTACAGTATGGATAAGTGGGCGGCGTACCCGGCGGGTTTGAGCCGCTTCCTCTCGTTTCTGAAGGAAGGCTCGATCGAAAATGCGGTTGTACTGACGGGAGATATCCACACGAACTGGGTTTGCGACCTTCCGGAGGATTTGAACGATCCCGGTTCGGCCCCGGTGGCGACGGAGTTTGTAGGCACCTCGATCACGTCGGGTGGGAACGGGATGGATCGGCGGGAGGATACGGAAAAGGTTCTCGCGGAGAATCCGTTCGTCAAGTTTTTCAACGCCCAGCGGGGATATGTAACTTGCGCGCTGACAGCGGAGACGTGTCAGGCGGATTATCGGGTGATGGATTTCGTCGATAAGCCCGGGGGGGCGATCTCGACGCGGGCGTCATTTGTTGTTGAGACTGGCCGGCCGGGAGCGCTGAAGGCCTGAGCGTGGAGTACGTACTCTGAATTTGGATTTTGGGTTCACTCGATTCACTCCGTGCAACACTTTGCATCATTTTGCAACATGTATGACTTTTCCCGCTCTGTCTGTACGCCCGTAGTTATCGTGTAACTCCTTTATTTTCAATAACGTAAAAATCACGCTGCGGTTGAGGCCTCGATCACTGTGTTGCACGAGCTTTTCATGCCGGAAAGTGCCGTTAAGCGCACCTCAACACGAGAAGGCAGGGGCTTCCGAGCGAGTCGCGCCTCGTGCGGACGGCCTTCTCACTCATTTCGTCTCGTCTGTCGTGAGAGATGCAGACCGCAACCATGGCAAGTATAACCCGCGTTGGTGCGGCTGGCGGGGATCAGAAAGTGTAAGTTATTGCAGGGTATGAGAATAAATCGAGCGGGGCGGTGTGACTGGTGTTTCGTGAAGTGCGCTTGAGCTGTTTTCGCTTGAGCCGCTGGCTGAACTGCTGAGCCGGATCGGGGTCGCGCGGCCGGGGTGGGTTTGTTTCGTATTTTGTCGTTTCTTGGCTTGGGGCACTGTTTCTCTCACGCGGCAGGGGTACACGCGTGGCTGTACGTGCGAGCAAACTGACTTTCTAGTCCGCCGGCTTAGTTCTCAGAACGGAGGGCGGCGGCGGTGCCAGTCGGTTTGGCGTTGGAACTCTTTACCGAGGGCGATTAAGGCCGCTTCGTTGTTGGGACGCGCTACAAGCTGCAGCGCTGTCGGCAGGCCATTCTGGCCGAAGCCGCAAGGGATCGTCAGGGCCGGCAGCCCGGTGGCGTTTCCCGCCGCCCCCAGCTCGGTGTTACCTTTGCTCGAAAGCTCCGGTTTAGGTGTCTCGGGGCTGTCGGGTTCTTTTTCGATCAGCGGGGCCGTATTGGCCGATGCCGGCTGCACGACGATGTCAACGTCTTCGAAGAACTCGGCGATTTTGGCCTGCATCAGGCGGCGCAGCCGCATCGCCTTGAGGTAGTCGGTTGCGGGAATTTGAAGTCCGCGCCGGAATCCTTCTTTCTGCCGCGAATCGGGATGGTTTTCAAACTCCTCGGCGCGGATGATGTCCTCAAACACCGATGCGGCTTCGCAGGAGATGAGGGTTCGGGCGACGGCGCTATACGGCATTTCGGGCAAGGCGACGTCCTTAAAAACCGCGCCGGTATCCCGCAGAACGCGCAGCGCCTCGTTCAGCGCCGGCCGTGAATCGGGATGGGCCCATTCGCCGAAGTCGACCTCGGAAAACCCGATCCGCAACGAGGAGACCGGGGGCGACGGGGCAGCGGCGCGAAAGCGGTGACCGGATTGCGAAGGGTCGTTGGCATCGGGCCCCGAAATGGCGTCGAGCACCAATGCGCAGTCTTCCACGGAGCGGCACATCGGCCCCAGCTTGTCCATGGTCCACGAAAGCGGCATCGCGCCATAGCGGCTCACCAGACCGTAGGTCGGCCGCAAACCTGTCACCGCGCAATAGGAGCACGGTCCGACGATCGAGCCCCAGGTTTCAGAGCCGATCGCAAACGGCGTCATCGCCGTGGCCACCGCACCGCCGGACCCGCTCGACGAGCCGCCGGCCCAGTACTTCGGGTTCCAAGGATTCCTGCCTGGCCCGTGAAGCGATTCGGTGGGGTGATCGTAGCCACCGCCACCGGCGAATCGCACCATGGCAAGCTTCGCGACGAGAACGCCGCCCGCATGCGCCAGCTTTCTCACAACGGCCGCATCGTGATCGAAGCGCTGCTCACGAAACACCTCAGAGCCCCACGACGTAATGTATCCCTTGGCCGAGAGGAGATCTTTTACGCCGTAGGGGATGCCCTGCAAGGGCCCCTCGATACGCCCCTGCGCAAAGAGGCGGTCGGCCGCATCGGCTTGTTGCAAAGCAGTCTGCTCGGTCAGGCGGGCCAGGGAATTGAAGCGTGGGCCGAGTTCGCCGAGACGCCCGAGATAGGCTTCGGCCAGTTCTCGGCTCGTGAAGTTACGCTTGGCAAGATGCGCGCCCAGTTCAGGAATCGTTGAGTACAGTACGTCTTCGTCCATCGGGGTTGGGAGGCTCGTCAGGCTTTGAAGGTGAAAGCGGGCTCGGCGCTGCGTGGAAGATCGAACTCACCCAGAGCCGGATTGATGGTGCAAGGCGGCGCGGCTTCCGGATCGGCCTGTTTTTCCTGAGCCAGCGCGGTGGAGGCCATGCCCGCCGAGGCGGTGCAAGCGGCCAAGGTCTTCCCGAATCCACGTCTCGAAGTCTTTTTCATCGGCATGTGCGGCACTTGTGCTTACTTTAGCGACCAGGGCCTACTTTAGCGGCCGGGCTTGCTTCAGCGACCGGGGCTTGCTTTAGCGACCAGTAAGATACCACAATGGCGGGTCGTGCCTCATGCTTCGGACCTTCTTACTTGTGTGCCCTTTTCTGGTCTGTTACGTACTCGTGGCGGCGGCCATTTTCGTCCCCGTCACGTGGATCACGCGAGGCATCAAACCGATCTATCGCGCCGCTCAGATCGGTGCCAATGCGGCCCTCCGGCTGGCCGGCATACGGCTGAAGCTACTGCACCTGGAGCGCGCTTTCGCGCCCGCCACGGCTGTCTTCGTCTGCAACCACGTCAGCAATCTTGATCCGCCGGCCTTGTTCGGCACACTGCCGCGTATCGCTGTCGTGTTGAAAGAGTCTTTGGGACGCATCCCGGTGCTGGGCTACGTGATGGGGCTGGGGGGATTCATCTATGTGAACCGCGGCGACCGCGACTCGCGGCGCAAAGCCGTAGAAGCCAGCGTCGCCACCTTGCGGCAAGGCATCTCGCTGCTGGTATTTCCCGAAGGTACGCGCAGCCCCGACGGCAAGCTGCTGCCGTTTCGCCCCGGCCCGTTTTCGATGGCGATCGAAGCGCAGGTGCCCATCGTACCTATCACTGTCCACGGCAGCCGGCAGCTCATGCCCAAGGGACGTAACTGGGTGCAGCCGG
This sequence comes from Acidobacteriota bacterium, assembly GCA_027624045.1. Classification (GTDB taxonomy): domain Bacteria; phylum Acidobacteriota; class Terriglobia; order Bryobacterales; family UBA6623; genus JAPPLB01. Next base: position 20,092 of record JAQBUE010000095.1, read on the forward strand.
GCGAAGTGACCCTACACTTTCACGAGCCGATCCCGACGACAGGCCTCACCACTCAAGACCGCGCCGACTTGATGGCCCGCGCTCGCTCGACGATGGAGCAGGCCCTGGAGCAAACAGGGGCATAGCTGACCGGTTGAGCGGCTGCTCCGCTGAGCCGGCGCAGCGGGGCCCTTCGAGGCTGCGCAGGTTCTCTCCAGCATGTAGTGTCAACGCAATTTAGAAAGATCCCCTGATTGAGCAAAGTAGAACGTTCCCCTGGCAGCCGGGCTCA
>JAQBUE010000096.1 GCA_027624045.1 Acidobacteriota bacterium
CCGCCGATTCCCCAACGGAGCAAATCGCGCCGCGAAAGGGCTTCGATACGCAGGCCGCGTGATTCCTTGGTGGTAATCGGTTCCATCTGAGTCGAAGTCAGTCCGCCCCGACGTAGACGTACGGGATGCTGCGTGCGCGGGCACGCCATGGCGTGCCCCTACGTTTAATCTCGATAGTCTCTGTGACGGCCTTTCTAGATTATCAGCCTTACAGATTCTCTTCGTGTTCCGAGAGCGTTTCACCCCGCACGCCGATCACGGTGATCTTCGAAAAACCTTCCTCGATTGTCGGGGGCTCCAGAGCCTCCGCCATGGCCTGCATTACATCCTGTGGGACGCGCCGCTGGCGGCCGCTGTTCCGCTTGAGGCAGACATCAAGCGGGACGTCGAAGAAAATCGCCTCCATTGCTACGTCCAACTCTCGCGCCTGATCGAGGAACGGTTGTCGCTGTTCGATGACGAGATTGGTGGCGTCGATATAACTCACGGGCCGGCCCATCTTGACGCGCATGTCCAGCAGAAAACGCAGTGTGCGGAAGATCTCCGCTTGGAAACCCTGCTCGTCTTCGTCGTCCGCGAGGAGGAAGCGCAGATGGTCGCTTGAAAGCGGTGTAATGCCTTGCTTGTGGAACCAGGTGGACTTGCCGGCGCCGGGGAGGCCGATGGCGAGGACGATGCGTTGCCGCTGGGACATACGTATTGGGGAATCCGGCGGATGAAGGCTAGACGACGAATTTCTCGGCGGCAATGAGGCGGCCGGCGATGCGGCGGCGCAGAGCGATCGTATCGAGCGGCGGGCGGTCCGTAAGTCTTGCAATCAGCCGGCAGGCCTGCACAATCTTCTCGTCTGGACCGCAAGCAGCGAGGACCGTCAGCCCGTGCCGGCGAGCTTCCGCGAGTAGATCGTAGACGAGTAGCCGGGCCATATCCCGCGCACATTCGCCGCGCCCCCGGCCGCTCAGCTTCCTAGACCGCAGTAGCGCCGACTCGGCGGCATAGATGCCGATCATGATGTCGCTTAGTGCCGCGACGACTTCCTGCTGCTCCTCGATCTTGTCGCCAAAACGCTCGTAAACCGCCCCGGCGCAGATCAGCATTGCGTGCTTTGCGCGGCGCAATATATCTCGCTCTGGGGGTACACTCCCGTCGATTCTCGAAGCGCCGCTCGCCGCTTCTCGCAGGGCGTTCTGGGTACCTGACATCAAATCGAGCCGACCCTGAGCTGCGCGTTTCAGTAGCATCCCCGTCATGAGGAGCCGATTGATCTCGTTCGTCCCTTCGAAGATGCGATTGACACGTGAATCGCGGTAGGAGCGCTCGACGCTGTAGTCCTGGTGGAAGCCGTAGCCGCCATGTACCTGCACGGCTTCATCCACCATGTAGTCGAGCGACTCGGAAGAATAGACCTTCACGATCGAGCATTCGACCGCGTACTCCTCGATCGCTTTCAGGTGCTTGGCGCCGGCATCGCCATCGGTCCAGTTCAGCCCTTCGGAACGCGCATCGATCATGCCCGACGTGCGGTACACAATCGATTCGGTCGCATAGAGCCGAACCGCCATCTGGGCGAGCTTTGCCTGAATCAATCCGAAGTCTGAGATTGGCTTGCCGAATGCCGTTCGCTGCTTGGCGTATTCGATCGTGACGGCGATGACGCTCTTAGCGCCGCCCACGCACGCCGCGCCCAACTCCAAACGCCCGATGTTGAGTATGTTGAACGCGATGACGTGCCCGCGTCCGATCTCCCCTAGGACGTTCTCGACAGGGACGGCCACGTTATCGAGAACCAAGGGCGTTGTCGAACTGCCCTTGATGCCCATCTTTTTTTCTTCAGCGCCGGGCTTGACGCCGTCCCAATCGCGCTCGACCAGAAAGGCTGTAAACTTCTCGCCATCGACCTTCGCGAACACGGTAAACAGGTTCGCCCAACCGCCGTTCGAGATCCACATCTTCTCGCCGTTGAGGATGTAGTGTTTGCCATCGGCCGATAGCTCGGCGCGCGTGCGCGAAGCCAGCGCATCGCTGCCGGCTTGCGGTTCGCTCAGACAATACGCGCCAATCCACTCGCCGCCGATTAGCTTCGGCAGGTAGTGCTGCTTCTGCTTTTCGGTGCCGAAGTACACGAGCGGCAGAGTGCCGATGTGGGTGTGGGCCCCGTAGGTTGTCGAGAATGATGCGTAGCGGCCACAACGTTCGGCGACGACTTGTCCCGTCGTCATATCCATCTCGAGGCCGCCGTACTGCTCGGGAACGCCCGCCGCCAGTAACCCCAAGTCCGCTGCCTGCTTCATCAACTTGCGGGCCAGCCCCGGTTGCTGCGCCTCCAAATCGGCGACGCGGGGAACGACTTCTTCAGTCATGAAGCGGTCGGCGGTGGATTCGATTTGACGCTGCTCCTCGTTCAGGTCTTCCGGCGTGAATACTGTTTCCACCGAAGCGTCGGCGAGGAGAAAGCCGCCGCCGGCGGGGGCCGTTATCAGGTGAGCAGGATTCGTTTGGGTTGTCGCCATGAGAAACGTAGAGCCGCGGCCGATTAGATTCGTTCGAAAATGCCGGCGGCCCCTTGTCCGCCGCCGACGCACATCGTGACCATGCCGTAGCGCGATTGGCGGCGGTGCATTTCGTGCAGGAGCGTGGCTGTCAGTTTCGCGCCGGTCGCGCCCAGCGGATGCCCTAAAGCCACGGCGCCGCCGTTGACGTTGACGCGCTCGGGGTCGAGGCCAACAAGTTTGATGACCGCCAGGGCCTGTCCGGCGAATGCTTCGTTGAGTTCGATGATGTCGATATCTTCGAGCGTCAATCCGGCCAGTGCGAGCGCCTTGGGGATGGCCACGGCCGGCCCGATGCCCATGATCTCCGGTGGCACGCCCGCTGTCGCGAAACTGACAAAGCGAGCCAGCGGCTTCAGTCCCAGCTCCGCGGCGCGCTCGGCGGACATCACGAGCGCCGCCGCCGCGCCATCGCTCGTCTGCGACGAGTTGCCCGCCGTGATCACGCCGCCGACTTGGAAGACCGGTTTCAGTGCGGCCAACTGTGCCAGATCCGTATCGGCGCGAATGCCTTCGTCGCGGGCGAACACCATCTCGTGCGTATGGGCCGTGCCGTTATCGGCCGTCGTGACGCTGATCTTGAGAGGTACGATCTCGTCGTCGAACTTGCCTCCGCTCTGCGCCGCTTGGGCCTTGCGGTGGCTGCCGAGCGCGAACTCATCCTGCGCGTCGCGGGGAATGCCGTACTTGGCGACGACCTTCTCCGCCGTCAGTCCCATGTTGATGTAGATCTGCGGCATGTGCTCCATCGCCCAGGGATTCGGCGCCAGCTTGTGCCCGGAGCGGGGGATTAAGCTCATCGACTCGGTGCCCCCGGCGATCACGGCCGTTGCGCCGCCGCCGCGAATGCGATCCGCGGCCAGCGCAATCGATTGCAGACCGGAGCTGCAGAAACGGTTGATGGTCATGCCAGGCACCGAATCCGGCAGGCCGGCCCGCAGGCTCGCGATCCGCGCCACGTTCATGCCTTGCTCGGCTTCGGGCATGGCGCAGCCCAGGATCACATCTTCGATCTCATCCGTGGGAAGTTCGGGCGTGCGCTTGACGATCTCGCTGATAACCGCCGCCGCCATGTCGTCTGGGCGGGTCGTTTTGAGCGTGCCGCGCGGAGCCTTGCCCGCGGCGGTGCGCAAAGCATGAATGATGACGGCTTCCTGCATGAAATTGATCCTCCCGAGCGCCCGGCAACGGACCCTCAGATTGTAGCTTGAAGGGTTGGTGTGGCGTTCCGCGCGAGGTGTGCTGGGAAACGTGGCGACGCTCGTAGCGTGGACCCAGTTTTGGGGTCCGCGGCTTGTCTTACCGCTTTGCCGCGGCCAGTTTTCGTTTCAGTTCGAAGAGACTGGTTTCGAGCCCCACGGGGTAGTGGGATGACGGCGCGGCTTCCCTCAGCGCGGGATCGAGCGCGTCCAGCTGAGACAAACATCGCTGCCGCATCTTGTCCATCGAAGGTGAAGTGTACACCAGCTCACCCTCGCGAAGGACAGGTTTCAGCAGATCTTCCGATTCACTCCCCGCCAGAGAGTTGATGGCTTCTCCGGTGTTCTCTATATCGCGCCCGCTCCACTCGCCGTCGGGCGGGCTTGTCTCGTTGTAAATCAGGTCGGCGACAAACCGTCCATCGCGAGAGAACCGCCGCACCTGCTGAATCCCCGGTGTCGACCCTTTTGCAGGATCGTCTGACAACTTGATCTTGTGCTTCCAGTCGCCGCCCGGCTCGCGGATCGCCGAAATCTTATAGACACCCGTCAGGGCCGGTTCGTCGTAGGCCGTTGCCAGACGCGTCCCTACACCCCAAACCGCGATCTTCGCGCCGCGCTTCTTGAGTTCAGCGATCTTGTATTCGTCCAGGTCACTTGACGCGACGATTGCCGCATCCCCGAAACCCGCCTCGTCGAGCATGAGGCGCGCCTTGATGCTCAGATCAGCCAGGTCGCCGGAATCAAGGCGAATACCTGCCATCTGATGACCCTGTTGTCGTAGCGCCTGCCCCGCCTGAATCGCGTGGCCGACCCCTTCGATCGTGTCGTAGGTGTCCACCAAGAAGATGCAATTGTTCGGCATCGCGCGGGCATAGGCTTTGAATGACTCCAGTTCGGTATCGAACGACATCACCCAGCTATGCGCGTGCGTCCCCTTTACCGGGATGCCGTAGAGCTTTCCCGCCAGCACGTTCGACGTTCCGACGCAGCCGCCGACGTAAGCGGCTCGGCTCGCCGACAACCCGCCGTCCATACCCTGCGCCCGCCGCAGGCCGAATTCCAGTACGGGCTCGCCCTGTGCCGCCATGCAGACACGCGCCGCCTTGGTCGCGATCAGCGTCGGGAAATTGACCAGCGTCAGCAGCGGCGTTTCGAGCAGTTGGCATTGCAGCAGGGGTCCCCGCACCCGCACAAGCGGCTCCTGCGGGAAGACCACCGTCCCTTCAGGTATCGCATCCACATCGCATTCAAACTTGAAGCCCCTCAAGTACTTGATGAATGCCGGCTCGAAAAGCGGCTGGCCGTCGTTGCCCTTGAGCGTCGCCAGATAGTCGCGATCCGTGTCATCGAAGCGAAACTTGTCCATGAACTCGACGACTTGATCGAGTCCGCAGCAGACAGCAAAGCCTCCCCGAAACGGGTTCCGGCGAAAGAATAGATGGTAGACGGCCTCGTGACTGGCCATCCCGGTCTTCCAATAGCCCTGCGCCATCGTGAGCTGATAGAGATCAGTCAGCAGCGCCAGGGAACCGCCGGAAGCAGTCATCGAAAATCCGTCATCGACTCGTCGGCCAAGGGGGTTGCGGTCCCTGGAGAAGCTGCCGGGTGCGTTCCGCCAAGTCCATTAGTTCGGTGCGCTGTTCCTCGTTCTCAAACACGAACCCAGCGGTTTTGTAGAACTCGATCTCGCTGTCCCATTTGCGCTGTACCGACTCTCGATCAGCCCGCACGTAGACCGGCTGCCGGTTTTTCAACACATAGACCGGGTTCGTGTGCGCCCAGATACGGATATCGTCGCGCAACTTAGGGCTCTCGGTGCGAGCCGCGATCCAAGTGCTCTCAGTGAGTTCCACTTCAAACGGCAGCGTTAGCTCTTTATGCACGCCATCACCTTTTTTCGAGGCGATGACCTTACCGTTCGCGACGATCTCCACGTAGTCGAGCGGCCGATGAAACACCGCCGTCGCCGTTCCCTGAACCTTCGTAGATTTGCCGTCCCATTCAATCACAGTCCCCAGGGGGCGCCCATTGACAGTGAAATCGAGCAGGGGCCCGTTACTCACAACGGCATCACCGCGCTTTACGGCGTCGGCCCAGGTTTCCCACGCCGATTCACCCGGCTCGGCCTTCACAAGCGTTCGCTCCGGCCCTAGCAGCGGAAGCCGCCGTTCCCACGGGACGAAGTGATCGGTCGGGTCGGGCCAGTCGCATCCCGCCGTACCTGTCACGCGAAACCCGGCATTCAGCAACTCGTACCAGCCTTCGGTCTTGATGAGCGCGTACTGCATCACTTCGACGAAGTCGAGCGTGTTTAACGCCAGGTTCATGATGAACTGCGAATGGTCGCGGCTGCCGTGAAAGTGAGCATAGCCCACCATGCCGCCCGCCTTGCGCCCTTCGGAAAAAGTGATGTAAGGGTGCGGATAGGCATACGGCGAGTTGCCGTACATGTCGCCGATGCCCAGCGGTCGCAGCAGCCGGTTACCGCCCAGCACGAGGACGTGGCCGAAAAAGTCGCTGCGTGTTTCGTGTCCCGAGCGAATCGACTGCCCCGGCCGCCGCCCCTCACCCGCCGTACCCCACGCGTACTGCACGCCGAAATGCTGCTGACGCTGGCCTTCCAGGTCGTTCAAAACATGCAGGTCTTCAGCCTCCATCCAACGCAACAGCAGGTCGTCGTCCTCACGCGATCGCATGATGTGGACATGGTCGTCGGCGCTGATCCACTTTTCCTGCCGGCCGGGCGCCATCGGCTTGACCTTCGCGATGACGGTCTTCTCTTCGTCCGGCCCAACCTCAAACTCGACGACGGCCGGCTCGTAGAACAGCCCGTGATGCACTTCCAGCCTGTACTCCTTCCACGGCGGCAGGTCGAAAGTGGCTTTTCCCTTGGTAAGAATCACATGCGACATATCCCGCACGACGATCTCGAGCGAGTCCGGATTGTCCGACGTGCGCCACGGGCGGTTGCGATAGAAATTGTCCTGCTTAAAAGCGATCATGCTCTCGGTCGGACTCAACCGAAAAAGCTGGTTGCTCCGGAATAGATAGACGCGGGCGGGAACGACCTCTCCGGTATCTTCCCGCTGGACGACGATGGTGACGCGCGCGGAGTAATCAGGCCGCAGCGAGGGATCACGGAACTGTGCGGCGAGGCTCGACACAAAGAACGCGGTGGAGAGCAGTAGATGTGCTAGCCAATTGATAGTCATTAGTAGATCGTCAGCTTTCGGCGGGCATGGACCTGTTTCTGCTTACCACCCCAAAAGCTCGAGCAACGGATCTCGTAGTTGCCCGGCTCTTCGGGAAGTTTGCGGATACGGCTGGTGACGTCGGTTCCCTGTTTCATGCGACCCCGTGAGCGACCCTGCAGCCCATCGGGGCTGCCGGCACAGGTATCTTGTAAGTTTAACGCGGCCCTCCATCTGAACCCGATATGGACTGCCGAAGGACGCGCGGGACGCACCTTCGCACCCTCCCATCGCTGCAATGGCTTCAGATCGCGTCTTTGAGGTGGGTGAGAAGGGCCTTCGCTTCTTCGATGGACAAGAGGCCGTCGAGGCCACGGTGAATGACTCGGTGGCAGTTCGGGCAGACCGGGCGGAGATCCTCAACCGGAACCGTGTGTGCCTCCGCGATCACAGCAAGCGGCTTTAGGTGGTGGACTTCGATACAGTCCTTCGTGTCAGGTCCGTAGCGCTGCGCGAAAGTCATTCCGCACACGGAGCAGGCCCGCCCGTAGTGATCGAGGCATCTCTTGCGGTTCCGAGGGTTGTGTTCATATGTGCTCAGCAAGTAGGTTGTCTTGGCGCCCTCGACGAAGTCTTCTTGCTGGGCGAGGTGCGCCGCGGTGGCATTCGGTCAGAGCAGTTAAGGCCTGGGCCGAATCGGATACGGCCAGAGTTGTCATCTCGCAGCCTGGAGCCGTCGCGTAGTTCGGCCCATTGAGATGAAGCTCAACAGGGGATGAAGCGGCTTCAACGAGGATGTTGATCCCATCCTTGAACACGACGAAACACTCGACCCATCCGACGTTTAGGCACAGGCAGTTCGAAAACAGCGTCACGCCCCATCGATCATTGTTTTCTTGGGCGGCCCACTCGATCGACCGCGCCAGGAAGTTGACGAACGCATGCCGCGTATCTGTCGAGTCATGTTGAAGAAGCGAATCAACAACGGTCCCGGCGACGGCCGGATCATCTCGTTGCGCTGGCGTGAAATCAGGCATCTCGGCTGTTCTTCGCCCGCTGCCAAGTGAGTCGCGTTCAGCAGTTGCCCCTATCGGCGCGGCCAAACCGTGACTTACACGGCAACAGCGACCCGTTCCCGCAGAAACTCGGGCGCAAAATCGGCCCCGTTATCCCAGGTCAGCGTGTGGCAGGCAATTGAGAACCGCTTGAATCGCTCCGCATCCCGCAACGGGCCGAACACTTCGCCTTCCAACTCGTCAGATAGGTCGACTTCACCTTCCGCGCCATCGTTGAACCGCAGCCAAATGATGTAGTCGCGAATGTACCGTGCTTCCACCACATGAACAAACATTGCGTCACTCCAAGGGATCGATGGGAATGAGGTGCTTTTTGCCTCGCGCACGGAGCCAGTTGTCTTCTAGCTCCACCTTATGCAAAGCGTACCATTCCAGCACTAGATTCATCGCGCGTCGGGGAAACTTGCCTGTCACGACTCCCGTCGCGATCTCTACCGTAACCTCAAACTCCCCGTATTCAGCGTGAAAGTGCGCAGGGGCGTGGTCCCGGTAATACATGTAGATGACGATTCCCAGGAATCGGCTCAACTCAGGCATCCCCTCCATCCTAACCCCGGTGGCATGCGGATTTCCCGTTTCCGCTAGAATCGTCGCTTATGAAAGTTGTCATCGGCGCGGACCACGGCGGATTCGAACTGAAACAGGAAATCGGCAAGCTGCTCGCGTCTGATGGACACGAAATCAGCGACCTCGGCGCGCACCGATATGACGCCCTCGACGACTATCCGGACTTCGCACTCGCCGTTGCGCGAGCCGTAGCCGCCGGCGAGGCCGAGCGCGGCATCGTTGTCTGCGGCAGCGGCGTCGGCGCCTGTGTAGCGGCCAACAAGATCCGCGGAGCCCGCGCCGGCCTGTGCCACGATACCTACTCGGCGCACCAGGGGGTCGAGCACGACGATATGAACGTGCTCTGCCTCGGCGCCCGCATCATCGGCATCGAGATTGCCCGCGAAATCGTCCGCTCCTACGTGGGCGCCGCCTTTTCGGGGGAACAGAGGCATCAACGGCGCCTCAACAAAGTCCTCGAAGCCGAGCGCGGCGATTCAGAATCAAGGTAGGCTGTAAGGGCCGAGCGCTTGCGATGCCGAATATTCTCTACCTGCACGGATTCGCTTCAGGCCCCTCCTCGCAGAAGGCGCGTTTCTTCTACAACCAGTTCGAGGTGATCGGCGCGGATGTGCACATCCCTGACCTTGTCCCGGGGCCTTTCCGGGATACGACGGTTTCCTCCCAACTCGAAATCGTCGAGCGCACCGCCGCCGAGATCCAGCCGTGTCTCATCATCGGATCGAGCCTGGGCGGCTATCTTGCCGCTCTCTATGCCGCCCGCCATCCGGAACTTCAGTGCGGCGTCGTGCTGCTGGCGCCGGCTTTCGATTTCGTCCGCCGCTGGTCGGAGCGTTTGGGTGAGGCGCAGCTCAAGGCTTGGAGTGAACAGGGTGAGTTGGCCGTCTACCACTACGGCGAGCAAGGCACGTCAGCCATCGGCTACTCGTTCTATGAAGACGCCTTGCGGCACGAAGCGGCACCCCGTATCAGTCAGCCCACTCTGATCTTCCACGGTCAGTATGATGATGTCGTGGATAGCGCGTCTTCGGTCGAATACACGTGGCAAAACCTCGATGCGGAGCTGCTGCTTCTCGAATCGGACCATCAATTGCTCGATGTCCTGCAGCCCATCTGGGACCGCACGCTGTATTTCTACCGAAAGATTGAACCTTTCTAGAACACGAGGACGTATTCTGCACTTGAAGGCGGTGGAAAGTTCGCCAAGGCGTCTGGTTGACAACGCGCTTCAGGACCCTGAAGCGTTTGGGGAGATTATCGACCATCACAAGTCGATGATCTATAGTGTCGCGTACAACTTTTTCGGCAATCGAACGGTCGCGGAGGATGTCTCTCAGGATGTGTATCTTGAGCTGTACAAGAACTTAGAGCGGATCGAGTCGGATCTGCACTTGACGTTTTGGCTCCGGCAGGCGGTCACGAGGAAGTGCATCGATTACACGCGGCGGCTCAAACATCGGCGTTATCAGCCTCTCGATGAGGTTGTCGAGCCCAGCGCGAAGGACCCTTCCTGGGATCCGATGCTGGCGGAAACGCTTCGCAAGAAGGTCCAGGCCTTGCCGAAGAAGATGAGGATCGTAGTCATCCTGCGCTTTCAGGAAGACTTGAAGCTGTCAGAGATCGCAGAGGCGCTGGATATGCCGCTCAACACGGTGAAAACCACGCTTCGCCGCGCTTTGGCACGGCTCAGGGAAAGGGTTGAAGAGTTACAGGGGGAGATGGTATATGGAGCGGGTCGAATTTGAGTTAAAGGAAGCCCTGGCTCGCCACGAGCCGCCAGCGGACTTCACGGCGCGGGTGATGCGCCAAGTCCGTGCCGCGCCGCGCCCCAGTAGCGGACCGTGGCGCTGGCTAGCCGCCGGTGCGATGGCCGCCTCCTTGAGTCTGGGCTTCTTTGTCTACAGCGAAAGAGAGACGCTCGCCGACCAGCGTGCGGAAGCCGATTTGATCTTGTCTTTGCAAACCGCGGGAGTGAAAATTAGTCAAGCTCGTGACGCTGTCTTGCGGCCACGAGAGCTACAGCCATGAGGAAAGTCTTGAAAACGGTTTACCTGCCGGCATTGCTTCTGTTCTGCCTCCCTCTGGCCGCGCAACAGGGTGCGCAGCTTCAGATGGACCTCCATCAGATGGAGCAGAAAGCCGAAGAGGTTGTCAGCGTCGACCTCGACGGCAAGTCGCTCGAAGGCGGACGCAAGCTCCTGATGCTGAAAGGTGTCGCCGACCCCGTTAAGAACCTGCTCGGAAAACTCAAGGGCGTCTATCTGCGGCGCTTTTGGTTTAAGAAAAAGCAAGGGTATAGCGAAGAGGACGTGAGCGCCATCCGCGAGCAGGTCAAAGGCCCCAACTGGGTTCGCCTGTTTGAAGTCAAGGACAGCAACAAGACGCAGGGCGTATATTCCTATGTCGAGAACGAACAGGTGACGGGATTTACCGTTCTTTCGGAAGAGGAACAGGAGTTCACGGTCGTTAACATCGTCGGCCCCATCGACCTGGAAACCCTCTCGGGGCTGGGTGATAGCATGGGCATCCCCGCGATGAAAATCGCTACCACCGAGATTCCCGCGCAACCACCACTCCCAAATCCACCGGCCGCGAAACCGCCGGCCAAGAAGAAGTAGCAACCGCCGGCGCCTATACGACTGTCCGCTCATCCTCGCCGCCTGTAGCTGGCGATTGAGTGGGGTGCTCGCGCGGAGCGATCTACGCGCGGGCCGCACCGCGATCCCTCTGTTAGAATCTGAAACCGAAGGATCCAAATGGCGTGAGCGACGCCTCTATCCGCCCACGACCGAGGGATTTCATGGAAAAACAATCGCCACAGCAGACTTCCACCCGCCGCGATTTCGTCAAGGATGCCGGTGTCGCCGCCGCCGGCTGGACCATCATCCAGCCCGAATCCGTCTACGCCACACCCGCCAATTCGAAGATCAAGGTCGGCCTGCTCGGCTGCGGGCGGCGCGGCTCGAACGTCAGCGAACTCTTCGTCAAGAACAGCGACTCGGAGCTCACGGCGCTCGCCGACATCTACGACGACCAGATCGCCGCGGTCCGCAAAAGCCTTCCCGCGCCCGACGCGCAAGCTTATAAAAGCGCGCAGGCCATCCTCGACGCTGATATCGACGCCATCTACATAGCGACGCCGCCCTACATGCACCCTGAGCACTTCGAGCTCGCCGTCGCGTCCGGCAAGCACATCCTCATGGAAAAGCCTGTCGCCGTCGATCCCGCCGGCGTCCGCCGCGTACTGGCCGCCGCCAAGAATATCAAGCCCGGCCAAGTCGTTATGGTCGACTTCCAGCAGCACTGGGGCAAAGACTACAAACGCGCCTATGAGCTAGTACTGGAGGGTGCCATCGGCGAGATTCGCATGATCCGTTCCGCCTGGCTCGGTGGCGGGCTGCCTGTCCGTAAGGGGCATCCCGAGTCGGAAGAGAAAGTCCGCAACTGGCTTTTCTATAAAGAGCTCTCCGGCGACATCATCGTCGAGCAGAACTGCCATAACATCGACGTCGTTAATTGGTTTACCGGCACGCACCCCGTCAGCGCCACCGGCTACGGCGCCCGTGTCGTCCGCACCAACATCGGCGACATCATGGACAGCCTTGCCGTCAACTACAAACTGCCCGACGGCCGCGTCTATACACACTCCGGCAACCAGATGTCCACCGGCGGTTACCGCGACGTCGGTGAATACTTCTTCGGCACCAAGGGCGTCATCGAGACATCACGCCGCGGCTTCACCGTTCACGCCGAAGGCAAAAGCTCCTCTCATCAGGAAACCAACTACAACATCACCGCGGACGTCATCGAGCACTTCGTCAAGGCTACGAGAGGCGAGGTTCCCGCTGACAACGCCGCGCTCTTTGCCGCCGAAAGCACCCTCACGGCCATCATGGGCCGCATTGCGATTGATCTGCAACGCGAAGTCACCTGGGACGAAGTTTTCAATATGTAGAGGAGCGGTGAGCCTACTGGGGAGCGTCTTAAGCGGAGTTTAATCGGGCCGTAACCAATTCTTAACACAGCGCTTGTAGCGTAAGGATTGGTAGCCCTATGAAAACTGTCGCGCTCATTGACGACGACCCCGACTTGCAGGAACTGTTGCGCTATAACCTCGAGAAGGTCGGCTATCGTCTTGTCGGTCACTCCACGGGTCAGGACGCGATTATCTTTCTGCAGCACGCGCAGCCGGACCTGCTGGTTCTCGACATCATGCTGCCGCACACGGACGGGCTTGATATCTGCCGCTCGATCCGCCGGCACCCTCAGCTTTCTTCGCTGCCCGTCATCTTTCTAACGGCCAGGGGCGCCGAACTCGACCGCGTTTTGGGATTTGAGCTAGGGGCCAACGACTATGTCGTCAAGCCATTCTTCGTGCGTGAGTTGGTCGCCCGAATCCAGTCTCTGCTGCGCCGCGACGACCTCACCGCCGAAATCCTGGCCGTGGACGAGTTGGCGCTCGACCGTGGCCGGCTGGAGGTCAGCCGAAGCGGCGAAAAGGTAGCTCTTACAGCAACGGAATTTCGGTTGCTCGAGTTTCTCATGACACGCCCGGGGCTGGTTTGGGATCGCGAGCAGTTGCTCGATCAGGTCTGGGGACGCGACCGGGGCGTTACCGAGCGGGCCGTCGATGTTTGCGTCTTGCGATTGAGGCAGAAACTCGAATCTCAACCTACCAAGCCGAAGTGGATTCACACCGTCCGCGGCTTCGGCTATACGTTCGATCCCGCCCGCACCGCGCACTAACCGGTGCATTGCATCATCGAAAACTCTTGAAGGCTGTGTGGGGTTCTCGGCCCTTCCGCGGGCGCTCACATTCGGACTCCGGTTAGAGTCGTGGGCGGTGAGCGCGGGGCAAACTGGAATCCTTCGACAGTTTGCCTTACCGTCTGGGACCAAGAAAGCCGGGCAGCGAGAGTGCGACTCTCACTGCCCGGGAGTGTAAGGTATGTATGTATGAAAGCGGTCGTCGATCGGCTCTCCTACTGCTAGGGAGTTAGGTCCTGCTCCTGAACGGGCATGGACCACTCTTCGAGCCAGTTGACGTCACCAAAAGCTCCGCTGTACGGAGCGAACTGATTGAAGAAGCCGTCATCGGGCGGCTGAACCCAGTTCGCTCTATAGACCGGGGAACCGGCTTGAGGACGAAGATCGGGATCGCTGTACTCCCGGGGACGCCGCAGCATCGGGTCCGCGACCATGATGTTCGGCTGGCCGTTGACGAACGGGACCGCGTTCGCGCTGACTTGGCCGGCGACCGTGTTCGGGGCTCCAGACGCAATGCCATTCATCCAAAACAGCATTCCGTTGAGCGTAAGGTCGCCCGTGGCGCCATTGGCCAACGTCTCATCGTGCTGCACTTCAATAGCCTGGTCCACCCAGTTATAGATGACGAAATTATTGAAGTGTCCGGCGGCACCGCGGCGCAGGTATACGCCAGCCACCGTACCTTCGTCCACGCCCTCGGTGAAGGTGTCGCCGACTCCCACAAACGTCATGTTGTAGAACGTTGAGATACCTTGAGGCTGGGCGCCGAAGTCATTCTCGTTGTTGTCCATCTCGATGCCGCGGTTGCTGTCATCCAGGTTGGTCAGCGCAACCCCAAATTGCACGCGGCCGCTCCACCCGATCTGTCCGTCGAAGTGATCATCACGGGGGTAGCTTGAAAAGCCGTACATCAGGTCGTTGTTGCCGCCAAACCACTCAAAGCTGTCATCAAGGCCCTGGTGAGCTTGCAGAAATGAAGCGTGGGTCTTTTTGCCACAGCCACCCCAGGTGAAGCTGTTGATTTCGTCGTTCGGGCCTAACTCCGCGCCGGAAAACTCAAGACGCACATAGCGCATTGTGCCGCAATCGTGGTCGGGATCGTCTCCGCCGTACTCAGTTGAGGGGTCCGGGGGCAGGCCTTCAATGTTGCCGACGCCTTGCGGCCAATTGACGGGGGCTTTGCCGAGTGAAACCACGCCGCCCCAATCCCCGGCTCGCCGCTGACCATAGGGCAGTGAACTGGTGAAGATGATGGGGCGGGAGCGAGTGCCGGCCGCCATCAGCTTACCCGTATTGCCAATGACAAGAACCGAAGGCGGCTGCGAACCCGGCTGGCCGATGATCACCGTTCCGGGTTCGATCGTCAAAGTCGCGCCGTCCTTAACGACCACGGCGCCGGCTAGATTCCATTGTTTGTCGTTCGTCAACGTGAGGTCTGTCGTGATCTCATTCGGCAGAACCTCCACGCCGCTGACCACGTTGAATTTCCAGTAGGCGGCTTTCACGATGCGGTTGCCCGTATAGTCTCGAAGCTGCACGACGACCGTATGCATGCCGGGCTGATTGGGAATGGCAACGGCTGAAAACATGCCGCCCGCGCCGGCCAAGATTGCCTTCTCAGCGGCGGGGGGCCGCGTAATCAGGAAGCCATCGTCCGGTGTGTTGCCAAAAATATCCGTGGCATTGGCCCCGCCGGGCAGATAGGTTTTCGCGCCCGTTTGATTGTTCTGAACGTAGGCAACAATCGTATAGGGGTAGATGTCGCCGTTAGGCTTAACTGTCCACCGGATCGTAAGATTCTGGCCCGGCATGTAGACCTGCTTGTCACTCCACGTCCACATCGCGAGGGGCGTGTTGATAAGGGAGCCCGCCGGCAATTCCCGGGCCGCCTCACTGAGGCTCACGGACACAAATTCGGCTCTCGCACCACGGACTCTTGTCCTGTCGGCGGCTGAAAGAGTTAGGCCCAACATGAGACTGATCGCTAATAGAACTAAATGAGTTCGCTGCTGCATAATGCTTGTTCCTTTCGTTGTCGAACGACGGTCTTCAAACGGGCGCCTGGTGTCCCGTTAGACCCTAGAAAACTTCAAAGCTTGTTCCAACACTGAATGTTCGCCCAAGCCGATAGCTGTGCTGCGGGATGTCGGCCTGGGTCCAGTGAAAATGATTGTCGGTCAGGTTTTCTCCCGTGAAGCGAATCGTCCAGTTACCTTCTTCCTTGATATTGAACTGATAGACAAAATCGAGAAAGGTATTCGGTTCCTGGAAAATGTCGGGTAGTCCCAGCGCTCCTACGTCCGTGATCTTTCGAGAGACATAGTTCGTAGAGAAACGTGCGTTGCTGCGCCACTGCGGGCGGGACCATTCGGTAATAAAGTTGAAGATATAGCGGGACTGCCCCATCAACGGCCGATGCAGGGATGTTAGTATCCCGAGTTGTTCGTCGCCAAGCTGAACGTCGGAGTCAACAAAGGTGAAGTTCGTCTGGATGTTGAATGGCGCGAGCTTCGGCTGGAGGAACGAGAGATTCCTGCGAAACTCAACCTCGACGCCCTGGTTCTTAGCGCCTTGAGCGTTGATGTTGGTCTGCCGCAGATCACCGCTTGTCGGCTGGATCGTTACTTCTATGGGGTTCGTGAAATCCTTATAGAAATAGCTCAAAGCCAAGACCTGGTTTCCCCCAAAGAACCACTCCCAGCGGGCATCGAGATTGTCAATGACCGCACGCTGCAGATCGGGGTTACCCGCGAAACTAAAGCCGCCCAGGACGTTCACGAAGTCGAAGGGCGAAAGTTCCCGGAAGTCAGGGCGCGACACAGTGCGCCCGTAGCCGAACCGCAAGTTCTGGTTCGGCTTGAAACTGTAGATCACGTTGACGCCCGGGAGCATGTCGGTGTTCTTGAGCTCTGACGTCGCCGGTACCGCCCCCGGAACGAGTGGGTCAATGGTATTGACACGGATCGTGGCGTCTTCCACTCGAACGCCTCCCACGACGCGCCAGCCACCACCCAGTCCCAAATCAATCATCCCGAAGGCTGCGTAAACGTCCATGTCGCCCGTGTAGGAGTCCGTGCCTCGCGTGTTCTCGCGGATTTGAAATAGATCCGGTGTAATATTCTCCGCGCCCAGGAGCTCGTTGCTTGGGGCGGTCAGATCGAGTTCTGACAAGCGCAATGGGACAAACCGAAAGCGGCGCGCCTCAAACGTACGATCGCGAAACGTCCCACGAACCCCGCCCTTCACAATGCCGCTGATGCGGCCTGAGTAGAACGGCTTGCCGATCTCGGCCAGTGGCTCGTAAATGCGGTCATCGAAGCTGGAGTAGAATCTGGTCCCGGATTGCGGTGACGCCAGAAACCGCGGCGCGCCCCCTGTATCGCTGATGCCGCGGACGACTTCCCGCATGTCCGGTTCGTCGCGTCCCGAGCGGGAGTAGGTAAGTTGCCAGTTAGCAAGCGTGTTGCCCAGCCCCGCCAGTAGATGATCGCCCCCCACGCTGCTCGACCAGAGTTCTCGCTCAACCCAGCGCAGGCGTTCACTTTGGATGTTCGTGTCAATACCGCCATTCAGGCCTCGAAACGTACGGGCTTCCTTGTCCGTGTCGCGTGTCAGCGTGTTACGGACAACGAGTTTGTGCGAGGGAGTTGCCTGAAACGCGAAGTTAAACACCCCGCCCAGACGTACCGACTCCACGTCGGACACAAAATCGGGGTAGTCCGTAAGAACGATCGCGTTCCCACCTCCGGAGTTCACCAGGAATCGCCGCAGTTCCTCAA
This sequence comes from Acidobacteriota bacterium, assembly GCA_027624045.1. Classification (GTDB taxonomy): domain Bacteria; phylum Acidobacteriota; class Terriglobia; order Bryobacterales; family UBA6623; genus JAPPLB01. The sequence goes on from JAQBUE010000096.1 coordinate 17,132, forward strand.
ATCGCTGAGGAGTATTCGTGAACGTCAGCGCACCGACGATCCCGAAGCGCCCAAATGTATTGCCGCCGGACATCGAGTAGGTCTGACTGGGCCGCATTGAGGTCTGCTGGATGGGCTGCCAGTTCACGGCGAAAGAACGGCCGAACTGCTGTAACTGCTCCGCCGAGAATGAGCCTGGAAACAGGCGACCGCTGTCCGGGATGACGCTCGGAATGCCGCGCGTGCCATCATCCAGGCCCAGGAAGTCGCGGGAGCCGCCGCGATACGTGTTGAAGTTCTTGAAGGTTGTCCGGCTATTGAAGCCATAGCTCATGCCGAACCGGAGATGGGGAGCGGTCGGAAACTCGATCGTGTTCATTTGGACCAAGCCGCCGGAAAACTCGCCGGGCAGATCGGGGCTGTAGGTTTTCAGTACCTTGATGTTGTCAATCAAGTTCGCCGGGAAAAGGTCCAAGGGCACGACTCTTCTGTCCGGATCGGTTGTGGGAAGAATCGAGTTGTTCATCATGGTGGCGCTGTAGCGCTCCCCCAGGCCCCGTACGTACACGTACCCGCCTTCCACGACCGACACACCGGTGACTTTCTCCAAGGCGCCCGCCGCGTCCGACGCCGTGCTGTTGCTGATTTCCTCTCCACTGATTGCGTCGCTCACTGTCGGGGCCAAGCGTCTTTCCATGACAGTCGAGTTCGCGGTGGCGGCCGTGGCGGTAACGGATTCGACCACTTCGACCGTGGTCACCTCCGTCGCCAGAATCATGACCGTGCTCGCGTCGGAAACCTCTCCGGCCGTGACAACAAGCTCATCAAGCGTCACGGGGAGGTACTTGACGGCGGTGAGCTTGATCGAATACGTACCCGGTGGCAGCGAAAACCCGTAGGTGCCTTCGAGATCGGTTACGACTTGCTTGTCCGGCAGGCCGACGACTTCGACAGCAACCTGTGGAATCGCATTCCCTGTTTGGGCGTCGAAGATATTCCCAACAACCGTCCCAGTTTCCTGAGCCGGCAGCGGGCAAATCGCAAGAAATAGATAGAGGATGATCACACGACATCCCCCTTCGTATAAAAAAGAGGTTCTCATAGAGTTTTTCAAAAGCGAATAGGCAAAGCGGCAGCTCGCGCTCCGGCGCTACTCGGCAATCCAGAGCTTGACCGTATTGGTGGGAATTCCTGTCGCCGACCCCGGTGTCCGCACCATGCAGAACAGCGGCACTTCACCACTCAGGTACGACAGGTTGGGAATCGGGATATTGATCTGCCAGAGCCCCACGAAGGCCGACTGCAAAGCTGTTGCCGGCACGACTTCCGCAACGGAGAGATAGCAGACAACGTCCAGCTCGGGTGCCGGGAGGGTACCTGCCGGCGGGATATCACCATCGGCAACCGCGACATCGAACGGTCCCGGTCCTGTACCCCAGGCGATCAGGAAACTGCCGCGCTGGGCGCGGTTGTCAGGACCGTTTAGCGAGAAGTCCGAGTTCGAAATGATCCCCTGCCGCGGGTTACCACCGTCGAAGAACGCGAAGAGGGCGGGCGCGGCGTCGGTCACGTTCATGAAGCCGCTTGCGACTTCGACCCCGTTGACGAGGACACGGATCGGTACGCGCCCGAACGCCGTTCCCCAAGAAACCTGGAAGTTGATTTGACCGGGTATTCCCCCGGCCACGTTGCCTTCGCGCGCAAACAAGAGGGCGGCAGGCAAACCATCGACCTCGACGACCACTCCCTGCAAGTTGAATGGCAGGGGGATTGTCTCAGCGCCGATACCGGCGGCGCCCCCGGGGATCCCGACGAAATTGCCGCCGATTGATGACGCTGTCGCCAGCGAGCCCGGCGCCACCGGAAACAGACCCTGACCCTGAGTCGCGTCTGTCACCGCGATCGTGGTCTGTGCCGTAAGGGAGAGCGGCGGAAGGAGTAAGGCGCCCAACAGGGTGGTCAGAACAAAGATCTTGTTGTGTCGTATTCGCAATGCCATTGAGAGTTCACCTCTGAGGCCAACCGGTGTTTCACGTTTGCTTGCCGGCTAAGGTCTCGCGTGTCAGAAGTATTAGTAAGAACCTCTAGGCTAGGAAGGCGCGGTTACTGAACCGTAACCAGTTCGTTAAAATCCGGTTAAGCACAGCGGTCTCCGCACTCAGACACAGAGTCCGCGCGCTGCTGTCCCGCCAGGTGCTTGGCGAGGCGTGTTACACGGGGGCGGGCGGGTGTGAGGAATTGTACTCGGGATGGAGAGGTAGCGGGCAGACGACAGTGCTACTGGATTGATGCCCCGCGCTGGTTCATCCGCCGGGTCCGCGGCCTTGTAGCCTTCGCGGAAGGGCCCAGCCAGAGACAGAGCTTCGACGTCAGGGGGCTGTGGAAAGAATCCAACCCTGGGGCTACAAGGCTCGCCTGAGGTTACGCGTCCGGCCTGGATCTGTTACTCGACACGGCGGAGGTAGTCGGGCAGGGGCATGCTGGCGGCGGGCGTGGCTTGCAAGGAAGGGAGGCTATAGTTGCGGGCCGCGATGGCGCTGAGTCCGCCGGTCACGGCTGTATTCGTGAGAGTGAAGGTCTTGTAGAGGTTCACTTCGGGGTTCTTCTTGGCGGTCCAGGCCTGCCAGGCGAAGAAGCCTCCACCGAGGGCGCTTTTGAGCAGGATGGCTTTGCGGTTGCTGAAGCGGCCGTCGCTGCCGCTGAGAAACGGGTTGCCTTCGCGGCGCCCCTGGGACGAGTGGGCGTCCAGCGCGTTGACGGCGGCGAAAGCGATCCAACTGGCGATCCAGGCTTTCTTCCACTTGCGCTTCGTGGACTGCTCGCGGCCGGCCGGGTGAGCGATGGCCGGCACGGACGCCGTGAACGTCGTGGCCGAGCGCGAGATGGACTCAATGAAGGGATCGGCCGCCGCAACGGTCCCGGCAAAAGGGCCGGCGAAGAGACCGCTGATGGCGACCGCGAGTACGGCGTTGACGGTGGCGCGGCGAATCGGGTTTCTGATGGCTGGTGTGTTCATGCTGAGCTCCTGGGGTTGGGCGTCGGGGATTGGGCTCCCGTGACTGGGATGCTCCTAGGATCGCTCGCGGCCTACGCGCAACACATGACCTGATAGCCACATTCTTAGCAGTGGTACCAGGGTGCGCTTCCTAGCAGCCTGTGGCAGAATACCCTGTTTTCAGGCGGCGAGAAGCAGCGGGGTGGCCAGC
>JAQBUE010000097.1 GCA_027624045.1 Acidobacteriota bacterium
CCCGATATCTAGTCCGGCAGCTCCCCGGCTGTCCTTTTTGCGGGGCTCCTAATTTATAACACAGTAGTAATAACCCACACAGGGGGGAGTGAGTGAGCTTGTGAGCCTTCATTGGACTTTCATTGCCCATGGTGATACGTGAGGGTACTCTCGCGAAATCGGGGAATCACCTAACTGGCACGAGCTATTTGACTTACCAATCGAAGCAACCATCTAGTTCAGTTTGCCCGGCCCCGGCCCGGCTGTTTGATGCCTAACGCCCGAACCGGCTATCCGGCGTCGAATCAGAGCGGCGTTTCCCGCCGCTCCGCACCCGTAACCGCCCGGGCGTCTCGCGAACCCTCATAATCCCAGGGGCATACCCCTTTGATTACTACAGTACCATTAGTTCCGTTAAACTTCGAGTCTTTCCTTTGCGGGCCGACAGCTGGGATTGGCCCGCAGTGGGGCGACTCCACCCTTACGAGGCGATGAGGGGAGCGATAACCAGGGCGACGATCGACATCAACTTGATGAGAATGTTCATTGACGGACCTGAGGTGTCTTTGAACGGGTCACCAACGGTATCGCCGACGACGGTAGCCATGTGGGCTTCACCGCCCTTCTTCTCACCCTTGAGCCCACCCTTTTCGACAAGCTTCTTGGCGTTATCCCAAGCGCCGCCCGCGTTGGCCATGAAAAGCGCGAGGAGCACTCCGGTGACCGTGGCGCCGGCCAGCATTCCGCCGAGCGCCTCGGGGCCGAGTATATAGCCGACCACGACCGGAGCGCCGACGGCCATCAGTCCGGGAGCGATCATTTCTTTTAGGGCGGCGGTGGTAGCAATGTCCACACAGCGGGCGGTGTCGGGCTTCACGCCCGGCAGACCCTCGAGCAGGCCCTTGATCTCGCGGAACTGACGCCGAATCTCTTCGACCATCAAGCTGGCGGCGCGGCCCACGCTTGTCATCGTGAAAGCCGCAATGACGAAGGGCAGCGTGCCTCCGAGCAGCAGCCCGATCACGACCTTGGCGTCAGTGAGTTGAATAATGATCGGACCCAGCCCCAGGCTCGCTCGCGCGGCATCGACGGCCTGCGTATAAGCCGAGAACAATGCCAGGGCGGCCAGGGCAGCCGAACCGATGGCGAATCCCTTGCCCATGGCGGCTGTGGTGTTGCCCAGCGAGTCCAGTTCGTCGGTAATGGCACGCACTTCCGGTCCCAGGCCCGCCATCTCAGAGATACCGCCGGCGTTGTCGGCGATCGGTCCGTAGGCGTCGACACTCATCGTGATTCCGACGGTGGCGAGCATGCCCACGGCAGCGATGCCGATTCCGTAGAGGCCGGCGGCACCATGCGCGAGATAGATCGCGAGACAAATCATTACAACCGGGAAGGCGCAACTGCGGAATCCTACGGCGAGGCCTTGAATGATGTTCGGGGCCGCTCCGGTTCGCGAGGCTTCCGCGATGTCGTAAATGGGGCCCATCGACGTGTAGTACTCGGTGATGAAGCCGATCGCCACGCCGGCGATAGTGCCGGCGAGAACGGCCCAGAATACGGATTGACCGACTCCGACGGCTCCGATGGCGACCCATGAACCCGCCAGGAACAGCGCGGCTGCGAACCAAGCCGAATAGCGCAGCGCAGCGGCCGGCCCGCCGCCCTTGAGAACCTGCATCGAGAGAATGCCGAGCAGCGAGGCGATCAATCCCACCGCCGACAGCACTAGCGGCAAGGCCATCAAACCGGACCGTATCGCCTCCTCGGCTCCGCCGAGCCCCAGCATCTGCAATCCCTCGCTCGAAAGCGTGGACGCGATGGCGAGCGTCGCAATCATCGACCCGACGTACGATTCGAAAATATCGGCGCCCATGCCCGCGACATCGCCCACGTTATCGCCCACGTTGTCGGCGATCACGCCGGGGTTGCGGGGATCATCTTCCGGAATGCCCGCTTCCAACTTGCCGACCAGATCGCTTCCTACATCGGCCGCCTTGGTGTAGATGCCCCCACCGACGCGCGCGAAAAGCGCGATCGAGCTGGCGCCCATCGCGAAGCCGTTAATGTAGACCGCTTGCTCGATGCCTCCGTAGACCTGAGCGAGGATGCCCACACCGAGCAGGCCCAAGCCGGCCACGGCCAATCCCATGACCGAACCGCCTCCGAAAGCAACCATGAGAGCGGCGCCCGAACCTTCCGCACGGGCGGCTTCGCTCGTCCGCGAGTTGGCCTTAGTGGCGGCCTTCATGCCGATGAAGCCGGCGAGAATCGAGAAAATCGCCCCGCATATGAAGCAGATCATCGTTTCGATGCCGAGCTTCCAGGCCAAAAGTCCGGCGACAACAACGACGAACACCGCCAGGATTCGATACTCGCGATAGAGAAACGCCATCGCACCGTCGTGGATCATTGCGGATATTTCCTGCATGCGCTCGTTGCCTGGAGACTTCTTGCTCACCAATACGAAGAACAACAGGGAACACAACAGGCCTGCGAGACCGACATACGGAGTCAGTGCGAGTAGATCGTTCATTTTTCAACCAGAATAGGGCTAACTATGAAGGAGTTGAGATGCTTGGCAAGCGCCCGAAGACCGCTTGCAGGGATCAAAACAGAAGTTCACAGCCTAGCATGTGGACTCGTCGCGTGGCTAGGAGAGAGTTGTCCAACAGGAGAGAGTTGTCCAATGCAAGATGAGCCGGAAGGGTGGGGGAGGGAGCATGCTGGGGATTGACCATCCACATGCAACACCCCGAGACGCTAAGCCTACGGCTGGTGGGCGGGTTTCCGAAGCGGGCCTCGTGCAAGCGGCTGGTTGGGGCGCTGCTGTTGGAGCGTCACGAGATGCGGCCGCTTGAGTCGCGGCCTTACTTCAGCACGCAGAACGCCGTGCTCGATGGGGGCCGGTCGCGGGGAGTGCCGCCCCTCCTGCCCCGTTGCGCCGATTGTTTCCCAACGCTGACAGGGCGTGGTACGCTCCCAATGGAATGACCGGTATGCAGCGCCGACTCACTGTTCACGCGATTGCCCTCTCGTTGACGCTAGCCGCGCTGCCGCTGACGGCCGGCGACTGGCCGCAGTTCCGCGGACCGGATGGCCAGGGCATCGCCCAAGATACCCAACCGCCCTTGAGCTGGGGCGAAGGCCGCAACGTTACCTGGAAGAAGAAGATCGACGGGCTCGGCTGGTCGTCCCCCGTGGTCGGCGGCGGCAAGCTGTGGTTAACGACGGCCGCCGAGGAGGGTAAGTCGTTGCGCGTTCTTGCGCTCGACCCGGACAGCGGTGAGACTGTACATAACATCGAGCTGTTCCGCTTCGAAGCGCCGCCTAAGATCAACGAGAAAAACAGCTACGCCTCGCCCACCCCGATTCTCGAAGACGGACGCGTCTATGTCCACTTCGGTACGCAGGGTACGGCAGCGCTCACAACCGGCGGCGAGGTCCTGTGGAAGACGCGCGAACTCCGCTATTACCACCGCCACGGCTCTTCCGGATCGCCCGCTACTACCAAGGACCTGCTGCTGATCAACTGCGATGGCTACGATTTGCAATACGTCGTGGCGCTCGACAAGAACAGCGGCGAGATCCGCTGGAAGAGTTATCGCGGCGACTCAGCGCACGCCTATGCCACGCCGCTCGTGATCTCGGCTGATGCGGGCAAGCAACTCGTGAGCCCCGGCTCGGGACGCACCGTCGCCTACGACATCGATAGCGGCGAAGAGTTGTGGTGGATCAACTACAACGGCTTTTCGAACGTGCCGCGACCGGTGACGGGCCACGGCCTGGTCTACATCACGTCGGGCTTCTTCAAACCGGATCTATTCGCCATTCGGCCCGACGGCCGCGGCGATATCACTCGCACACACGTCGCATGGAAGTACAGCAAGGGCGTCCCGCTCACGCCCTCGCCGGTGATCGTCGGCAATGAACTCTACATCGTTAGCGACAACGGCATCGCGACGTGCCTCGACGCCCGCACAGGCGAGGAACTGTGGAAGGAACGTCTCGAAGGCGGCTACTCGGCGTCGCCGGTCTACGCCGGTGGCCGCATCTACTTTCTGAATGAGGAAGGGCTGACGACTGTGATCCAACCCGGCCGGGAGTTTGAGAAATTGGCCGAGAGCCGGCTTGACGGCCGCACGCTGGCGGCGATCGCGCCTGTGGATGATGTGATTTTTCTGCGCAGCGACACTCATCTCTACCGCATCGAAGAGGGTAAGTGATGTCGGCGGACCGTTGGGCGGTGGGCAGGAAAGGCGGGTTCGGACCGCGTGTTGCGGGAAAGTTGCGGGCGAGGTGGAACGGGAGTTCGCACCGCTCCTTTGAGTCGCGGCTCGGCTCGAAGATGTGTACTGGCTGGGCGGCTTATGATAGTGGGAGTTGGGTTTGCTTCACGCCCTGCTTTGTTATGCAACCGCGTCTCTTACTGATCGTTTTCGTTGCTCTCGCGACGGCCCTTCCGGCTGCTGAAACCATCCGTTTCAACCGCGACATCCGCCCCATCCTTTCGCAGAACTGTTTTCAGTGTCACGGCCCCGACAGCAACGCGCGCCAAGCGGGTCTGCGCCTTGACCGCCGCGAGGAAGCGCTGGAAGCCGGCGCCATCGTCCCGGGCGACACGGAGAAAAGCAAACTCGTCGCGCGTCTCTACGACCCGGAACCGGTGCGCGCCATGCCGCCGGTGTGGTCAAACAGAAAGCTCACTGATGAACAGAAGAGTCTACTGAAGCGGTGGGTTGAGCAAGGAGCGGAGTATGAGCGCCACTGGGCCTACATTCCTTCCGAGCGGCCAGAGGCTCCAGCAGGACCCGCCGGCATCGACCATCTCGTCAATGCCAAGCTCGACGAGAACGGCCTGAAGACCGTAGCGGAGGCCGATCGGCGCACGCTGATGCGCCGTCTGAGCTTTGATCTGATCGGCCTGCCACCGAGCGCGGACGAGGCGAGAGCCTTCGTCAACGATCAAGACCCGGGCGCTTACGAGAAACTCGTCGATCGTCTGCTTGATTCGCCACACTTCGGCGAGCGGATGGCCGTTTACTGGCTCGACCTTGTGCGCTATGCCGACTCGGTGGGTTTTCACAGCGACGTTCCGATCAATGTTTATCTGTACCGCGACTACGTCATCCGCGCGTTCAACGAGAACAAGCCCTTCGACGAATTCACCAGAGAGAACCTTGCCGGCGACCTGTTGCCGAACCCGACCGACTGGCAGCGCGTCGCCAGCGCTTACAACCGCCTGAACCGCATGACGAACGAAGGTGGGGCGCAGGCGGAGGAATATCGGGCTAAGTACGCGACCGACCGCGTTCAGAACATTTCGACTGTTTGGATGGGCTCGACGCTGGGTTGCGCCGAGTGCCACGACCACAAGTTCGATCCGTTCGCCGCGAAAGACTTTTACCAGATGGCGTCGTTTTTCGCCGATGTCAAGGAGGTTGGCGTCTACGGATCTTCCTTTGAACCCGTCATCCGCGTGCTATCGGAAGACTCGAAGAAGGAGGTCGCATCGATCCAGTGGCAGATCAGCGACCTCAGGCACGAGGGCCGGAAGCTGAAAGCTGACCAGGAGAGCGTTGAGAAGTTCCGAACGTATCTCCGCGAACGGCTGAGCGATTGGAAGGCCGTCGAGCCGTCGCGTTTCTGGAATGACTGCGAGCACCCCGACATCACGGGCTGCGAGGATATCGCGCTCAGTTATGGCGAAGCCGGCTTCTTCCGGCAAAAGGTGACGGGCGAGGAAAAACCGCGCGAGGCGGTTGCGAAGGTTGAATCGGAAGTGAAGGCGGGGCGCGTCACCGCGCTGCTGCTCGAGATCTTCCCCGAGAAGGGCTTCGACGATTTTTACCTGAGCGAGTTCGAGGCTGAACTTCTGCGCAGCGATGGCCGGCCGGTGCAACTGGCCTTTGGCGCGCTTGTGCCCGACCGTCAGGGCCCCGAGTCGTACCTGCGCCAAACGCTCGACGGTAATGCGCGCTCGGGCTGGCAAGGTAACGTCGCCGAAGAGGGGCCGCGCCGCGCACTTTGGGTACTGGACGCGCCGCTCGAGACCAAGCCCGGCCAGAAGCTGCGCGTCACGATGATCTACAACGGCAGGGGGGCGAAGAAAATCGCGGGGCGCTTCCGCCTCTCGGTGACGGCTGCCGATTTCCCTGAACTGCCGCCCTCCGGTGACTTACGCGACGCCGTTCTCGCCGACGGAAAGCTCAACGGCAAGCAACGCAAGGCTCTCAAGGACACGTTCCGGCGATGGACGCGCAACACGTCGGAATGGCAGGACATTCGGCGGCTCGAGCGACACCGCGCCGAGCTGCTCGATCACGCCGACGAGTGCCTGGCGACCGAAGTCAGTGACGAACCGCGCGTCGTCCGCATTCTGCCGCGCGGCGACTGGATGGATGAGACAGGAGAAGTTGTCGAGCCGCAGACGCCACACTTCCTCAACCCCATCGCGGTTAACGGCGAGCGCCTGACACGCCTCGACCTCGCCAACTGGCTCGTCGATCGCGAGAACCCGCTGACCGCGCGTGTGTTTGTGAATCGCTTGTGGAAGATGCTATTTGGCACCGGCCTTTCGAAGGTGCTGGACGATATCGGCTCACAGGGCGAAAGTCCGGTTCATCAGGAACTGCTTGATTGGCTTGCCGTGGAATTCATGGAGAGCGGCTGGGATGTCAAGCACGTGCTTCGCACGATGGTGCTGTCTGAGACCTATCGCCGATCCAGCGCGCCCAGCCCGGAACTGATCGAGAAAGACCCTTACAACCGCCTGCACGGCCGCCAAACCATGCGGCGCCTCGATGCCGAGTTCATTCGTGACAGCGCCTTGCGTGTGAGCGGGCTGCTCAACCGCGAGATGTATGGTCCTGGTGTTCGGCCTTATCAGCCCGCCGACTACTATCAGGAACTCAACTTCCCGAAGCGTGAGTATGTACCTGACTACAACGAGGATCAATTTCGGCGAGGCGTCTATACGCACTGGCAACGCACGTTCCTGCATCCGTCGCTGATGGCGCTTGACGCTCCTTCGCGCGAAGAGTGCACGGCCGAGCGGGTGGTGTCGAACACCCCGCTGCAGTCGCTCGCCATGCTCAATGACCCGAGTTACGTGGAAGCGGCGCGGGCGTTCGCCGTCCGCATCTTGCAGTCGGTTGAGACGGCAACGGCCGGCCGCATCAACTTTGCCTTCGAGGCTGCGTTCTCCCGCGAGGCGGCGCCGGAAGAGCAGGAAGTGCTCAGCAAACTTGTCAGCGCGCAACTGGCTGACTTCCGCAAGGAACCCGCGCGCGCGAAACAGCTTCTCGGAATCGGTTTCGCCGAGACGCCCGCGGCAATTGACCCTGTCGAACTCGCCGCCTGGACCGGGGTCGCGCGCGCGCTCATGAATAAACACGAGTTCGTCATGCGGTATTGATGTGAAAACTATGTTGACGCCCAACATCGAACAAACCCCCATTCAACAAACACGGCGAGCCTTCCTGGGCCGCGCGTCCATGGGGCTCGGCGGCCTGGCGCTGACGGCGCTGTTTAACGGCAAGCTAGGGGCGGCGCAGCCGGGCATCTCCGGCTTCCCCAACCACGCGGCCAGGATCAAGCGAGTGATCTTCCTGTGCCAAGCCGGCGGCGCCTCGCACCTGGAGCTGTTCGACCACAAGCAAGCGCTCGCCGAGCGCGACGGCCAGCCCATGCCCGAGTCGTTCACCAAGGGCCAGCAGATCGCGCAATTGCAGGGCAAGGAACTGCTGATGCTGGCGCCGCAGCACCCTTTCCAGCGCTACGGCAAGTCCGGTCAGCATATGTCGACTCTGCTGCCGCACATCGGTTCCATCGCCGACGACATCTGCATCGTGCGCTCAATGCAAACCGAGCAGATCAACCACGACACGGCCCACACCTTCATGAACACCGGCTTCCGTGTCTCGGGCCGCCCCAGCATGGGCTCCTGGATTCTGTATGGGCTCGGCAGCGAGACCGAGGAGCTACCCGGCTTCGTGGTACTGACATCGGAAGGCGGCGCGCAATCGCAACCGATCGCCGCCCGCCAATGGCACAGCGGTTTTCTGCCCAGCCGCTACCAGGGCGTGAAATTTCATTCGAGCGGCGAGCCGGTTTCGTACGTCCGCAACCCGCCCGGGGTGAGCCGCGAGAGCCAAGCAGGGCTGATTGACGCCGTGGGCAAGCTCAACCGAATTCAAGGCGAGATGATCGACGATCCGGAAATTTCAACCCGTATTTCGCAGTACGAGCTTGCCTTCCGGATGCAGATGAGCGTGCCCGAACTGGTTGATTTCTCGAACGAGCCGCAACACATTCGTGAAATGTATGGAACCGAGGGAGGCGACGGCTCCTACGCTTCGAACTGCCTGCTGGCGCGCCGTCTCGCCGAACGAGGTGTGCGCTTCATTCACCTCTATCATCGCGGCTGGGACCACCACGGCGAGATCAAGAAGGGTGTTGAAACGACCTGCGGGCTCGTCGACAAAGCCTCCGCCGCGCTCGTCAAAGACCTCAAGCAGCGCGGACTGTACGACGATACGCTCATTTTGTGGTGCGGCGAGTTCGGGCGCACGCCGATGTCACAGGGGGATCGCTCGAAAGCAGGCCGCGACCACCACATCAAGGGATTCTCGATGTGGATGGCCGGGGGCGGCATCAAGCCCGGCTTCAGCTACGGCGCGACCGACGAACTCGGCTACAGCGCGGTAGAGAATATCGTTCACGTCCACGACCTGCACGCCACGATGCTGCACCTGCTTGGAATCGACCACACTAAGCTCACGCACCGCTTCCAGGGCCGCGATTTCCGCCTCACCGACGTACACGGCAAGGTTGTGAAAGACGTGTTGGTCTAACCTGACGGCTTCGGGCGTGCTTTGTGTCTCAGGAGGTTGCAGAGGCCGCGGACCTCAAAGGCGAGGTTTGCGCTGGCGGTATTTCTTCACTTTGGAATAGGGTACCGTGACTCGATCAGGAGCCTGAGACGCCGTTGGCGCTACTGGAGGCGCCGGAGGAGGACTTCGTTCTTTCTTCTTGCCGCTTGCGCTCGCGCTCGTCGAGGATCTGTTGATACTGGACCTTCTGCTGGTCATCGAGCAGACTCATGATGCGTTCGGTACGCTCGACGCGCAACGCCTTGACTTCGGGATCGATCACCTTGCGAACCTCTTTGTAGCGCCCGCCGATGTCGTCGTAGATGCGGTCGACTTCAATGACCTGCTCGGGAGTTAGTTTCAACTCGGTCCGGAGGCAAACCATCAACTCCTTGCGGTATTCCTCGGAGGTCCTGCGGGTTGTCGCGACCCCAGCGTCCGCGCTTTGTACGGCATAGAAACGATGTGCCGCCGCCCCGAGAATCGATCCCGCGACGAAAACGAGCCCCAAGTAAATCGCGACCGTACGCTTCGATCGGCCGTTCATTGGCTGTTCCCCACGAGAAGCCAGAGGTCCCCGTCAAACTCGTCGGCGGCGTCATCCGCGAGAACATCCACGTAGCTGACTTCCAGCACCTGGGTTGAGTAAGGCTGCTGCCAGAGTCCCACCGCGCCCGCTAGCAAAGCGGCCGCGAGGCCGGCCACGGCGGTTACGCGGGTCGCCCAGATACGCAGCGGAATAATCCAGCTCTGGCTTCGCTGTGCGTCGATCTTTGCCCATAAACCGGGCATGAAGTTCACCGACGGATCCGGCGCCGGGCAAGCCGCCCGGTAGGCTTTAAACAACCAATCTAATTTTTGCTCGAGCATGCTGCTCATGGTGCGCGCTCCGTCGAAAGTGTATCAGATCTTGCCTTGTTCCTTCAAATCTTCGAGAGCCTTTAAGGCTCGCTTCCTTGCTCGAAACAGCCGAACTTTGAGGGCGTTTTCTTTCACGTTGTAAACCTTTTGCAACTCCTTCAGTGAAAGCCCCTCTATCTCCTTAAGGGTCAGTAGGATACGGTCTTCATCGGAAATATTGGCGAACAGCGCGCCAACGACCTGCCGAACCTGGTCCTGCTGTTTGTCGTCCCCGTGTCTCTTGCCGCTCTCGGCGGCGTCGGCCGCCACAACCTGCTCCTCGCTCAAGTCGGCCATCGGCACGCCGGCCGAGCGGCGCCGCTTTCGCAGATAATCGTACGTCGTGTTCACCGTCAGGCGGTGCAGCCATGGCTCGAAAGCCTCGGGCGTGCGCAACTGATCCAGTGAATAGTACAGACGAACGAAGACATCCTGCGTGACGTCCTCCACATCCGCCGGCCGCCCAATCAGGCGAAATACCGTGCCAAGGACGCGGGACCGGTACGCTGTAACCACTTGGTTGAACGCTGACAAATCTCCGGCTTGTGCGCGTACGATCGTCTCGGGTTCGACGAGCATCTAAATCGCTAATCTCAGTTCTGATCATGGCGCCTGACCGGACAACGACCAGAATTGTCGCTTGTATCCGGCCCTGATTCGATATGGCGCACGGGCAGACGACTAGGTTACTGCATATTAACCCGGCGTGGCGCTACCGGAGGCGGCCCGGAAGCGCTTTTCGTAACATGTCAGACGTCCTTTGCCGTCCGAATGACCGCTTCTATGCATCAAGACGGTTGACCTTCCGAAAGGACGCAAACGTTCCTTGGGAACGAACCGCAATCTAGGGCGATGACCCCGGTCAGCGGCACATCTTGCCTTAACGGCCCGGCGGTCGCTACCGAAAATCGATACGAAAGCGGGGAACGGACGATACACTTTGAGCGTAGGCCTCTATGTGTCCCGTTTGCCGCATTCCCCTGGTTGGTTTTGAGCTTGAAGGTATCGAGCTGGATCGCTGCATTGACTGTCGCGGTGTTTGGCTTGATCCGGGTGAGCTGGAGGCGATTGGGGAGGCGGCCGGTGTTTCGCCTGGCGGATTGACGGCCGCACTGCGGGCCGCCGTGGGGAAGAAGCACCGCGAGCGAAAATGCCCACGCTGCGAACGGCGGCTCAAGACCGTTCGAATCGGACCGCGAGAATCGATCGAGATTGAGCGCTGTCCGCGCGGCGACGGCCTGTGGTTCGACCATGGTGAGATGGAGATGTTGATTGCATCGTTTGATACCGGTGAAGAGGGAGCCGTGGCGAGATTCCTCGCTGGCCTAACGGGCTACCACGCCGAACCGATTGAGTCGTAAGAAAGGATCTACTGATGGCAACTCTACTTCTGGCCGCCGTGGTGTTTGGCGGAGTTCTTCTCGTAATCGTGATCTGGTTCGTTTCGATGTACAACGACCTGGTCGCGCTGCGCAACATGGTCAAGAATGCCTGGGCGCAGATTGACGTCCAACTCAAGCGGCGTCACGACCTGATCCCCAACCTCGTCGAAACCGTCAAGGGCTACGCCACCCACGAAAAGGAAACACTTGAGAACGTGACCCGCGCCCGCGCGGCGGCCGTCTCCGCCGAGGGTGTCGGAGCGCAGTCACAGGCTGAACAGACGCTCAGCGGCGCACTCGGGCGGCTGATGCTGGTGGTCGAAGCGTACCCTGATTTGAAAGCCAACCAGAATTTCCTGGCGCTTCAGGAAGAGCTGACGTCGACCGAAAACAAGGTCGGTTTCGCGCGTCAGGCCTATAACGATTCGGTGATGCGGTTCAACACGAAGATCCAAACAGTGCCGGCGAACATCGTGGCCGGGGCGTTCAACTTTACCGCTGAAGAGTTCTTTGAGGTGCAGGAAGAAGCTGTGCGCGAAGCGCCCAAGGTCAGCTTCTCGTAGTGGTGTAGGCGTTTTCCGCCAGCCTCGCGACCTCAGTCATGTGGGAAGCCATTGCAGCCAACCGGCGCCGGTCACTGCTGCTCATCACGTTGATGGGCCTGATCCTGCTGACTTTTGGCGCTTGTCTTGGGATATTTGCCGCGGTCCAACTCGGCGGCGGGCAAGAGACGGTTTCCTCGAATGTGATATTGACAGGCGGCACCTTCGGAACGTTGGCGGCGCTGTTGATTTGGGTGGCACTGTGGCTGACGGCTGTCTTCCAGGGGGACCGTATTCTGCTGCGCGCGGCCGGCGCGCGTGAGATGAGCGCCTTGGATGACGGCCGCCTCGGGAACGTGGTTGACGAGATGACCATCGCGGCGCAACTGCCGCGGAAGCCGAGGGTCTATCTGGTCGAAGACCCGAGCCCGAACGCTTTTGCGGTAGGCCGCAAGCCGGAGAACGCGGCTGTGGCGGTGACATCGGGACTACTGAGGCTGCTGAACCGCGACGAATTGCAGGGTGTCGTCGCGCACGAAATCGCACACATCCACAACCTGGATGTCCGCTTCATGACGATGGCGTCGGTGCTCGTGGCAGGCGTCGAGCTGATGTCCCGCGGCGTATTACGCGGCCTCGTCCACGGGGGCGGAGGACGCCGCACCGGGGGATCGCGCAAAGGGGGCGGCCTGCCGCTGCTGGTCATCGTTGTTGTCTTCGCAATCCTGGCGCCCGTTGCCGTGCGGTTGCTGTACCTGGCGTGTTCGCGCTGGAGGGAGTATCTGGCTGACGCCTGCGCGGCCCGCTTTACGCGCTATCCGGATGGGCTTGCTTCGGCGCTCGAAAAGATTTCAGTGGATACATCGAGTCTTAGGCCAGAGAAGACTGCCGGCGCGCTCGCTCCGCTTTACATTATCAATCCGCTGGAGAAGCTATCACTGGCGGGACTATTCGCGACCCACCCGCCGACACAGAACCGCATCATGATCTTGCGCGGCATGGGCGGACGCGCGGGCTATGTCGACTACGAAGCTGCTCTGCGCAAGGTGGAGGGCCAGAAGCTTCGCCTGACTGCTCTCGAAGCAGCCGCGCGCGCGGATGAGAGCGTCGAGGCACGCGGACCATCCGCCGAGCCGGAGCCCCGCGAGAAATCCATCGAGCGCGCCCAGAAAGTCAACGACCTGCTTGATCGCTTCGCGAACTATCTAATCCTGCCTTGCGCCTGCGGCATTCGAATCAAAGTTCCACCCAACCTCGAGCGGGACGAAATCAGCTGCTCGCGCTGTGACCGCGTCCACGTGATCCCGCATGCCAAACGGGTTCAGGAGGCCATTGCGGGCGTCGCGGTATTAGGTCAGGCCCTCGCGGGCGCTAAGGCTGTGGAAGCGAAAGCGGCCGCTCTGCGGTACGAGCGCCGCGAGGAGGGCTGGGAAGCGTTCCGTTGTGAGTGCGGCCAGACGATTCAGCTCGGACCCGGCTTTCCGCTGGACTACACGGTTTGCGTCGCCTGCAATCGGAGGATTGAGCTGAAGGCCGGACGCGAGAAGAATGATCCGGAAGTAGTCGTGAACCCGTCCTCTTGAGGCGGGCTTATTCTTCCTCTTCGATGACTCGCAGCCGCATGACGAAGACGAACCCGACGACCCCCAAGGTCAACAGCGCGGCGAGGCCCAGCGGACCCAGGTCCCCGAAATAGGCCGATGCGCCAACGGCCGACGTCATCATCACGAGCGACACCCTCTTGACGCGCGGTCGCACCGCGCGATAGCGTTCCCAGTCGTTGAGCAAGGGGCCGAAACGGCGTGACCGCAGCAGCTTGCCGTGCAGCGCCGGAGAAGAGTGCACGAAGAAGTAACTGCTCAAGAGCAGGAACGGGGTTGTCGGCAGAAGGGGCAGGAAGGCACCCAGCACCGCCAATGCGAAGAAAGATCCTCCGAGCATCAGGTAGAGACCGCGTCTTGCTCCTCGCGTTTGCATAATTTTTCCCGGCGGCCGGCCCGGCAGTTACCAGATCGCCGGAAAGATCGCCGGTTTTCACTATAGTCTCGTCAGCAGCAGGCTTCGCGATCCGCCGCACCTTTGCTATCATCTCTGCTTCTCGTATCCCGCAATGGAACCCTCCTATCGCAGCAGCCGACGCGAAGCCATCGTTGCCGGCTTGATATTCGCCATCGCCTGCGTTTGGGTGATTGGGACGTGTTCGGTACTGAGCTATGGCAAGCCCGTGCACTCGATCGGCGGTGTTCCGAACTGGGCGGTGTGGGGGATCTTTCTTCCTTGGCTTGGCTGTTTCATCGCCAATATTTGGTATTC
Organism: Acidobacteriota bacterium; assembly: GCA_027624045.1. Lineage (GTDB taxonomy): Bacteria > Acidobacteriota > Terriglobia > Bryobacterales > UBA6623 > JAPPLB01. The sequence continues at coordinate 13,990 of JAQBUE010000097.1, forward strand.
GCTGTTCTACATCAGCGATGACGACGAGCCGGGTAATCCACCTTCGGGCGAAGAGCGCGAGTAACGCTGATGTACGCCGCCAACACGCACGTTTGGTTCGCCTTCGGGGTCTATCTCGCGGTTACTTTCTTTTTCGCCTATCTGGCGCACCGCAAAGCTTCGAAGACCGGCTTCATGGAAGACTTCTTTGTCGCCGGACGCTCGATCGGGCCGTGGGTGCTGGGCTTGACCTGGATCGCAACAGCGGCCAGCGGCGGCACGTTCATTGGATCACCGGCGCTGGGCCACACCTACGGCTGGTCGGTCATGCTGTGGATCTGCGCCTACATGGTTGTCGCCACCACCGGGTTCGGCCTGTTCGGTAAACGCGTCGCGGAGCTGGGGCGTCGTACCGGCGCGCTGACATTCCCCGATCTGCTGCGTGACCGCTTCGAGAGTCAAGCCATTGGGACCGTCTCAGGCGTCGCGATCATCATCCTCTACATCGCCTACCTCGTGGCGCAGTATGTCGCGGGCGCACGCGTCATCGAAGCGGTACTCGGTGTGCCGTATCAATGGGGCGTGCTGGGTTTCGCGGTGACGGTAAGCCTCTACACGGCCTACGGCGGCTTCCGGGCCGTGGCTTGGACTGACGCCTTCCAAGCGGTCGTGATGCTGGCGGGAGTGCTTATAACGGTGTTCTTCGCGGTGCGCAAGCTCGGCGGCCTGCAAGCCGTCTACGACGGTTTGCAAGCGCAATCCCCGGACCTGCTGACGGCGCCCGGCCCGGACGGTTTCCTGTCCATCCCGGCCGCCATCTCGTTTTTCTGTGTGTGGGCGCTGGCGGGTCCCGCGCAGCCCTCGACCATTACAAGGTTTCTGGCCTGCCGGGACACGCGCGCGCTCAAACGCGCCTGCTTCCTGATCGGGATCTACATTATGCTGCTCTATCCCTGCGTGATCGGCATCGGGATCATGGGACGGGTGATCGTACCTGAACTCGAAGTCGCCGACCACGCCATGCCGGCAACGATTCTGGCGGTGGTGCCACCCGCGCTCGCCGGCTTTGTCTTGGCCGCTCCGCTGGCCGCCATCATGTCGACAATCAGCTCGTTTCTGCTGGTTACGAGCAGCGCGCTTGTGCGCGACCTGTACGAGCGCAATCTGACGGAGCCGATGAGTGAGAAGCGGGCGCGAAACTTGAGTCAGCTCGCCACGTTCGTGGTCGCGGGTGCGGCGTTGCTCTTCGCGCTTCGGCCACCGGACTTCCTGCAATACATCGTCGTCTTCGCGGGGACGGGTCTGGCGGCGACTTTCTTCTTCCCGACGATCCTGGGCATCTATTGGCCGCGTATGAACAAGGCCGGCTGCATGGCGGGGATCCTCGGCGGATTCGGTTCGTTCCTGCTGCAGTACGTGACTCTGGGAAGGATCAGTTTCGGAGGCTTCGATCCCTTCGTGTGGTCGATGATCATTTCGTGCCTTTCGACCGTGGGAGCCAGCTGGGCAACGGCTCCGGGACCGGAGAGTCTGCGGCAGCGATATTTTCCGGGCTCCTAGCGCTCTCTATTGCGGCGGCGACCCCAATCGGCGCACAATAGGTCGAGACACCCCATAGGGAGACATGACCATCGAGCCTCCTGGGAGGCCGTGGCACAAGAGAACTAAGTATGGCGAACGCGGCACACCTCGGATACCTAAAAGATGTAGACAAGTGGAACACTTGGCGCGAGGGCAACCGCGACGTGATCCCCGACCTTTCGGGCGCGGACTTGACTAACGCCGACCTTCGTATGGCCAACCTCAACAGCGCCCTCCTCAAGAAGGCGAGCCTCGTGATGGCGAATCTGCAGGGCGCTGATCTTCGTGACGCCGACCTTTCGGGCGCCAACTTCGTGGGAGCCAGGCTGATTGGCGTTGACCTCGAAGGGGCCAATCTCGAAGGCGCCGACCTACGGACGGCCGAAGACCTGACCATCGAACAATTGGCCGAAACCAAAGGTGACGCCGCGACGGTGTTACCCGAAACAGCAAAAAGGCCGGATAGCTGGTTAAGCTAACCGGCTCGCCTCGCCGCCGCCCGACAGAAACCCTGCCCGCCGTGCCGGGCCGGTTCGTCATCCGTTTAGCTGCAACGGGAGACCAAGTATGCGAATACGAGTTGTCGCCGTATTGGCGACGCTGATCGCCGCCGCCGGGGCGGCCTACGGAGATCAGGAAGCGTCGAACACGGCCCACGTGGCCGCGAGCGAATACGGGCGCTGCTATGTCAAGTCGGTTCCGGCTGAATCGTACGGCGGCAAGGGGACTACCCACGTATTGCAGGTGAGCGATTCGCAGGACACTGTCGTACACTCCTACGATTGGTTCTCGCAAAGGGTCCAGATCGCTTGCAACGTCTCGGACGGCCTGACGCCGACGGGCGTCTCTGTTGTGCGATTCGGTCCCTGGGCCCGGGGCCGCACGGCCTCATCCGAGCATCTGGCGATCGGATTCTACTTCAAAGGGAAAAAGCTCAAGGCGTACTCGACGCTCGACATCGCGGGCGACCCCGAGAACGTCAGCTCAAGCGTCTCCCACTACACGGTCTTCGAAGAAGTCCTCGGCTACCGGTGGCTGGGCGGGAACAAAGCAGTCTTCGAAGTTAAGACGACCGACGGTCGAACCCTGGCTTTTGATCCGGCGACGGGTGAGTTGCGGTAGTTCCGAAAAATCGTCTCGGCCACGGAACGCCGCTACTGGATATAACCGAGTGAGCGCAGATCCCGGCGGACTTTTTCTTGCTCGGCCGCGCTAACGACCTCACCGATTTTGTAGAGATCGGCGAGCGCATCGCTTTTCTCAGCGTGCGTCTCGAGCAGGGCGCGGAGTTCTTCCCGCCGTGCATTGGCCACATTGGCGAGGTTGGTCTTCTCGGCGGGGTCTTCACCGAGGTTGTAAAGCTCTTCGGTGGGACGATCGACGAAGCGGATGTATTTCCAGCCCTGATGCACGACGGACACCCGCTCGTCATAGTACACGAGCCTTGAGCTGAAAGCCGACCTATCATCAACCGGCTTCTCTGTCGAGGCCCACAGCGGGACCAATGATTCGGCGGAGAATTGCTTTGCTTCGTAGGAGATCCCGCAGAGATCGAGGATCGTCGGCATCAAGCTGACGTTGGCGGCCAGGACAGGCACGCGGGTTCGCTCCGGTTGCATCGAAGAGGGCAATTTCACAAACAGCGGAGTAGCGATCAGTTCGTTGTAGAGAGTATGGCCGTGGTCGACGTTCTCGTGGTCCCAGAATTCCTCGCCGTGGTCGGTTGTGAAAATGATCAGCGAGTCGTCGTAGAGATCGAGTGATTTCAGGGTGCCAATAAAGCGCCCGATACGGTCATCCACATAGCGGATCTCGCTGCGATAGAGCTCGCGCGCCCACTCTTTCCGGCGCTCGGTCAACGTGGTTTCGCCGGTGCGAAGACCGCGGCGGTCGAAGGTCAACCCGACATGGTTCGACGGCGCTTTCGCGGTGTCGGCAACGAACTCGCGCGGAGGGATGTAGGGATCATGAGGGTCCATGTAGTGCAGCCAAAGGAAGAAGTCCCGGCCGCGGTTGGCCCGTACCTATTGTTCGCCCAAATCCGTGATGTATTCAGTCAGGCCTTGGCCGAGCATGGCCTCACGGCCGACGATCATCGAGAGGAACTGCTTTCCGAGCGACGAGCCGGGAACGCCGGCGGGGAAATCATACGTCTGAAAGCTGCGTTGCAGCGCATACTGACGTGACAACAGACCGTTCGCGCCGAAGGCGGCGGTAACATAACCGTGTTCGAGCAAGACATCGCCGATCGTCGGGGGCAGCAACGGGAAACCGGGCGCGTGGCGGTTGACGTTATGCACTCGCGGGGACAGACCGGTCATGATCGATGCCACCGAGGGCAGTGTCCAGGGGGCGGAGGTGTAGGCGTTTTCAAAGATGACAGAATCCCGCGCCAGTGTGCCGATCGCGGCTCCGATATCGCTGCCGGGGTTGTAGATACCGAGGGCGTCGCGGCGCAGCGTATCAACTGTAATCAGGATCACGCGCGGGATGTCATGCGGTTTGCTGAACGTTGAGGCTTCCTCCCGGATCTCGGTCGCGGTCCAGCTTTGAAAGCCGCCCAGCACCACCAGCAACCCCGCCGCCACGGTCAGCAGCAGCAGCGGACAACGCCGCCGCACGGCGGGAAACCACAGCAGGGCGACGGTCGCCGCCATGACTACCAATGCCGCGCCATACATTGCGACGGCTGTCGCATTGAGCCCACCGGGCATGCGATACATGCGCATCCAGGCTACCGCCAAGAGTTCGAACAGCAGCACAGGCAGAACAAGTGCGTAGGCTTGGTACAGCTCGGGTTTCTGGCTATGGGCGCGCAACGACCGGGCGGCTACGAAGGTCAGTACGCCGACAAGCACGCTCAGGCCGATCCACATGACGGAGCGATAAGGATTCCCGCTAAGCGAAATAGTCACTGTCGGGATGCTAATCGCCCGCAGAACCAGCATTGGAGCCAGCATCCCGGCAACGGCGATCGAGATCGGCGCGGCCGAGCGGCGGCTGAACAGCGTGACAGGCAGCCCAACCAACAGCCACAAACCCGCGTACAGCGTCCAAGCCGCGAGCATCGAGCCGGCGGCATGAAACAGGACAGGTAGGAGGTTCTCCATGGCGTTCGGCTTGTCAAACAAGATGACCGCCGAGATATCGAACGCCGCGATCGAGAGACCGAAGATCAGAGCGACCTGCAACATGGCGGGCATACGCCGCATGAGCAAGTTTTCGGCCCTGGATGGTGGGGAATCAACCATAACTTACAAACACTCCTTCAGCGGCGACCACGCTCAATTTCGCGTGGCACGGGTGTCACTATAGAGTAGGTTGCCCGAGACGGGAGGAGAATCGTAGGCCGCAGGGCGCGCTCGACGGCTTTCCATCTCATGACCACGAGCGGCTCATACGACTCAAGAGGACTAGAGCACAGAAGCCCGTGGCGCTGGAACTGCTGTCGGCCGAACCGGGCTAAACGAAACAGCCTCAATTCGTGACGGCCGAGCGCCGTGTCGGTGATGGTTTATCGGCGAAGCTGCGTAACTCTTCGAGTTGCGCCTCGGCATTCGGAGCGACAGTGCTGTTGGGAAATCGCTGGATCAAACTGCGCAGTTCGGCGCTCGCTTCATCCAGGCGGTTGAGCTTCATCAATGAGAGCGCCTTTTTGTACTGCGCGTCCGGTGTGATTGAGGCTACCTGATAGCGTTCGAGAACGAGATCGAAGTTGCGTATCGCCTCAAGGAAGTCGTCCCCTGAGTAGGCGATTGCGCCCAGGTAATATTGCGCCTCGACTGCGCGCAGGCTACTCCCGTAGTCCCGCAAATAGTCGTCGAACTGGATCTTCGAAAGCTCATAGTTCCCGCGGTGAAAATCTCCGAGAGCCGTGTCAAACAGCGTCCCGGCGGAGGACAGATCCGCCGCGCCTTGTTCCGCCGGTTGCCCGCCATCAGAGGAAGGCGGCGGCAAGGTCGTAAGGTGGTTCTTTATATCGTCAACTTGCTGCTCGAGCCGGGACATGCGGGTGTTGATCGCTTCCACGGCCTCCCGCAGGGCACCAAACTGGCCCGCCATGGTCTCGACCCGCGTACCCATCGACCTCACCGGCTGCTCAAGAGCCTCGCTTTGCTTAGCCATCTGGCGTTCGAGAACAGCCATGGCTTGATTGATCTTGTTGGTCGCTTCGAGATTCTGCTTGGTCAGTTCCTCGACGACGGCCATGCGCTCCCCGTACTGAGTCTTGAGCTGACGGACTTCCACCAAGATGATCGACAAATCACGCTGAAGCTCCATCATTTCCCTGGAAGCCGCGAATGCCGGCGAACTTGCGATCAGCGCCGGCAGCACCAGAGACGCGGCGAACCGAGTAAGTCGTTGTCTAACTGACAAAACGAACCTCCTTTGACCGTTCACTATGCCCCCCATATATGCTCAAAGACGTTCCCGCGCCCGTATGGGTTGCACCCCTGGCGCATTCAGCACAGTTTACCGCAAACGCAAAAACAAGCGGGGTGGAAGAGTTGTCCAATGCAAGATGATCCTGAAAGGAGGGAGTGTTTCCAATACAAGATGATCCTGAAGA
>JAQBUE010000098.1 GCA_027624045.1 Acidobacteriota bacterium
GCGCGCCGCTGGCCACCCCGCTGCTTCTCGCCGCCTGAAAACAGGGTATTCTGCCACAGGCTGCTAGCCGTGGATCAGCGGGATGGCGGCAAGAATCCGGCTGCGAACACCACTGACGGATAAGAGTGGATAACAGCGAGATGAGTCCGACTATTCAACGTCCTGAAGTCACCAGGCGCGTTTTTCTCCTGGGCGCCCTGGCAGTAGGCGCGGGCTGCTCGAAAGAGCGGCTCGCGTCGCTGGGGCGGCATGATGCCCTGCGGAGCGCCGCGGCATATCTATGGGAACGGCAGGCTGACGATGGCGGCTGGCATAGCACCGAGTACGGCCTGTTGCGGTCGGGGCAGTCGCTGACGGGACTAGTGCTGAACGCTCTGCTGGACATTCCGACGTCGCTTTCCGATTTGCCTCCAGACCGCATGATGGCCGCGGTTTCGTTCTTAATGCATCATATTGATGGCGACGGTGCGGTGGGGCGGATGGACCCGGATGTGGCCGACTATCCGAACTATGCCACGGCCTTGGCCTTGAAAGCTGCCTGCCGCGCGCCGATGCCTTTGCGGACGTTTTCGCCGTTCGCACTCGTCGAATGTCTGCGTCGGCAGCAGTTCAGCGAGGCAAACGGTTGGACGCCCGACGACGCTGCATATGGCGCCTGGGGCATGGGCGGAGACGTGCGCACGCCGCCGACCCCGGGGCATGTGGACTTGTCAATGACGCGGCATGTGCTCGAAGCGCTGGCGGTGAGTGGCGTGCCCGTCGGGGATCCAGCATTCGAGAAGGCCGCCGCGTTTCTAAAGAAGTGCCAGAACTTCATTCCCGGCGTCGAGCCCAGAGGCCCCGACATCGCCAACCGCGATGGCGGCTTCTACTTTTCGCCTGTTGTGGTCGATGCCAATAAGGCTGGGCGACATAGGACGGGGTTCCGCGGTTACGGTTCCCCGACCGCGGACGGCATCCTTTCCCTGGTGGCGATCGGGCGTGGACTCGATGACGCTCGCCTGCGCGCGGCCGCTGACTGGCTGGTGTCACGGCATTCGGATGAGAGCGTTCCGGATTTCGACGACATCACTGTCGGCAAATCAACTCGCGGTCTGTGGTTCTATTACGCGGCTGCGAGTACGACGGCGCTTTCCAAGCTGGGACTGCCGCTGCAGCCCGCGTTGACGCCGGCGCTGCTCGAAAGGCAACGCGGCGACGGCAGTTGGGTGAATCGCGAGAAGCGCGTAAAAGAAGACGAGTCGCTCATTGCGACGGCGCTCGCGGTGCGGGCGCTTGTGGCCGAGATGGGTTCGGAAGACTCGCTGTCTTAAGCAATCTTAAGCAGGTCAGGGATACAGCAGTCTGCCCTTGCGATTCGTTTCCGTCCGAAAGAGATGGCCGTCAGTGCTGGTGACGTAGAGCGTCGTTAAGTCAGGGCCGGCGAATGTGCAGTTCGTGGGGCGGTTGGCCGCGACCGGGTGCCGCTCGATGACTTCGCCGTTGGGCGCGAAGACGTAAACGGACGGGCCGGGGCCGCCGTGTTCCCAGCCGGCGGTGGCGACAATGTTGCCTTCGGTGTCGAGCACCATGCCGTCGATGCCGCGATTCTCTCCAAAGTCGTGCAGGACCTTTGCTTCGCCTAGACTGCCGTCGGACTGGACGGGGTAGGCGCGCAGTTGGCGCTTCTCGTCTTCGCGGCGTCCGCTTTGCGCAACGTAAAGTTGCGAGTAATCCAAAGCAAACAGAAGCCCGTTGGGACGCGTCGTGTCGAAGCTGACGCGTGTCGTTATCCATGTGCCATCGGGTTGCGGATCGACGCGGTAGACGGAGTCGTGATCGAGTTCCTTGTTGGCGCGATCTTCGCTCCAGGGGCCGGCCGCACCCTCGTAGTAAGGGTCGGTGAACCAGACGCGCCCTTCAAGGTCGATGGCGAGGTCATTGGGAATGTTGAGTCGTTCACCTTCGAAGCCGTCGGCAATCACGGTGACGCCGTCAACCTCGTAGCGCACGACACGGCGGGCATCTTGCGCGGCCCCGCCCTCGCAAGCGTACAGGCGGCCTTGAGGATCGAGCATGAGTCCGTTGGCGCAGTTGGTCCCTTCGCGGTAGACAGAAACTTGGTTGGTGGCGGGATCGTAGCGCAGGATGCGGCTGGCGGGAATGTGTGTGAAGAGCAGGCCGCTGCCGTCCCAGGCAGGGCCTTCGGTAACGCCGCCCAAGGGGCCGGCGAGGAGTTCGAACGTCCAACTCATAATGCGCTCCTTCCGGTGAAGCAATGATGATGGCATATCCCGATATGCGGGCGAGTGCTATAGAATTGCAAGCACGGCTGTGAGGAAGAAATGCACCTGAAAGTTCGCTGGGCTCGGAAGACGATTGCGGTGACAGCGCTGCTGTTGGCGGCGACCGCCGCGGCGCAGGATCAAGAAGCGAAGCTGACTTATCGCTCGATTCGCGAGGCGCGGATCGAGGGGCAGGCGTGGGCCAACACGAAAGATCCGTTTGACCGCTTGCCGGCTAAAGCCGAAGGAGTGGTGCGGGATGCGGTTTGGAAGTTGAGCCGGGACTCGGCGGGGATCGCTGCCCGCTTTGTGACGGACGCGAAACAGATTGACGTGCGCTGGACGTTGAGAAAGGAACAGTTGGCGCTGCCGCATATGGCGGCAACGGGTGTGAGCGGAATTGATCTCTATGTCCGGAATCGAGGGCGCTGGCATTGGCTGGCGACGGGCCGTCCGACGAAGTTTCCGGCTAATGAATCGTCACTCGTCAACGACATGACCGGCGGCCGCCGCGAGTACATGATGTATCTGCCGCTCTACAACGGTGTCACGTCGGTTGAGATTGGCGTGAGCGAGGGCGCGGCGTTTGAACCGGGGCCGGCGCGTTCGGCGGGTGTGCGGCCGGTGTTGGTGTACGGCACATCGATCGTCCAGGGCGGTTGCGCGGCGCGCCCGGGCATGGCATATCCGGCGATCGCCGGACGCAGGCTCGATTGGCCGACGATCAACTTGGGATTCTCGGGGAATGGGCAGTCGGAGCCGGAAGTGGCGCAGTTGTTCGCCGAACTCGATCCGGCGGTCTATGTGCTCGACAGTCTGCCGAACCTGAGCCCAGAGCTGACGGCCGAGCGCGTCGGTCCGTTTATCGATACGTTGCGCAAGGCGCATCCGACGACGCCGATTGTGCTGCTCGAAAATGTCGAGTACCAAAATGCGGACTTCATCGCGAGTCGGCGTAAGTCATATCAAGGAAAGAATGCGGAGTTGCGGAAAATCTATGGAGCGCGGATCGCCGCCGGTGACCAGAATCTGTATTACATCCGGGCTGAAGAGTTGCTGGGGGACGATGGAGAAGGTACGGTGGACGGTACGCACCCAACGGATTTGGGATTTCTGCGGATGAGTGAAGCGGTTGTGCGCGTCCTCGAGCCGCTACTTCGTTAGGAACGAGTGCGGAGGGGAAGGAGATTGCTATGAAATCGACGATGACTCGACGAGAACTTTTGAAGACATCCACCGCGCTCGCGGGCGCGGCAGCGGTGGGTCGCGCGGGCGCTTCGCCGAATGAGAAGGTTCATGTCGCCGTGCTCGGGAGCGGACGCGGGCGGACGCTGGCGCGCTGGTTCGCGACGCTGCCGGAGAGTGAACTGGTCGCGGTCTGCGACGTCGATGAAACCCGAGGTAATCAACTCTGTGCGCACATCGAAGAGCTCACCGGGAAGCGGCCTCCGCTGGTGGTGGATTTTCGCAAGCTGCTCGACGACAAGAATGTTGATGCGCTCGGTGTAGCTACGCCCGATCATTGGCATGCGCCGGCGACAATTATGGCTTGCCAGGCGGGTAAGGACGTTTATGTCGAGAAGCCTTGTTCGCATAACGTGAGCGAGGGGCGGTTGGCGGTTCAGGCGGCGCGCAAGTACAAACGCATCGTGCAGCACGGGACGAATCTGCGCGCGGCGCCGCACTACCAAGAGGCTTGGGCGCTATTGCGGAAGGGCGTCATCGGCAAGGTGATGATGGTCAAGGCCATCAACAACCAGCGCCGGCGGCCGCAGCCGATTCGTGACGACGAGGCCGTACCGGCGGGTGTTCACTACGACTTATGGCTCGGGCCGGGACCGAAGCGGCCGTTCAACCGCAACCGCTTCCACGGCACTTGGCATTGGACCTGGGATTTCGGCACCGGCGACCTGGGTAACGACGGCGTGCATCAAGTCGACATCGGGCGCTGGGCCTTGGGCCTGAAAGCGCCGAAAGCCGTTTCATGTAGTGGCGCCAAGCTGGGTTCAAAGGGCGACGCTCAGGAGACGCCCGACACGATGGTCGTGACTTGGGAGTATGACGACTTGCTGTATGTCTTCGAGCAGCGCGACTTCACTCCCTACCGGATGCCAGGGCACCGCCAGGATAACGACAACATATTCTACGGCGACGAAGGCTACATGATCGTGGACCGCGATGGATATTCGGTCTTCTACAAGGATGAAGTCAAGGGGCCGGCTTACTACAAGAAGTGGGTGGATACGGAAGGCCACTATAAGAACTTCATCGATTGCGTGAAGAGCCGCAAGAGTGAAAACCTCATCGCGGATATTGAGGAAGGCCACTACTCATCGTTACTATGCCATTTGGGGAACGCGGCTTACCGCACGGGGCGGCGGCTGGAGTTTGATGCGAAGAAGGAGCAGTTCGTGGGGGATGCGGAGGCGAACGGGTTGTTGACGCGCGAGTATCGGAAGGGGTTTGAGTTGCCTCGGGTCTGAGTCATGCCCTCACATCGCCAGCATAATAGGGGCATACAAATATTTGCACCTCGGAAAGAACCTATTGAAAGAGCACAGTTAGCCACCGGGGCTACCACCGCCAGGCGCTGGACTTCCTGCGCATGGTGGCGAGTAAACCCTAGCTCGCGAAACCCGCCGCACACCTCGCCTGTGCTACCTTGCATCGTTCGCCCCTCTGAATATCCCTGTGCTCCTTCAACTCCAAGCTATCGAGAAACACTTCGGAGGCACCACCGCGCTCTCCAGCGGCGACGTCGAAGTCAACAGCGGCGAGATCCACGCCCTGGTCGGTGAAAACGGGGCCGGCAAATCCACTCTGATGAAGATCGTCGCCGGCATGCTGCGCCGTGATGGCGGCGAGATGCGCTGGAAGGGCCAAGTCGCCGATTTCAGCCGCCCCGCCGAAGCTCATCAAGCCGGCATCTCGATGGTCCATCAAGAATCGCTGCTCGCGCCGCATCTCACAGTCGCTGAGAACATCTTCCTCGGACGCGAAGCCGCCAAAGGCCCGCTGCTCGACCAGCGCCGCATGGAGGCTGAAACACGACGCCTCATCAACGAGCACGGCTTCCCCATCGATGCCGTCTCGCTCGTCCAAGAGCTCAGCCCAGCCCAGAAGCAGCTCGTCGAAATCTGCCGCGCCCTCAACAGCGCATCCAGCCTGCTGATCTTCGACGAGCCCACCTCGTCGCTCTCGGAAGCCGAGGCCGCCGCCGTCTTCCGCATCGCACGAAACCTGCGCGCCCGCGGCATGGGCATCATCTACATCACTCACCGCCTCGCCGAACTTCGCCCCATCGCCGACCGCATCACGATCCTCCGCGACGGACGCACCGTCCACAGCGCCTCCTTCGGCGACCTCACTACGGAGCAAATCATCCACCATATGGTCGGGCGCGAAGTGTCAGCTATCTACCAACGCCAACCTCCGCCGTTGACCTCGAAGTCATCTACCGAACGCCCCGCTGAACGACTTCGGGTCAAACTCCCCGGCATCGAGTTCGCGCTCCACGCCGGCGAAATCGTCGGCATCGCCGGACTCATGGGCGCCGGCCGCACCGAACTCTGCCAGAACATCTTCGGCATCACCCCCGCCGCCCAAGGCTCCATCACGATTGACGGCCACCCCATCGCCATCAACTCACCGCAAGACGCTGTCCGCGCCGGCATCGCCCTCATCACCGAGGACCGCCAACAAACCGGACTCACCCTCTCCATGCCGGTTCGCGCCAACATCACCCTCGCCCATCTCGACGGCGTCACTCGCAACGGCTTCGTCAGCCACACCAAAGAGCAAGCCGTCGCCGAACGTTTCCGCACGCGCTTGAGCATCCGCGCCGCGTCCGTCGAGCAGCCCGTCGGGCGTCTCAGCGGCGGCAATCAGCAAAAAGTCGTCATCGCCAAGTGGCTTTTTCGCGACGCCAAGATACTGCTCTTCGACGAACCGACGCGCGGCATCGATGTTGCCGCTAAAGCCGAAGTCTTCGCCTTGATGGACGAACTCGCCCGCAGCGGCGCCGCCATCCTCATGGTCAGCTCCGAACTTCCCGAGCTTCTCCAAGTCGCCGACCGCATTCTCGTCATGCGCGACGGCGCGATCGTTACCGAACTCCCGCGCACGACCACGCAGCAGGAAATCATGCAACACGCGGCGGTGGCGTCGTGAAACCGAGCCGGCAGTTTTCACCACTCGGTGAGGCGAAGTGCGTGAGAGACGCGTCAGTGCAAGGCGCGAGCCGCTTGACGCGCGGAAGCGTACTTGAACAGTACGGTGAGCACGGCGAGCAAGCGCAACGAAGCAATGGCGGGCCTATCGCGTGCTTCGAGCACCTGGTGGTGACAAATGCGGGCTAGCGCGGCCACCTGGCAACGGCTGCTGCCTTTCCTCAGTCTCGCCGCGCTATTCATCTTTCTTTCCATCGCCTCTCCGAATTTCCTCACCCCCACCAACCTCTCAAGCGTCGTCCGCCAAACCGCCACCATCAACATCATGGCCCTCGGCATGACGCTCGTCATCGTCTCGGGCGGCATCGACCTCTCCGTCGGCGCCATACTCGCCTTCGCCGGAACCATCGGCACCATGGCCATTGCCAACGGCCTGCCCATCCCCATCGGCATCCTGGTCGGACTTCTTTGCGGACTCGGGTGGGGATTCCTCAACGGCCTCTTCATCACGGCCCTCAAGATTCCGCCCTTCATCGTGACGCTCGGCACGCTCGGAATCGTGCGCGGCGTCACGCTCATCATTTCCGGCGGACTTCCCGTCGTCGGCCTGCCGCGCGAGTTCGAATCCGTAGCCGACGGCTCGCTCGCCGGCATCCCGTCCGTCCTCTTCGTACTCGCCGTCTGCGCCGTCCTGACGCACGTCGTGCTGCACTCCACCAAGCTCGGCCGTTACACCTACGCCATCGGAAGCAATAAGGAAGCCGCTGTCTACGCCGGCATCTCGGTCGGCAAGTACACCGTCGCCGTCTACGCCATCTGCGGCATGCTCGCCGGACTCGCGGGCATGATCGAGGCCTCGCGCCTCTTGACCGGCCAGCCCACCGCCGGACAAGGCTACGAGCTGCAAGTCATCGCGGCCGTCGTCATCGGAGGCGGCAGCCTCACGGGCGGCGAAGGCAGTGTCATCGGCACCCTTATCGGCGCCTTCATCATGGGCCTGCTCTCAAACGGCAGCGATCTACTCGGCGTCAACCCCTACCTACAGCAAGCCCTCATCGGAGCCATCATCATCCTCGCCGTAGCTGTCGACGAAGCCCGCAAACGCCGCTTCCGCCAGTAGCGCCCATTCGAGAAGCGGGCCAATCATGGGGTGAGCCGCGTACTCCTTTCGGATGGGCGCCATGCGAAAATGGCTGCGTCGCATCAACCGTCAGCGCCGCGCCGCGGACTGTCTCCTTATTCCTCACCAAAACCAACGATCGAAGCCAACACCATGACCACCGCCAACACCGAAACCGCCCATCAGGCATGGCAACAAAACTGGGCCACCACAGCCGGCCGCGCTCCCTGGCTCGAACCCGAACAAGACGTCATCGCCATCGCTGCCAACCTTACGCGCGAAGAGAATCCGGCGGTACTCGACCTGGGCTGCGGCGTCGGCCGCCATGCGCTGTACTTAGCCGAGTTGGGATTCAGAGTCTCGGCCTGTGACGCCAGCTCCCAGGGCATCGCGATCACCTCGCAGGAAGCGAAGCAGCGCGGCCTCTCCATCGACCTCGCCGAGGGACGCATGACCGACCTGCCCTACCGCAACACACAGTTCGCCTACGTCTTGGCCTGGAACGTCATCTATCACGGCGATCCACACGTCGTCCGACGCGCCATCGCCGAAATCCACCGCGTCCTGCGGCCCGGCGGCGTCTATCAGGGCACGATGCTCTCGAAGCGCAACGAAAGCTACAACCAAGGCCGCCGGATCGCGCCCAATACCTTTGTCAGCGACGAGGGCGGCATTGACGGCGATAAGAACCACCCCCACTTCTACTGCGACGCCGCCGAAATCGTAGATCTATTCAAAGGCTTCGACATCATCTCCCTGGTCGACCGCGAGCAACGCGGCCCGCGATCGCAACACTGGCACATCGTAGCCGAACCGAAGTGAGACGTTCCCGCTATACCAACGCAACGTCTTCGACCTTCTTCGCCTCACGGTAGCCGAAGAAGCAGCGGCGCTTGATAACTTTAGCGATCTCGGCGGGCACCATATCCTCCCATGAGGCGTCGCCGGCATCGATCCGCTTCAGCACATCGCGCGAGAAGATGTGTAGGACGCCCTCGTCGAAGTCCCGCAACTGTTTGATCATGCCTCGCTCGACGAGGTACGTGAACAGGTTCTTAAGATCGCCTGAGATTTCGACGTTATCGATCGTGATGAGCTTCTCACCGCCGCGTTCCCGAAGCGGATACACGTAGATTCGCAGGTCCTTCCTGAAGAGCTTTCCGAAAGCCTCGAGAATGCCTCCCTCCAGTCCCGCGTAGTACCGCTCATCCAACAGCTCCAACAGGCTGCCCACGCCGAGCGTCACGGCAACGGGCTCGCTCGTATAGCGTTTTACGTAGGCTGCCAGGCGGTGGTATTCGAAGTAGTCAGAGATGATTGCGGTCTTGCCGGCGGCGGCGATTACGTCGGCTCGCGCGAGGAAGTCCTTGAGGTCGATCTCGCCCGACGCCAGCAGGTTGCGCATCGTAATCTCAACGAGTTCGACAACTTGATCCTCCCCGCCGCCCAGTTCCTCGACGAACTGCCGGTGAGCGCATTCCATCATGTTGATGTTGACCTTCGTTACCGGCCGAAAGCTGCCGCGTTGAAGCAGAATGGGCCGTTTGCGTAGAACCTCCGAGGGTTGCAGCACCTCCCCCGACGCACCAAACATGGCCGCGCCGCTGAGCCCGAGTTGAACCAGCTTGAGGCTCATGACGCGGTTGTCCACATGCCGGAACTCGATGCCCGAGAACTCGATCATGTCGATCTCAATGCGCTCGGTGCTGAGACTGTCGAGCAGCGATTCAACCATCAGCTCGGGCCTATGGTGCAAGTTGAACGCGCCGAACAATAGGTTCACGCCGACAATTCCGAGCGCCTCCTGTTGCAGCGAGTTCTCGTGGTCGAGCATCCGAACGTGGATGATGATCTGGCTGTCTTCATCGCGCGGATGCGCCTGAAACTTCACCCCCATCCAGCCATGGCATTCGTTGGTCCCCTTGAAGTTCCGCGCCGCGACTGTATCGGCAAACGCAAAAAACCTTGTCTCGTCACCCCGATTCGTATGCAGCCGCTCCAGGTTCAGCGCGTGCTCGTGGTCGAGCATGCCTTGCAGCCTCTCCTGCGACACATAGCGTTTGCATTTGCCGTAGATCGCGTCACTGACGGCCATGTCGTAGGCCGACATCGTTTTCGAAATCGTGCCCGCCGCCGCGCCGACCTTGAAGAACCAGCGCGCCACTTCCTGGCCCGCGCCAATTTCGGCGAACGTCCCATAGCGCGACTGATCGAGATTGATCAGCAGTGCCTTCTGGTGAGTGTCAATCTGTGGTCGCTCTTCGGTTTTCAGCATTATTTTGTACCCGCGCCTCGCAACAGCACCATCACCGACGAGCCCCGTGCTTCGGCCCGCCGCTACCCTGGATTAGCGGACACTTTCGCTGCTTCGTTGATGTCTGCCCTGCCCCGGCGGATCGATAGGCCCTTCCGGCTTGCACACGAATGCGCCGGTCGTCGAGATAAGGAACTCTAGATGAGATGATCGGCGGTTTGATCCAGAGATGTAGGCTCTGAGCCGAGGATCATGCCGTCTTTGGGCCTATTTGCAGCGCCGAGAACACGACGCCGACACGTCGGAAGCTCGCTCAGGCAAACTCCTCCGCACAGTACCTTTGGGTAGGCGGAAACCGGACGTTCGTTCGTGACACCGTGCTTCGTCCGTGAGATAGCTGTTACGCGTACTTCTCCCGCAACCGAGCCGCCGCCTCAACCTCATTCTTCAGCTTCGAATAAACCTCGTCGATCTCGACAACCGCGGCCGAGCCCGGCGCGAAACCGCAGTCGGGATTCAACGTGATCTGCTCAGGCGACAGATACCGCAATGCGGACTCAACCCGCTCGATAATCGAGTCCACCGAATCCACAACTCCCGGCTGGCAACTCACACAGCCAAGCCCCACTTCCAGCCCTTCAGGCAGATGCTTGAGAACTTCCATTTCACCCGCCCCCGGCGCGGTGAACTCCATCGTTACGTGGTCTACCTCAAGCCGGCCCAACTGCTTGAGTATCGGCTCGTAGCCGCCACTGTAGCTCGCCTCGCCACGTACTCGGGCGCCCGCCCTACGGCATAGATGGACGGCCCTCTTCACTCCCTTGATCCCCGCGAATACCTCGTTGTCCATATCGACGGCGAAGTCCGACGCCCGCTCCGGGTCGTCATACGTTGCCCGCACATCCGGATCGACAAACAAGCACAAGTGAGGGTCGTCCACCTGCACCACCGACACACCCTCATCCCGCAGCAACTCGACTTCGCGGCGCAAAATCGGCACGCAATCGCGAACGAAGTCTTCGCGGTCGGGATAGGCGCGTGAGGATATCCCCGCATCCCACATTCGCTCGCCTAACAACGCCGGGGCAGGCAATGTAGCCTTGATGTCCCGTCCCGTAACTTGTTTGAGAAACCTTACCTCCTGCATGATGAAGCCTGGCTGTTTCGGTGACAGTTTGTCGACAACCACCGTCCACGGCCGCCCGTCAGCCGGATTCAAACTCAGCTCGAAGCCGTGCGCCAATTCGGCAATTACGCCGATATATGATTTTCGCCGCCATTCTCCATCCGTTATCACGTCCAAACCGGCGGCTTCCTGAAGCGCAACCACGTAGCGAATAGCCGAGGCCATCAACCGTTCGTACTCTTCAGCCGAACGTTGAGCGTTGTCCGCAATCAGTTCTTTGACAAATGCCGGCCGCGGCATCGAGCCAATCACCGACGCGGGAAATAGTAGTCCTGGCATAACTTAACCTAACTTGACGACGGGAAACCTTTCGGGGGCCAATTACCGCGGGCGTACTCGAAGTCTTCTTGTGTATCGATTTCGATATACCCGCCCGGTGTATCGACGTGGGCCAGCCGCTCGCCGGCTTCAATCATGTCTTGAAACAGATGAATCAGATACGCCTTCTCAAACACCTTCGCTTCACGAAATGGCCGCCCGGCATAAAATTCCCGGCAGCGCTGATAGTGGCGTCGTAGTATTGCGGCGCCTGTCTCCGAAAATCCCGCGACACCGATAAACTCGCCATGAGCGTCGGCGTCGGCAATCTCCCGATGGACGCGGGTTACGACGCCGTTCAGCGTGGTGACCTTTTCCGCATCGCCCGTCGGATGCTGCGACCGATGCCCATAGCGGCGCAGCCACTCCGTATCAATGGCCAGCGACACATCTTCACCCGAAGCGAGCAATTGTTCCACAACCTGGGGCACGAAAAGAATATCCGAGTAGCAGCAGATGAATGGCTGATCCATCAAGTCTTCAGCATGGAACAGCGAGGCAAGGATATTGTTTCTCTTCCAGTCCGCGTTGTGGCGAAACGTCAGCTCCGGGTATTTCTCGCGGACCTTATCGATCTGGTATCCGCCAATAAAACAAATATCGTCAACGCCCGTCGTGCGGAAGTTCTGGATCGTCCAATCGAGAATAGTCTGCCGGCCGACCTCGGCGAAACATTTAGGCGCGTCGGCCGTTGTTGGCATCAACCGTTCTCCTCGACCGGCTCCGATAATGATAGCTCGCATTACTCTCCTAGGCGTGTTCTTTAGTCTCGTCGGCGACGGCGTTCCAAAGCAGTGCGGCGAACAACGCCGCCGCGAAGGCCCAGCCTGCCCAAATATAGATGGCCACCTGCCAGCCGCCATGCTCGGCCATCTTGTAATGCCCGGTCACGACATCCCCCGCCGCGGCGCCCATGTAACCCAGAAAATTGACGAATCCGGCAGCCGCGGCCGATGTGCCACACTTCGCCAGGTCAGCCGGTGCCGTTCCAACCAGCAGCACTTGCGGGCCGTAAATACAAAATCCGATTAGACCCAACAACAACAGCGTTGCCATAACACTCGTTTGCGCGACTGACTCGTAGGCAATCGTAAGCACGCCGAGTAACGACAACAGAATGCAGATGACAGGCCCCCGGCGGCTTCCAAAAAAGCGGTCCGTTGCCCACCCGGCCAGATACGACCCGGCGATCGCGCCAACCGGCAGCACCACATACTTCAATCCGGCTGTTCCGACTCCCGACTCCTGCACTTCGGTGAGATGCGCCAGCCCCCAATCGAGGAAACCGTAGCGGCAAGCGTTCAGCAGACCGAGAGACATGCCCATCAGCCACAGCGCACGATTCGAAATCGTGAGGACGATATTCTCTCGCAACGACGTAGTCGGGCGCGCTGGCCCGGAACGGATCGCATCCGAGGAACTTTCCGCGCGTTCAGCGTCCTTCTCGGCTTCCCCCTCATCCGGCGACTCCTTGAGGGCAATCAACATCACAACACCGGCCGCCACTAGAATCACCGAGGGGACATACAAAGCGCCCCTCCAGCCCAGATATTCCGCCGCCTGTCCGGCAACGACATACGTCAGGCCCAGTGTCAACTGATAACCAGTCCCAATAATCCCGATCGCTCGTCCCCGCCGGAAGGGAGGTATCCAGTTGCCGACAACGCGAACACAAGGCGTCCAGCCCAGCGACTGGCAGTAGCCGTTCATCGCCCAAACAAAAAGCAAAAAATAGAATCCGCTGCTCAGGCCGAAGATAACGTTCAGCGCGGCCGACCCGAACATCCCGAACGCTAGCAACAAGCGCGGGGAGACGCGCTCCGACAGTTGGCCGTTCAGCAGTTGCCCCAGGCCATAAGTGATCTTGAGCGAAGCCAAGATCAGGCCCACCTGTTCGCCGCTGAAGCCCATTCCGCCTTCGCCAGCCGGCGCCTGCAGCCCAGGCACGGCAGCCGAAATATTGGTGCGGCAAAAGTAGAACGCACCGTAGGTCAGCCAGATCACCCAGATGAGTTGCTGCTCCGAAGGAAGCGGAGAGAACGAACGTCGACTTGGGGGCTTGCTGTCGTCGGACACAAGGGCTCGATCGGCGGCCGAAACCTGTCGCCGCGTTGGCGCATTCTAGCAACCTGGTGACGCGAGCGTTGAGTTGACCGGCCTTACGCTCGTTAGAAAACCCCGAAACAGAAAACAACGTTCGTGCCATTCGGCGTCAAACAATACTCTCCGCTTTGGAGGCTGTCGTCGACGCGAACTTTGAACAGTTTGTCCTCTACCGGAAACACTGTCAGGCGGATCGTGCGGGCCACCACTTTTTTCTTCTTCTGGAACAGCAGCTCGCGCCGGCCGCCTTTGGACTCAAACTGGAAGAACGTCAGATCGTGCGGGTCGATCGTTTCCGACAAGAACAGGAACTCAGGGCTCGCAAGGGGAGTCTTGACGGTGGAACTCGCGCCGGGAACCGTGTAGGTCAACTCTTTCTTGTTCGTGACCTCGCTGGCCTCGGACTGCTCGGTCGCAACGATTCGCGAGGCGTGGATGAGGTAGGGCAAGTCAGCTTTGTCGGGATTCGGCAGCCCCAGTTTGTTCTGTTGCGCGGCGGCGCTCGATATCAACAGCAACACCGCCATCGTGCCAAGCCATTTCGCGATACTCAACATCGTTCCGTCTCTAGTCACGCTCGCACCAACCCTCACCACGATTCTACAACCCGCACCCGCCCGGGAAACCAACAGCGGCGTTCACACCAGCAGCGGGCTAGGGCGAAGGATGTAGAAGACATAGCCATAGCAATCTCCAAACTGGTCGAAGGTATGGATCTCCGTCTCAACCGCTTGTATCACCGCAGCCAGGTCAGGCCAGTCGCCGGCCTGCCCTCGCAGCCCGGCAATGCGGCGCTCCAGCGGGTCGTAATAGGCTTTCCAATCCTCAGCGGGCAACGGAAAAGTGCCGAGCACCTCGTAGCCGGCCTGTTCGGCCTTGAGCCGGTTGCCGGCGACGGACGTCATGTCAGGATACTCCTGCGCCCAGTAGCTAAGGGCAGCCGAGGGAGGGTCGTCCGCCAGCCATGTCAATTCCGTGAAGGCCAGCACGCCGCCGGCACACAGCAGCGGACGCCACAGTTCAAGCGCGCGCGCAACGCCGATGCTGTAGGCCGCACCCTCCGACCAGATGAGATCGATCGATGCGGCCGGCTCGTTCAGCTTGTCCATCGAAGCGCAGCGGATATCGATCAGGTGAGCGAGCCCTGCCTCCGATGCGGCTGCCGCGAGTTCGTCGAGAAATGGCTGGTGAAGATCGACCGCGACGATCTTCGTCTTCAGTTCGCGGGCCAGTTCCAAGGTTTGGCGGCCGGCCCCGCAGCCGAGATCGCAAACGCGCGGCAACTCGGGAAGCGCGGGAACTAAACCGAGCGCCTTGCGCGTCGACGGATCGCTTCCAGGAGCATAGCGCGGAAGGCCGCGGTAGACTGACTCGAAGGCTAGCGGGCTCATACAATCGGATGGCAGAATATTTCTTTGGCGCCACTGACCGCGCGCCTATGGTTGTTAGGGCGTGGCGGCGGCCACCGGAACAGAATCGGCGGCGCCGAAACCGAAACGCTCAGGATAACGGCCAACGATGATCGCGGCGATGATCTTCGGAACGTACTCCCGCGTCTCGGCCGGCAGGGCGCGGACGCGATAGAGATACCAGAAATTGCGCTGCTTGATCGGGTCTTCGATTTTGCGGACGGCACGCTTTACCTCACTGGGTCCGACATTATAAGCCGCCAGAGCGAGCATGGCGGAACTGCCAGCACCGAAGTCCAGGATCAGACGGCGGATGTAAGCGGCTGCTGCCCGCGTTGACTTATCCAGGTCGTAACGCTCATCGACTTCCTGCGTCACGGTGAGGCCATATTGGCGGGCCGTCGCGGCGCGAAACTGCCACGGACCGGCCGCTCCGGCGCGGCTGTAGCTGCCTGCCAGGAACGCGCTCTCGACAAGCACCATGTACGCGAGATCGGGGGGAAGCTTCTCTTCAACGAAAATCTCCCGCATCCGTTCCAGCTCGGCGCGCGATTTGCCCATCACTCGCTCAACGTGCGCACGGTCGCTCGTCTGGTAACGCTCGATGAAGCGCTCGACCTGCTCGATAAACCCCGGCGGAATACTGTAGGCCTCGGCGCCAAACTCCTTCAGCAGCGTCCGGACTTCGCGCTGGATAAAGAGCTGCTCCTCGCCCAGGATGCCCCAGCGGAACAGCAAGCCGCTTTGCAGCGCTTGAGCCTCGCGCTGATGCTCATCAAGACGCTCCATCAGACGATCGATTTCGGCCTGATCCAGCTGCCCGGATGCCAGCCTTTCTTCGATCCCTTCAATCTGCCGGTCGAGGTCGGTCTTTTCCTGAACCTTCCAATATCCCAGCCCGCTCACGGCGACCAAGGCCGCTGCCAGCACACCAATGGCGATCTTGAAACGCTTGCCCGCACGGCCTTTCGCCATGCCCAGCATTTCGCGCATGATGGTCTGTGTCTGATCGAGACGCCCCATGCGGCGGGCCTCCCGCGCTTTTTCGACGGCCGCTGACAGAAGCTTTTCGTCATGGTGGTCAACCGAAACATCGGGTGCCCGGACTGAGATTGGCTGATCCTGCTCTTCGCGGCGCAACTGGCTTTCAGAAAACACCACCGTCTTATCAAGATCGGCGGATGCCGCGACATGTTCGACCTCGAAGGCATAGCGAGGCCCCACGGCGCCGAAGCGAATTTCAGCGTGGGGCATCAAGAGTGCTTGCTCGACTCGCCGCCCGTCGACGTACGTGCCGTTCGTGCTGCCGCTGTCATAAACGCGATACGCGAGACCATCAAAGCGGATCTGGCAGTGACGAGAGGAAACCGTGGAGCCTTCGAGCACAACGTCGTTCGACGGATCGCGGCCAATGCGAATCACATCGCCACGCAGCAGCACGCGCGCGGGAGAGCCCGTTCCGGAAACCCGCACCAGCCAGGCTTCTCGCAGGGCCGATGGACTCATGCGGGGTGATCCCATGTCGGCGACAGCAGCGCTGAAACTACCTTGCCATTATAGGCGGCTCACAGCGCGGCCTTGCTCCATCTAACCCAGCAAGAGCGTGCCCGCGGGCCTGATACTCCGTGCCTGCGGGGGCGGTTCGATTGGAGCCGAGTGCCAGCCAGACATTGATGTCAGGTAAGTAGCTCTTCAATTTCGGCATTCGTCAAGTCGAGCGTTCCTGGTTCCTTGGAGTCGAGAATGGGGAATTTCACGCGGCGTCCCGGCTGGGAGAACTGGGCACGCGCGAGCTCCGATTCGACTACCGTCCTGAGCAACTCCTTGAGCGTTACGCCTCGCTGCACCGCCAGCATCTTCAGATCGCGGAAGGTTTCGTCCGGGAGTTCGAGTGTTGTCCGCATATTTGCACTTTAGCTTAGACGCGCAAAGGCACAGACAGCCGATCAAAGCAGACAAACCCAACCGAGCCTCAGCGCAAACGCCGCGATCAGATCTGCCGCCAAACCAGCGCCAAACATGCCAGCCGTTATGATGAAATCTCTCCGGCCCATCAAGCACTCCCGTTAGCGCGCAAGGCTTGACTCAAACCGCCACTTCGCAACCAAATGCCGCTTCAACGCCGCATCGGCGTCAACGCCCTCTATCTGATTCCCGGCGGTGTAGGCGGGACGGAAATCTACCTGCGCAACCTGCTCGCGGCGCTCGCCGAGATCGACAGCCGCAACGCCTACTTCATCTTCACGAACCGCGAAACGGGTGAGGATATCTGTCCGCCGTCCGCGAACTTTCAGCGCGTGCCGTCGATGGTTCCGGCGCGCTTTCGGCCGGCGCGGCTCGTCTGGGAGCAGACAGTTCTCCCCGTCCAGGCGTGGCGGCGCAAGATCGACGTGCTCTTCTCGCCCGGATTTTCAACACCTATCTTCGGTGGAGGCAGCAAAGTCACCGTGCTACACGATTTACAGCACAAGCGGCAGCCGCAAAACTTCGGCCGACTGGAGCGCTGGGCCTGGGAGGCGATGGTTTGGTCAGCAGTCCGCGCATCGGACTTTCTGGTCACCGTATCGAAGAACTCAAGCCGCGATATCAAAGAGTTTTATCAGACACCCGAAAGCCGCATCGCGGTCATCACTCATGGCGTGGAACCCGCGTTTGCCGCGCTCAAGGGCGATGCCTCATTCGGCGAGTCGTTATTGCGGCAGGCGAACGTGCCGGAGTGCCGTTACCTGCTGACGGTTTCGACCGTACATCCTCACAAGAACTGGTTCCGCTTGCTGGAAGCCTTCGAGATTCTCGTCAAAGAAGGCCGCCCGGAACATCTTGTAATCGCCGGGCTGCGGGGCAAATCCTGGAAGGCCGTCGAGAAGCATCTGGCCGAGCATAAGCTAACCGGCCGCGTCCATCTGGTCGGCTGGCAGCCACGCCAAGTGTTAATGGGACTATTCAAGTTCGCCGACGCGCTTGTATTTCCATCGACGTTCGAAGGTTTTGGGATGCCGGTAATCGAGGCCATGGCAGCGGGCTTGCCCGTCGCCTGTTCGGATATTCCGCCTCTGCGTGAAACCGCCGACGGCGTGGCGGACTTTTTCGATCCGCTCTCAGCCGCCAATATGGCCGACTCGATCCGGCGGGTCCTCGATCCCGATCGCCGCATCGAACTCAGCGCCTGGGGACGCAAGCGGGCCAACGACTTTAAGTGGAAGACAACGGCTGAGCAGACGCTAGCCGTTCTACTGCGCGCAGCCCGCGGTTAAGTTTCTAGCGAAGATCTACTAGCTCGTCGGCG
This sequence comes from Acidobacteriota bacterium, assembly GCA_027624045.1. GTDB lineage: Bacteria > Acidobacteriota > Terriglobia > Bryobacterales > UBA6623 > JAPPLB01. Next base: position 18,110 of record JAQBUE010000098.1, read on the forward strand.
AGCCGGCCAGCGTTTGCGGCGAATCGTGCGTAGTGGCGGTTCCCTGCGCGTGGGGTAGCAAAGAGCGGTAAAGCGCCGTCAGGTCGGCCCAGAGTTTCTCTTGCTGGAACTGCGCCACAACGTGGTCGTGACCGGCTTGACCAAGCGCCAAACCATACGCCGGATCGTCAAGCAGACGAGTGAAAGCCTCGCTGAGACTTGGAATATCTCCCACCGGGACAAGCAGCCCGGTCTGTCCGTGGATGACAGCGTCGGCCATCCCGGTCGCCGTCGATCCGACCACGGGTTTTCCGGCTGCGCCCGCTTTGAGGACGGTCATGGGAAGCCCTTCCCTGTAGCTCGGTAACGCCACCATGTCCATCGCATGGTAGTAGGGCGCCACGTCTTCGATAGGCCCTGCAAGGTGGATGCGTGGCTCAATCTGGATCTTTATGCGGGTAGACCGCGCAACCGGGTCGCCCTCTTCATAAGGACCGACCAGCAGCAGATGCATCTCGGGATAGGCCTGCTTCAGACGTTCGAACGCCTGGACGAGTTCGTAAATGCCCTTATCCCGCGTGAGCCGTCCGACGAAACCAATCACAGTGGCCGATTGAGGAATCCCGAGGCGTTCCCGGATGCCGTGAGCGGATGCGCGCAGCGCCGGCCCCGCTTCGAAGCGCCGCGCGTCGAGACCGTTGGAACTTTGCGTCGGGAGAACAGTGCAATCACTTTCGCGGACCAGGCCTAATCCGATGGCCTGCCGGCGCAGTCCGTCGCCGACGCAGATCACGCGATGAGCCGTCGCGCAGGCACAGCGCTCGGCAACAATAAGGAGAGTTCTCTTCCAGCCTTGAAGCGTTTCGAGGCGCAACCCGTGCAGAGTATATATACGGTACGGAACCCGCGCGAACCAAGCCGCCAAGCCGCCCAGCAGCCCGGCCTTCGGCATGCCAACTTGGCAGATGTCGGGCCGCAAACGGCGCAGCACTCTCCACAACCGCCACAGCGCTTGCAGGTCTTTCCCGACTGAGATCTCGCGCTCGATCGGCACGGGGATAAACGACACACCCTCCGCCGCCAGGATTTCCGCGATCTCATCCGACGGGCTAGTGATGACGTGAACGTCAAAGCCCTGTCGGCTCATGTGGCCAAGCTGCCCGCGCAGCACGCCCTTCACGCCAAGCGGACTCGCAATGATATGGACAAGCCGCGGCCGTTGATCTTGCATAGCAAAGCCTGAGAGCACACCCCAGTGCTTCTGTTATCGGACGTTTCAGAAAGGGCTTTAACGCGAGACGGACTTGCGCCCCAACTCCTACCGCACAAGACCTAAACGCACAACCCCGTAGCGAGGACCCCGGTCTTGGGATCCGCGGCTTTCCCATCGGTCCGCTACATGTCGCCGGCGCGGGCGCATGACTCGATGTCAACGCGCATCGCTACTCCCTCGCTGTAACTCCGTCCCCACGACTCGCCCGCCGGTTGATCCCGGCGCTTTCAGGCTGTCCCGTTTTCCGTTCCGTATATACCTTCAGGAAGGCCACCGCAACCGCCAAACCGCGCCCACCGAGCCCCGACCGCAAGGGAGGCGGTTCAGAACCTGCAACGTCGCCGGGGTCAAGGACGGTCCGTAGTTTATCGATGGCTGGTGCGCATACCCGGTCCGCCCGTGCCTGAAATCAACGCTCCACCCGCCCTGTCGCCAGCCCCGGCGCATGACTCGATGTCAGGATGGTTCGCAACTCCCTTCCCGTGGGGCTCCGTCCCCCAAGGCTCGCCGCCAACTGATCCCGCGCTTTCAGGCTTTCCAATTCTCCTCCCCATCTTCCTTGTCCGACCGTTCTTTGGCCCGTTCACGGGCCTTGGTTTCGACTAGGCCAGGCGTTTTACGCCTGGTATGCCGCCCCCGCCAAAATGAATCAGGCCCGTTCCAGGGGCCTTACCCAAACAGGCTTCAGCCACAGCACGCAACCCTAAGACACGCCCAAGTAGTGACCGGCACTCATGCCGGTCCCACCC
>JAQBUE010000325.1 GCA_027624045.1 Acidobacteriota bacterium
CCATTGCCATAGAACAAGTTTATCGACTCTTGTTTCAATGTGGGACTTCCACCACAGGCTGCTAGGGGTCACTCGACAGGAGGAAATGATTGTGAAACGTTTACTACTAGCCGTCTGCGTGATGGCTCTATTCAGCTCGCTCCCGCTGGCGGCGGAAACGGTCGATGGGTATCTGATCGACAAGATGTGCTCCGCCAAGATTGTGGAGAAAGGTGGTGGGGCCGCCAAGATGCATACCAAGATGTGCGCCCTGATGCCCGACTGCAAAGCCAGCGGCTTCGGTGTTGTGACGGCCGACGGCAAGTATCTGAAGTTCGACTCGGCCGGCGACGAAAAAGCGGTCAAGCTGCTTGAAGGCACCGACAAGAAAGATAGTATCAAGGTTTCGGTCGATGGCAAGGTGGATGGCAGCAATATCACCGTGAAAAGCCTGAGTTTGTCCTAATCCGTCTGGTCTCTCTTTCCGGGATCTTCCTTTTGCCCCTGTCTCGCGCCCTGGCGCGAGCAGGGGCTTTTTTTGCCCTGGCTCGTTGACCGATCTCCGCGCCGCGTGGCTTCGCTAAGATGAGAGGCCTGCCGCGATGGAGACCCCGTTCCAGGAAGTCGAAAAACTGCTCGCCGAGCGCAAGCCGGCCGCTGCGTTCGACTATCTGATCGAGCGCTATCGAGCTGAAGAGAAGTACGCGCTGCTGTTCGAGGCGCGCTTGATGAAGAAACGCCACGAGCTAGGGCTGCCTCTGATTCCCACCGTCCCGCTCGACGGTCTCGATCCTGAAGTGCAACGGAGCTATGACGATGGCTCGGTCGAAGCGGCGCGTGAAGTCGGCGAGCTGTTTCTGGCGCAGGGCAATATCGGGCGCGCCTGGCCCTATTTTCGGGCGGTGGGGGACGCAGGTCCGGTGCGCGAGGCCATTGAGAAGATGCCTCCGGAGGCGGAACTGGACGACGTAATTCAGGTGGCGTTCAACGAGCGGGTGCATCCGAAAAAAGGCTTCGAGCTTATCCTCCAGAACCACGGGATTTGCCGCGCCATCACTTGCTTCGGGCAGTACCCGAGCACAGAGGGGCGCGACGAGTCGGCAAGGTTGTTGGTCGGGACGCTTCACGGCGAAGTGGTCGCGAGCATGAAGCGCGTGATCGAGCGTCAGGAAGGCGCCACGCCCGAGACAAACTCGATTCCCGAGCTGATCGAAGGGCGCGACTGGCTTTTTGAAGGCAACAGCTATTACGTCGATACATCGCATGTCGGCTCGTGTATTCAGTTCGGGCCGGAGCTACAGGATGAAGAAACGCTGCGGTTGCTGATCGAGTTGACCGAGTATGGCAAGCATCTCGCCGAGATGTTTCAGTATCACGGCGAGCCACCGTTCGAGAACATCTACGAGGACTACGGGATCTACCTGCGCTGCGTCGTGGGCGACGACACCGATGCAGGAGTCGTGCATTTTCGAACAAAGCTCGAGAACTATCACCCGGATGACATCGGCAGTGCGCCGGCGCAGGTGCTCGTAAAACTGCTGGTGCGGCTGCGGCGGTTTGATGAAGCGATCGAAGCCTTTGATCGTTTTCTGACGGATGCTGACCCCAACTACCTGTCTTGTCCGAACCGGATTCAACTCTGCCAGATGGGCCGGTGTTTTGATGAGCTGCGGCGGATGGCCGAGGAGCGCGGCGATTTACTGACATTTGCCGCGGCCCGGTTGCAGGAAAACGGCGCCGAAACCGAGTGAGCCTCGGGAGCAACCCAGCCGCTCCGAGCTGCTCTTTGCTAGGGCGCAAACTGCTCAATCAGACCCGACACGCCGACGTACACGAAGAATACAAAGCCCAGTCCGAGGATCACATTGTGTCCCCAGTGGCTCACGAAGTCCGCACCTACCCAGCGGCGCCGGTTGTTCATGATCAGCAGCGTCAGCGCCATTAACGGCAGAAAGAACGCGGCGAATATTCCGAACGCAAGTTGAATCGAACGCACCGGGGTCCACAGAAATATCAGGGGCACCGTTGCGATGAACGCCAGGTACATGCGGTAGGGCTTGCTGGCCCGCAAGTCATGATTTCTCCGAATACCGGGTTTCATGCCGCCGCGCAGGTCCATGAAATCGGCGAACAGGTAAGGGATGCTCTGCCACACACCGAGCAGGCTCGAGAATACGGCTCCCCAAAAGCCGACCAGAAACGCATAGCGGCCCCACACACCCACGACGACGGCCAGTTCATCCGCCATCTCGAGAGCCAGCGTCGCCCCTTGGTTCGAAACCGTGATACGGGAACCGATGATGATGACGGCGATTCCAAACAGCGCCGTCATCACGTACCCGACCGCCAGATCGATGCGGCAAATGCGAATATTCTCGCGGCCCCTGCGGCCTTGCTCGCGAATCCAGTATCCGTAAGACATCAGCGTTACGGTGCCGCCGACGCCGCCCATTACGCCCAGCAGCCAAGCCGCGCTTCCCTGGGGAACCGACGGCACAAATCCGCGAGCGACCCCGGCCCAGTCCGGTCCGATGAGCACGGCTGTCAGCATTACGGTCCCAAACATGACCGCGATGAAAACTGACATGAGCACTTCGAACAGGCGGAAGCTGCCGTAGCGCACGAGTAAGTACCCCGCGAAGGAATGGATAACGCCCCAAAGGATCTTGGACGTGGTCGGGTCTTGATTGAGCGGCAGGAAGGCGCTGCCCGCCACGCCGCAGGCGCTTGCCAACGCACCGCCCACGGCCAACGTGAATAAGATCAAGTAGGCCAGGAAGACCCACTGAATCCAGCCGCCCAGCTTCCAGACCCAGCCTTCGAGCAGGGTCGAATCCGTCGCCAGCTGCCAGCGCGCCAAGCCTTCGTTGAGCGTCCACTTGAGAACAGCACCAGCCACGGCCGCCCACAGAACAGACAGCCCGACCTCGGAGCCCGCGAGCGTCGCCGTCAGCAGATCGCCGGCGCCCACGCCGGTCGCCGCCAGCAGAATTCCCGGCGCAATGATCGCAAATAGGGCTGAGCGCGAACGCATGTGAGCGTCCTAAGGTACTGCTTCAGGCACACCATTGTCCAGTCGGTCTCTCAAGATGTCGGCGCAATGTGAAAAGATCCCCTACTGAGCAAAGTAGAACGATCCCCTTGGGGCGA
>JAQBUE010000099.1 GCA_027624045.1 Acidobacteriota bacterium
TGCGTCTTCAGGATCATCTTGTATTGGAAACACTCCCTCCTTTCAGGATCATCTTTCATTGGACAACTCTTTCTGAAGAAAAACCCGCGTGATCCGCGTACCCTCTATGCGCTTTCGACCAACTACGGTCTCGAGGCCAACTACAAGTTCATGGTCGAGAAGGCCTATATAGGCGCCCTGCGGACCGGCAATAAGGCCGACGACTACGGCCGGCGGCTTATTAAGGGGAGGCCTGACTTCGTCGACGGATATCTCGTGGCCGGCACTCACGAATACGTCGTCGGAAGTCTGCCGTGGGCCATACGCTACCTGGTCGCGCTCGGTGGACTTCGCGGCAGCAAGGAAAAAGGTGAGCGCTACGTGACCCGTGTCGCGCGGGAAGGCGACCTTGCCCGTGACGCCGCCCGTGCCCTGCTCATCCTGATGCTGCGCCGAGAGGCCCGGCCTCTGGAGGCGGTCAAGGTCGTCGAGGACTTGATTCGCGACTACCCGCGCAACTACTTGATGCATCTGGAACTGGCGGGTCTTTACGAAGATGCCGGCCAACATGACAAGGCTTTCACGGTCTTCCGTCGTATCAAGGCCAAAGTCGAGGCCAATGAAGACCGTTTTGGCCGCATGCCTGCCCGCGCGCGTGACGCCCTCTCTCGAAGAATCGAGGAACTCGAGCAGAGCTCCACACCCGACATCAATCGTTCAGCGAACTCACCACGACGGGAGTAAATCCGCGCCCCCGCCGTCAGGCGCGGAGAACCCACACCACTCAACTCGCCCACCTATTCTCGCGGGAGCGGATGATCAATCCAGGAATCCTCAAAGGCCACCGCGCGTGGTTCGTTCTATCCCATTCACCGCGGCGTACTTGACAGTGCGGTGAGCACGGCGAACAAGCGCTACGACGTAAGGCAGGCTTGTCGCGTCCTTCGAGCGTCAAGGTGCTGAGAAGAGCGGGCTACAGTTATGGCTGGCTATAATCGTCCTCAACGGCTTAGTTGCCTAGCCTGCGTTCTCCAGGCGGAATAGATGCTATGAAATCGTGGAAGCGTGGATGGCTGGCTCTCGGTGTGTGTGGCGGCATCTTAGTGGGTGTTGGTTGCTCATACCTTGGCGGGCCGGCGGAAGCCTTCAGCACCGAGCAGCGAATCCTTTGGACGACGTCGAATATTCACGGCACTCCCGATCCGCCGGACCCGTATCGGCCTGAAGTGGCATTCCCGAACGTCAAGTTCGTTGAGCCGATCACGATGGCTAGTGTGCCGGAAGCGAACAAGCTGATCGTCGGCGAGCGCTTCGGTAAGGTCTATTCGTTTACTCCGGAACGTGATGCGAACGACAAGGCGTTGATGATCGACCTGAAGAGGGTGTTGTATGGAATCGCGCTGCATCCGCGCTTTCAGGAAAATGGCTACGTCTATATGGTGACCGTGCCTGAGATGGGGACCGATCTCCCTAAGGGCAGCAAGCTTTTGCGGTTCAAAGCGGAGACGGAGGCGCCGTTCCGCGTGGATGCGGCATCGGAGCAAGTGCTGCTCGAATGGCCGTCGGGCGGACACAACGGCGGCTGCTTGCGATTCGGTCCGGATGGATATCTGTACCTTGTGACGGGTGACGCCAGTGGTATCGCGGACGAGCTGATCACAGGACAGGACATCAGCGACCTGCCGGCGTCTATGCTGCGCATCGATGTTGATAAGCCTGCCGGGGGCAAGCTGTATTCCGTCCCCGCGGATAACCCGTTTGTCGGCAGGCGCAATGCGCGGCCGGAAATCTGGGCTTACGGACTGCGGCAGCTTTGGAAGTTCAGCTTCGACCGTGAATCAGGCCGCTTGTGGGGCGGCGAGATCGGACAGGATTTATGGGAGTCCGTCTACATCATCAAGAAGGGCGGCAACTACGGCTGGAGCGCGCGCGAAGGGCGGCACCCGTTTCGCCCAGAGCGGCCGAAGGGGCCGACGGAGTTTGTCGATCCGGTCGTCGACCATAGCCATACGGACTTTCGTTCGATCACGGGCGGTTACGTCTACTACGGAGATCGACTGCCGGAATTGAAGGGCGCGTATCTGTACGGCGACTACGATACCGGACGGCTGTGGATGCTCCGCTATGACGGCGAGCGTGTGTCCGATCACAAGGAGCTGATGGATACGCAGTTTCGGATCATCGAGTTTGCACAAACCGTCGATGGCGAGGTGTACTTCGCGGACTTCGTGAGCGGGAATATCTACCGGCCCGTACCGGCGCCCCCGCCGGATGCAAATGCGCCACCCTTCCCCGAACGCTTGAGCGAGACGGGGCTCTTTACATCCACCGAAGATATGAAAACGGCGGCGGGTTTGATTCCGTACACAGTGAATTCGCCGCTGTGGTCGGATGGCGCTCTGAAAGAACGTTTTCTTGCCCTGCCCGCGGATTCGAAGATCAAGTACAACACGCTGACCTACCCGCAGCCGGCTCCGGGCGCGCCTCCAGGATGGCAGTTCCCCGATGGGGCGGTTGCCGTCAAGACGTTCTCGCTGGAGATGGAGGTCGGAAATCCCGAAAGCGTTCGGCGTCTGGAAACGCGGCTGCTGGTCCACGAAAAGATTCCCGGAACGGACGAGTACGGCGAAGAGTTGTGGCATGGGTATACGTACGTTTGGAATGACGAACAGACTGACGCTGTCTTGCTGAAAGCCGAAGGTCTGGATCGTGAGTTGACCATTAAGGACTCGGCGGCGGCTGGTGGCGAGCGGAAACAAATCTGGCGGTTCCCTAGCCGCGCCGAGTGTACGCTCTGCCACACCATGCCGGCGAAGTATCTTCTCGGGGTCAATACGCGCCAACTGAATCGCGACTACCAGTACGGGGAGGTCACGGCGAATCAGCTTGCGCTCTTCCAGAAACTCGGGTTGTTTGAAGAACCGTTAGCGGGCGAAGCGGAGACCCTGCCGCGCGTTTACGATCCGTCCGATACGAGCGTCTCGCTGGATTTGCGGGCGCGTTCGTACCTGGACGCGAACTGCGCCCATTGCCATCGCAAATGGGGTGGCGGGAACGCTGAGTTTCAATTCGTGACGGATCTTCCCGTAGGGGAATTGGGCATCGTGAACGCGGCCTTGCAGCACGGGAAGTTCGGATTAAGCGACCCGCATGTGCTCACCCCGGGGGCGCCGGAGCAGTCGATGATGCTGCACCGGATGCGCATACTCGGGCTGGGACGCATGCCGCATATCGCCTCGACTCTGGTCGACGAGAAGGCCGTGCGGCTGATTCAGGAATGGATCGCGCAACTGCCGGCTGATTAACCGGCGCTCCTCATCATCTCGGGTGGCGCATGGTAGATTGAAGCCGTGGATGATCTACGCACCATCGTCGAGTATCACGAGCAGGTTCTCCGGTCGATTGAGAACCAGCTCGGCCAGGTCGTTGCGAACCTGGATGTCATGCGGAAGGAAAGGGATGAGGACAGCGTCGCGGCCAAGCAGCAGCGGGACCAGGATTACCGCCTCGCGCAAGAGCGAATGGCGCACTCGGAACGCTATCTTCAGCGCGCTTTTCGCCTAGGTGTGGCCGCCCTGCGCCGCGAACGCAAGGCACGGCAAGAAGCGGACCAAAAACTTGCCGAACAACGCGAAGCGGACCGCCGCGAATGGATGGAACGGCACGCCCGAATTGAGCTGCTTCTGGAACAGTCGATCCGCGGCGGCAACGGATCGCACGCGCAGTCCTAAGCCAGGTTCACCTGGCTACACATACTCGATCTGACTCAAGTTCACTCGGCGTTCGCTGTCCTGATGTAGCCCCCCGTTCTGCTAGAACATGCGCTTCATGCGGTTCCGAATGTTTTTCGCAAGAGCTTCGATGCGCTCGGCCTTCTGTATCGTACGAAGGTCAACGATGTGTTCCTCGTGCTTTTCCATCTCTTCTTCGAGTTTGCGGGCCAACTCGCGAATCTCGGCAATGTCTTTCAGCGACTTCTTGTGATCGTCCTTTAGAATCGCTTGGCGCTGCTGTTCGCGGGTTTGAATACCGGGCACTTGCGGCGGCGGTGAGGGGAATAATAGGAGGAGAATCAAAGCCCAGGCTGCCATAGGGGACTCCTTTCTGTATCGATCTTACACCGCCCGCTGTTCTGAGTCTGATGAATGGGCGTTCGTCGCTTGACCTCGCTATGCGAGGAGCTTTTCGACGACTTGGCCGTGGACATCGGTGAGGCGGTAATCGCGGCCTTGAAAGTGGTAGGTGAGCTTGGTGTGGTCAAAGCCGAGCAGGTGAAGTAGGGTGGCGTGCAGGTCGTGGACATGGACGCCGTCCGCGACTACGTTGAACCCGAGATCGTCGCTTTCGCCGACCGTAATGCCGGGTTTGATACCACCGCCGGCAAGCCACATCGTGAAGGCGTTCGGGTGATGGTCGCGTCCGTCCGAACCGCCTTGAACCATCGGCGTGCGTCCGAACTCCCCACCCCAGACGATGAGCGTATCGTCGAGCATACCGCGCTGCTTGAGATCTTTGACCAGGGCGGCGCAGGCTTGGTCGGTGGCTTTGCAGTTTTCCGTGAGTCCGGAGACGAGGTCGCCGTGCTGGTCCCAGGCCTCATGGAAGAGCTGAACGAAACGGACGCCGCGCTCAACCAAGCGGCGCGCGAGCAGGCAGTTGTTAGCAAAAGACGGCTTGCCGGGTTCGGCTCCGTACATGTCGAGGACATGTTTGGGTTCCTGGCTAATCTCCATCAGCTCGGGCGCGCTGGACTGCATCCGAAACGCCATCTCGAACGAATTGATACGAGTCGAGATTTCGGGATCACCGACGGTGTCGAGGCGCATGCGGTTAAGCCGGCTGATCGTATCAAGTGAATCGCGCTGGAGCTTGGCGTCGACCCCCTCTGGGTTCGAGAGGTAAAGCACCGGGTCGCCGCTGGAGCGGAACGGCACACCTTGATAGACGGTAGGCAAGAAGCCGGCGCCCCAATTCGAGTTTCCGCCCGAGGGGCCCTTTTTCCCGGAACTGAAGACCACGAAGCCGGGCAAGTTCTGTGATTCGCTGCCAAGGCCGTAGATCAGCCATGCCCCCATCGAGGGCCGGCCAAATTGCGGCGACCCGGTGTTCATCATGATCTGAGCGGGGGCGTGATTGAAGGCGTCGGTCGCCATGGATTTGACGATTGCGATGTCGTCGGCGATTTCGGCGGTGTGAGGCAGTAGCTCGGAAATCTCCGCGCCGGATTCACCGTGTCTGGAAAACTTGAACTTAGGGCCGAGCAGTTTCGAATTCGGATTGATAAAGGCGGCGCGATACCCTTCCAGCAGTTTTGCCGGCGGGAGCGTGCCATCGAACTCCGCGAGCCGTGGTTTGTAGTCGAAAAGCTCCAAGTGGCTGGGGCCGCCGGCCATGAACAGGAAAATGACGTTCTTCGCCTTCGGCGCGTAATGAGGTTGCCTCGCTGCGAGCGGGTCGACAGCGGCCTGAAGAGCGGGGGGCATCAGATTGGCGAGGGTGATCGAACCCAGTCCAACGCCGCAATTCTGAAGAAACCAGCGGCGTGCGATCTGATGAGGCGCTCGTCGTGTCATTGCAATTTACTCTTTAGTAATCGTCTCATCGAGGTTGAGCAGGACACGGGACACGGTGGTCCAGGCCGCCAGTTCCGCGGCGTTCACGGCGCCTTCGCCGCCAAGCCGTCGGGCATCCAACTCGCCGGACGCGATTCGTTCGCGTTGGCGTTCGAGCATGGCCAGCAGTTCATCACTTTCCGCGGGCTCGGGTTCTCTGGTGAGGCAGAGGCGAAAGGCGTAGTTGATCCGCTCGCGGTCGGCGGCTCCGCCCTCAGCGAGAGTTCGTCGTGCCAGCGCCCGTGCGGCTTCCATGTAGACCGGCTCGTTGAGAGTCGCAAGAGCCTGCAGCGGCGTGTTCGATCGGGTCCGCCGCACGCAGGCGGCGTCGCCGTTCGGCGCGTCGAAAGCATCGAGAATGGGATAAGGAAGCGAGCGGTAACGGAACGTATAGAGCGACCGCCGATAACCGCCTTGACCGCTTTCGGTGTACCAGCGCTTGGGCCCATAGCTGACCGGCGGCAAGAACAGGAACTCGGGAGCCGGTGGATACACGGGCGGTCCCCCGAGCCGCGTATCCAGCAACCCGCTCGCCGAGAGCGCGATGTCACGAACGATCTCGGCCTCAACGCGCAGCCGCGGCCCCCTTGCCAGAAGCCGATTGTCGGGATCGCGTGTGAGAAGTTCGGGCCCGCTGCGCGATGATTGGCGATAAGCCTTCGACGTGACGATGAGCCGGTGGAGGTGCTTGCGGCTCCAATTGTTCTCCATCAACTCGACCGCCAGCCAATCGAGCAGTTTCGGATGCGACGGCGCTTCGCTCTGCGTGCCTAAGTTCTCGCTGGTGCTGACGAGGCCCACGCCGAAGTAGCTTTGCCAGATACGGTTGACGATCGTACGCGCGGCGGTGGGCGACTCAGCGTCCACGGCCCAGCGTGCGAATCGCAGGCGGGCGGGCTCGTCGCTGGCCGGCATCGGATGAAGGAAAGCCGGCGTGCCGGGCTCGACGGTATCTTTCGGCTGGAGGAAATCGCCTCGGGCGAGCAGCTGCGTTGTACGAGGTTGGTCGCGCTCGGAAAGGATGAGCTGGGCCGATCCTTCCGGATGGCTTTCCAGCAGCTTCCCGATACGTGCGTTGGCATCGGACCACTCGGGGACAGTGGTTCGCCAGTAACTGAACACGGCTCGTTGTTGGTCCTGCGTACGGTTACCGGAGGCCACGGAGAGGACGCTTCTGACATCAGCCGGCAGCGGATCGGCGACCGCATTTTCGGCAGTCGTGGCCGACAAACGGAAGCGGCCGAGATTGTTATTCTGGTTATCGTCTGAGTTCCAGCCGCCGTGTTTCTGCACCAGGTGGAACGTCAGGACAACGTCTTCATCAACATCGATCGGCTTCGACAAACGGAAGACAGCCTTGCGCGGCTGATTGCGGCGCGCCGGACCGTTGTCGGTCGACCAGGCGCTCATCTCGAAACCGTCGATAGCGAAATCGACCTCACCGGTGATACGGCGCTTGTTCTCCTTGTCAGGGAACAGGAACAGGTCCAGCTCCCGTAGAGGCGGGTTGACGTCGGCCGTCGCTTGTTCAAACTTCAGTTTCTTTCTTTCTTCGGGATCGCTCGCCGGCGCGACTTCGACTTCAAACTCGGTGAGAGCCGAAGTCCCACGAAGCGAACGGCCGGGGCCGCCGAGCGGAAGAGCCGGGTCATTCAGCAGTTCGAGACGAAAGGCGCTGATCTTGCGCAGGCCGGTCTTCGCTTCCATCTTGAGGTCGTGGCGAGTGGGCGCATAGCCCTGGGCGAGAATCGAGCCGTCTTTGTAGTAGTGATACTTCTGTCCACTCGGCTCTTCGTGCTTCGGTTCGAGTAGGGTCCACTCGCGCTGGTCGCCGCGAACGCTTTCTTCCCAGGCCGTCACACGATCAGCCCAGCCGGGGTTGCGCCGCTGTAACCCGTCCTCGATAGCGCGGATCTCGCCGAAAATTTTCGAGCGTTCTTCCTGCTGCTCAGGCGTATAGACCGCAATGTTCGCTTCGTGCGCGTTGTTGAGGAAGGCGAACATCCGGTAGTACTCTTCCTGCGTCAGCGGATCGTACTTGTGGTTGTGACACTGCGCGCATTTCACGGTGAGGCCCAGAACGGCTGTGCCCACCGCGTCCATCCGATCGAACATAGCTTCCATGCGAAACTGTTCGGGGTTGATACCACCCTCTTCGTTGATCATCGAGTTGCGCAGGAAACCGGTCGCGACTTTCTGTGATTGCGTCGCGTTGGGGAGCAAGTCTCCGGCGAGTTGCTCAATGACGAATCGGTCGTACGGCATGTCGTCGTTGAGCGCGTTGACGACCCAGTCGCGGTAAAACCAGACGCGCCGGGGCTTATCTTTCTCGAAGCCGTCGGAGTCGGCGTAGCGGGCGGCGTCAAGCCAGTGACGTCCCCAGCGCTCACCGTAGTGCGGGGAGTTGAGGAGCCGCTCGACCTGCTTACGGTAAGCGTCCGGGCCGCGTCCGGCAACGAAAGCGTCCGTCTCTTCGATCGTCGGCGGCAGGCCAATGAGATCGAGGCTGAGGCGTCGGAGAAGCTTTACTTCGTCGGCTTCGGGCGCCGGCTGCAGGCCTTCCGTTTCAAGGCGGGCGAGGACGAAATAATCGATGGGATTGGCGGGCCAGTCTTTCTGCCGCACATGAGGCAGCGGGGCTTTTTGAGGTCTAACGAAACCCCAGTGCTTGTTGACCTCGGACCCGGTGCCGGCGAGCGTGTCGGGCCAATCCGCGCCTTGCTCGATCCAGCCGCGGATAAGCGCGATTTCTTCGGCGGCCAGTTCACCGCCCATGGGCATGCGAACCTGGGAACTCGTTCCGGCCACACGCAGGTAGAGTTCGCTTTGGTCAGGTTTGCCCGGTACGAGCGTATTCTTCGACACCCCGCCCCGAAACGCGGCGGCCTTCGAGTCGAGGCGTAGCTGTCCCATCTGCTGTGCTTCGCCGTGGCATCCATGGCAAGAGCGTTGCAGGAGCGGTTGGATATCGCGCTCGAATTCGACTGCCGCGGATGCGGACGTCCAGGCGAGCAGCACGAGGATAGCCGCGAATATCGAGGTGCTGCGCATCATGGTTCGCAATCGTTTCTATTCTAACGGGACGAGTCTTTGCGTTTGATCCGCGACCGCCCGCGCCCAGTGCCTACCTTAGATCGCTCTGATTCGATTTCCTGGCCGGATTGCTATTTTCCCCTATTCACCTGCGCGCTAGGCCGATCTGCGGGATAATGACCAGCAAGGAGCATGCCAGAGGAATCCACAGACGCGGGTCGATCTGACTGGACCGACAATCCGGCCGCCGAGGGGGCGCCGCACGACGACGCATTCGCGGAAGCCTTTGCGGCTTCGCTCGCGGATCCGGCCCCGGCCGAGTCGGCGACAAGCGCCGCGGATCCATTGCCCCCGGCCACCGCCGCGAAAACCCCCATCGGCGGGGACATGCCGCTGATTCTGCTCATACAGGCAGGGTTGACAGTTTTCAACAGCGTCATCATCCTGATCTATCTTGTCTTCTGGATGATCGACCTTGACGTTATTGCAAACGCACTGCGAGTTGGGGCAAGCTTCGCTTTCCTTCTGTCTATCGCGCCGGCCTTGCTCGGGGCCTTTCTTGTCCGCCGTTACACCAAGCAGAAGATCAATCCCCCGGGCGCGATCTGGGCTCACGCAGGCGTTTATGTCGGCGTCGCGATGTGTACCCTCACTCTGCTGATCCCAATGATCGTGACGATCCGGTCCATTGTCGGCGGACCGTAAAGAAAAGATCCCACTAGTTGGACTTGCTGTGCCCGCCAAGACTTGGCGCGCTGGTGGCGGCGTTATGTTGGACAGCGCTCGCGTGCGGTGTCGGCGGCGGCTTATAGAGCGTGACCATGTAGCCGCCGACCGCCGCAAGTAAGATGCCCGCCACGAACTGCCAGCGAATGCTCGATATCCCACCCGCCGGCGGACTCACCGCCATCGACACGATCGCGTTCACAATCGGCGCGCCCGCGAAGACGATCGACATGACCACCGCCGGCGTTCCCTTCGCACCGAACGCCAGTAGGATGGCAAAAGCGCCGACTGCCCCCGCGGTACCTGCGATCAGCGACCAGCCAACACCCTTCGTTGGTAGGTCCCAGGTCGTGCCGTTGGCGATCAGTATCACGACCGGCGCAAGCACAGCCACAAGAAAGTAGGCGACCCCAACGAACAGAAAGGCCTTGTAGCGCCCGTTGACCGGATCGCCCATGCCAAGCTGTCCGGCGTGAAGCAGATTGCCGTAGGTGCCAAAAGCGAAAACGGTTACCATTGCGTAAGCGAGCCAAGCGAGACCGGCTTGTTGCATAGCGAGGAGCCTCCAGTGAACTGTGCTCTAAGAGCGCGACGAGAAGAATCCCGAAGGATAGCAGTCCCGCTTGTCCGCCGCGGGGCGATCTGGTTGACTGACGAATGGACAGTAAGGAGGGCGTCATGCTTCCCAATAGTTGGACTCGCTTCGCCGAAACCGCGCTTAGCCGCATCACTCGCCGCCAGCTCTTTGAGCGTGGCGGTATTTTCACCGCCGCCGGCGCCCTGGCCTCCACGGCCTCCACCGCGGCGAGCGCCCCGCCGCAGCGCGGCCTCAGCGCGCCGGCCGACATGTATGAGTCGCTCGGCGTGCGGACTCTCATCAATGCGCGCGGCACCGTGACCATCGTCGGGGGCTCGAAAATGCTCCCGGAAGTGAGGCAGGCGATGGACCACGCCTCGAATCAGTTCGTGCAAATCGACGAGCTGATGGAGGCCGTCGGCAAGCGTCTTGGTGAATTGACGGGCGCCGAATGGGGTGTTGTCACAGCGGGCTCCGGCGCGGCCATGACTCTGGGCACGGCGGCATGCGTGGCCGGCGGCGATCCCGACAAACTGGCCCGTCTGCCCGACCTCGACGGCATGAAGGACGAAGTGGTTATCCCGTCCGACTCGCGTAATGTCTACGAGCATTCCGTCCGCTGCGCCGGCGTCAGGATCATCGAGGCCGCGACCGCCGAAGCGTTCGAGGCGGCGCTCGGTCCGCGTACCGCGATGGTCATGGTGATGGCGCGGCGCGACACTGACCAGGGGCCGATGAGCCTGCGGAACTTGAGCGCGATCGCGAGCCGCCACGGCGTCCCGATACTTGTCGACGCGGCCGCCGAGGGCCTTGTCGTCCCCAATCCGCACCTGGAACGCGGCGCGTCGATGGTTGCCTACAGTGGCGGGAAGTGTATTCGCGGGCCGCAATGCGCGGGGCTGTTGCTCGGCAAGAAAAATCTCGTTCAGGCTGCTTGGATTCATGGCGCGCCGCATCACGGCTTCGCGCGCGGAATGAAAGTCGGCCGCGAAGAGATCATGGGAATGCTGGCTGCCACAGAGGCATGGATGACGCGGGACCACGAGGCTGAATTCGCTACGTGGGTGTCGTGGATGGAACACATCGCTGCACGAGTCGACCAGGTGCCCGGGGTTTCGACTGACTTACTCATGCCTGAAGGCCGCGGCAACCACACGCCGCGCCTAATGATTGAGTGGGACCCCAAGCGCATCCAGCTTACTGGTTTCGACATGGAGCAGATTCTGTGGGACGGTGAGCCGCGCATCGCCGTCAGCGGCGCCGGCAGCTTCCTTCCCTTCCCGCCGAATCTAACGCCAAATATCTCAGTGACCGCTTACACGATGGACGCGGGCGAGGAGAAGATCATCGCCGACAGGCTCGTGGAAGTGCTGCGGAATCCGCCCGATCGGCGGAAAGCAACAAAGCCCCCGGCAGCCGATCTGAGCGGACGCTGGGATGTCCATCTCGACTTTCTCAACGCTACCGGCAAGCACACGTTCACGCTGGAACAGAGCGGCAGCGACATCAACGGCACGCATCACGGCGAATACATCGCACGTGACCTGACAGGCTCGATCAGCGGAAACGAAGTCGTCATCCAAAGCGCGTATCAGAAAGGCGTCCGTCTCAGCTATGACTTCAGCGGTTCCGTGCGAGGGGACGCTATGAGCGGCGACGTGCTGCTGGGTGAGTACGGCGCGGCGCGCTGGCGGGCGCATCGGCACGTCCAGCAGATCACCGGCGCGGATGTCGAGAAGGGGCCTGCCGCTTCCGAACGCCGCAAGTAACTTAAAGGAGTCGCCGCGTCACGATTGTGTGATGTTCGCCCATGTTCTATTCACCGAATACATGCAGCGCAAGCGTTCGTTGATGCGGTCGGCGGCGGTGCTCGAAGACATAAATCCCCTGCCATGTCCCCAGTGCGGGGCGTCCGCCCAGAATCGGGATCGACAATTGGCTTTGCGTCAGGGCGGCGCGGATATGCGCCGGCATGTCGTCGGGGCCTTCCATGGTGTGCGTGTAGAGACTATCGTCCTCGGGGACAAGGCTGCTGAAGAAGGTTTCGAGATCGCGCACAACGTCCGGGTCGGCGTTCTCTTGAATCACAAGCGAGGCCGAAGTATGACGCAGGAAGACGGTCAGCAGCCCCTCCCCGATTCCGAGACCATCAACCCAGGAGCAAACGTCGGCGCTCACTTCGTAAAAGCCCTTGCCGCGAGTCGAGACCGTGATTTGATGCGTGAACTGTCTCATGAGTCCACGTAGTCTAGCGAAAACGTAGGCGTCGTTCCGCCCCTCCGGCCGCTTCGCCCATGCATGTGCGATGACTTTCCGGGACAATGCGGATTCGATGTAATGACGCCGCGCCGGCACATTCTCGCTTTGCTTCTCTTGGCTGTGGCCGGTCTTGCTTGCGCATCACGCGGCCGGCTCGTCAAAGCAGGCGATTCCCCACAGGCCGAACTGGTTGCTTCAATGAAGGATTTCGAGCGCCAGGCGGGCTTTGAGGAAAGCGCCAACTTTGCGCGTCATTCGAGCCGCCTCCACGTCGACTACCGTTGCTACTACACCGGCAAGCTCGAGCTGCCCACCGATTACAGCAAGCTCAAACTGCGGCGCGGCACGCCCGCTGGGTGTGCGCTCAACGAAGAGAAGCACGATGTCTTCTTCTACCCGCTCGAAGCCGCTGCCAGCGGGCACACACCGTTGACGCCCAGTCTCAGCAAAGCCTCCGTCGAGCGGATGCTGGTCGTCGTTCCTCACGAAGACTTCCACAATGATTCCCGCATCGAAGATTGGCCCGCCACGATTCGCGAGGCGGCCTCCACGCTCGTTGGCTTTCTCTCGGCGGCCGAGTTCGCCAAAGAGCACTACGGGGAATCGTCTCGGGAGTACCTGCGACTCCAGCGCGAGCCTGAAATCTTTCTCGGCAAAGCGAAACTGATCAACCGCTATGCGGAGCTGGTCGCCGTTCTTTACGAGGCGAGGCGCGCCGGTGCGATCAGCCGAAGCACGGCGCTGGAGCGGAAGCGCGAGCTGTTCGAGCAGTTGAGCGGCGAGTGCCGCGCACTGCCCGACGCCCGGTCGTTCAACAAGTGCCCCAGCGCGTCGAACAATGCCGGCCTGGCCTTCGACCGTACCTATACCAAGCATTACCCGTTGCTCCACAGCGTCTATCTCCGCAGCGGCAAGGACTTGAAAAGCACCATGGCCCAGCTACGTACGCCGCCGAACAAACGCTGGTCAGAGCGGTCCGCGATCGCTCACTTGGAAGCGCTTGCGGCACCCTCCCCGCCCCCGCTTCGATAAGCGCCCGCGCCACGACCCGTCGGCGGCATTGCGATGCCCACTACGGGTCTAACCTACAGCTACGGCTACTCGTCGCCGCCAAAATCCAGCGGGGCGTCCGGGGCATCGTCGTCATCAATATCGCCACTCGATATGCTCCGGAAGTCGAGTGACTTAATGAATCCGGCTTGGTCACGCCAACGCGGTTGGACTTTCACGAAAAGCTCTAGGTAGACCTGCTTGCCGAAGCGGTCTTCCAGTTGTTTGCGGGCCTTGATGCCGATCGCCTTCATCTTGGCGCCCTTCTTACCAATGAGAATCGCTTTCTGGCTGTCACGCTCGGTGTAGATGGTGGCCGCCATTCGCAATAGTTTTTCAGTTTCCTCCCAGCCATCAATCATCACGGCCGTCGAGTGCGGCACTTCCTGCTGCGTCTCGAGGATGATCTGCTCGCGGATCATCTCCGAGGCAAGGAAGCGCTCCGGCTGATCGGTAATGTAGTCGTCCGGATAGTAGGCGGGCGACTCGGGTAGGTAACGGAAGATCGTACGGATCAACTCTTCAGCATTCTGGCCCAGCTGCGCCGACAGCGGGATATACTCGTCGAACTCGTAGCGCTGCTGGTACTGTTCGATCTGGGGGAGAAGCTGCTCCTTCGACTTCAGCAGATCGACCTTGTTCAGCACCAGGAAGACCTTCGTCTTGAGTTCCTTGACCATATCGATGACGGTGTAGTCGCCAATTTGGGCCAGCTTGTTCGCGTCGACGACCAGCAGCACGAGATGACACCCGGAGGTGGCCCGCCGTACCTCGCTCATCATGCGGCGGCCGAGCTCAAGACTCGGCTCGTGAATGCCGGGGCTGTCAACGAATACAATCTGCCCCTCCGAACGCGTCAGGACGCCCTGGATTGCGTCGCGGGTTGTCTGCGGCTTCGGCGTTACGATCGCCAGCTTCGAACCCACCAGCCGGTTCAGCAGCGTGGACTTACCGACATTCGGCCGCCCGAGTATCACCACGAAACCTGCCTTCTTTATGTTTTCTTCGCCTTCCATATCAACTCGATTCGACGCGCGCTCTTTCAATCAAGGCGCGCGGCAATTGGAACTTCCGGCGCCAGCGGCCTTCCGCGCGTCGCATCCGTCCCTTGTCGGATTCATGATCGTAACCTAAAAGATGAAGCAGGCCGTGCAGGGCCAAGATCTTCAATTCATCTTCCACGCGATGGCCGAACTCTTCGGCCTGCTTCGCGGCGCGGGCCGCTGAGATCAAGATGTCACCCAAACGGCCTTCTTCGCCATCCGGGAATGACAGCACAT
Organism: Acidobacteriota bacterium; assembly: GCA_027624045.1. GTDB lineage: Bacteria > Acidobacteriota > Terriglobia > Bryobacterales > UBA6623 > JAPPLB01. The sequence continues at coordinate 14,517 of JAQBUE010000099.1, forward strand.
CGGTCGAGCCGCGCTGACCGCGATACAAACGATTCGCGCATCTGACCTCGTTATCCGAGCCAATCACAAGCGCAAACGGCTTTCCCCGTGCCACGTCCCGGCCCAGCAGCTTCACAAACGCGTCAAATTCCTCTGCATCGAATCTGACCTTCCGCTGGCGGTTCGTCCACCAAGCAGTCTCGTCATTCGGAATCATAAGAGGGGAAGCATCAGGCAGAGACGCGGCGTCGAGACAGGATCAAAACGGAGCAGCGGCTACTAACCCCGGCCCTCGAGTTCAGCCCGCTCGTACGTATCGTAGGCCCGCACGATGCGCTGCACCAAGTCATGCCGCACGACATCTTTTTCATTAAAGTAGGCGAACGAGATGCCCTCCACCCCCTGCAGTACGTCAACCGCCTCGAGCAGCCCGCTGCGGCGGCCCGCCGGCAGGTCGATCTGAGTGACGTCGCCCGTGATGACGGCCTTGGAGCCGAAGCCGAGTCGTGTGATAAACATCTTCATCTGCTCGGCCGTGGCATTCTGCCCTTCATCCAAAATAATGAAGCTGTCGTTCAGCGAGCGGCCGCGCATGAAGGCCAGCGGCGCGATCTCGATCGTTCCCTTCTCGATTAGCTTCTCGACACGTTCGGCGTCGAGCATGTCATACAGCGCGTCATATAGCGGACGCAGGTACGGGTCGACCTTCTGCTGAAGCGTTCCCGGCAGAAAGCCCAAACTCTCGCCCGCCTCCACCGCCGGCCGCGCCAACACGATGCGGCTGACCTTCTTGGCCATCAGATCAGAGACGGCCATGGCCACGGCCAGATACGTTTTGCCCGTGCCCGCCGGCCCAATGCCGAAGACCATGTCGCAGCGGTCCATAGCCTCGAAGTACAGCATCTGATTCACGCTGCGCGGCGACAGCGACTTGCGGCCGCACATCCGCGGGCGGCTCGTTTCGACCAAGCGGCGCAGGCTGACTTTCGGGTCCTGCTCGATGACCCGCAGGAAATCCTTTACGTCCCCGTTGCTAAACTTATGGCCTTCATCAAGCAGCGCCTGATACTCACAGAGCACGCTTTCGGCCTGACGCACTCGCTCCGGCTCACCTTCGATCTCAATGCTGCTATCGAGCAGTTGCGTGGTGACCGAAAGCGCGCCTTCGAAGAAGCGGATGTTCTCGTCGCGGGTTCCGAAAAGGCTTTCGATACCCTTTGTTATGGGGACTTGCCTTTTGATCAAAGCAGGGAGCGCCGACTCCGGCCTTCAGGAGGCTCGACGGCCCGCTTTCGCGGCGTGTTACCCCCTGATTTCAGGCTTTTGGATGACTCTGCTCCGACTATAGCCGACCCCCTCGGACAAGTCAATTTGCCTGCGCCCGTCTGTCTGTATCACTGCGCAACGGGCGGCGGAGGGTACGGCAAGCCGTCTCACAGCCTTCTATCAGGGAGGAGCCGTCAATGCGCCGTTGTGCTGGGGGGCACGAACTCCGGCGGAAGCTTACTACCTTCGCCGAACAGGAAATCTTCCATATGTTTCATGATGATTTCCTGCGCCTCGAGCGTGGCCGGATTCAGGCGGTACTCGTTGATGATCATCTTGAGGTGCTCGGCCCACATTCGCCAAGCGTCCTTCGAGACGTTGTCGTAAATACGCTGACCCAAATCTCCGTCGAAGGGCGTTTCATCCAGTCCCGGCAACTCTTTGCCGAACTTGACACACTTGACCATTCTGTTCGCCATGCAAAATCCCTCGCTTGGTCACTATTCTATGGGGTACGCAATGCCGAGTGCAAAACGTAGCCGAGTCGGCATTGCGATAACCGTGACTTCACTCGGTAGAGAGTTCCGCCGGCCGCCGTTGGCCGACTTGTGTGCCGCCCGCCGATCCCCTAGCATGATGGCCCACAGAGCGCAGGAGACAAGAATGCTTGCAGTGAAATCAAATCGGAAATCAGATCCGCGCGGGGCCCGCATGCTGGCGGCCCCCATGCTGGCGGCGCTGTTCGCCCTGGGGGCGTGCGGTGGCGGTGGCGCCATCGAACAGGCTGGCGGTGGGACGGAGCCGCCGGCGGCACGCGCTGACTCGGGCCGCGGCGCCCCGCAACCGGCCGGCGATTACTACCTCGGCACACCGCGCGACGACGTGAAACGCTATTTCGGCCTCTACGGCGACCCCGGACGCGGTCAGTTCTTCGTCACCGAGGCCAAGCGCCCCAAGTATGCGGAGCAATCGCCGGAGATTCCGCCAGGGTATCTGGCGATCGGCGCCATGTGGGGCGACGTCGCGCCCATGAGCATGAAGTCGCTCTCCGGGACGAAGTTCGAGCAGGTTGACATCAGTGACTTCGCCCCGCCCGAGCCCAACATCGCGGAGTTCGAGTTCGGCCCAGGCGGCAAGGCCGTCGCGATGACTTTCACAAGCGGCGCCCTCAGCGAATTCGGCCGCCGCTCACGCGTCGGCGACCTGCCGGCGGAGTGGCGCTAAGCCGCTGGCAAGAGTGACTGCTCCAGATCCCGTGAGGCCCTCGGGCGGACTACCCGATGACGAATCGGTATCGCGTTGACCGCACCTCCAACCCCTTCCGCGGCAGCCCCACCGACTGGACCACCACCGACTACGACGCTCTCGGCCGCGTCATCAAGATCACCCATCCCGACGGATCGATGGCCACCACCAGCTACAGCGCCAACGTCACCACCGTCATTGACGAAGCCGGTAAAGATCGCCAAACCACCACCGACGCCCTTGGCCGCCTCACACAGGTCATCGAAGATCCCGGCGCCGGCGGACTCGCATACGCCACCAACTATGCCTACGACGACCTCGGCAACCTGACCCGCGTCACGCAGGGTTCTCAGATTCGCACCTTCGGCTACGATTCCCTCAGCCGCTTGCTCTGCGCATCAAACCCCGAGAGCCGGATCGGGAACCCGCTCTGTGACGCCTCGCCGCTGCCGACAACGGGCGTAGACCGCTTCGCCTACGACGACAACGGCAACCTCCTCACCAAGACCGACGCCCGCGGCATCACCATCACCACCGGCTACGACGGCAAGAACCGGCCGCTGCAAACCACCTACACCGACGCCACCCCGCCCGTCACCTTCTGCTACGACGGGACGGACTTCAACGGCTCCACCTGCACCGGCGGACAGGTCACCGGCAAGAAAGCCCGCCTCACCGCCGTCGGCTCATCCGTCTCAACAATGCGCTTCCCGAGCTTCGACGACGCCGGACGCATCCTCGCCAGCTCGCAGCAAACCGGCGGCTTCCAGTACAACTTCGCCTACACCTACAACAAAGCCGGCGGACTCGAAACCCAGCAATACCCCTCCGGCTTCACAGCCAAAACCTGCTACGACGACGCCGGACGCATCGACGCCCTCAGCAACGCCGGCACCTCCGCCCCCTACGTCTCCAGCCCAGCCTACGCGCCCCACGGCGCCATCGCCCAACTCACCCTCGGCAACGGACTCGTCGAATCCACCAACTTCAACAACCGCCTCCAGCCCACGCAAATCGGCCTCGGTACAACCGCGGGCGGCACGCAAAAGCTCAAGCTCGAATTCACCTACGGCGGAAGCAACAACAACGGCAACATCCTGACGCAAAAAATCACGCCGCCGGGCATCGCCGCCATCACGCAAACCTACAACTACGACCCGCTCAACCGCCTCCTGACCGCCGCCGAATCCAGCGCCGGCAACCCCTGGTCGCGCAGCTACACCTACGACCAATACGGCAACCGCGCCGTCACCGCCAACAGCGGCCTGCCGACATCGCCGCTGATGCCCGGTTCGCTCAGCGACTACGTCGCGGCCACCAACCGCTTCGTCAGCGGACCCGGCGCCTTCGACAACGACTATGACGAGGCCGGGAACCAAGAGCGCAACAAGCTCGGCGAACTGCTCGCCTACGACGCCAACAACCGCCAGACCAGCTACACCACGGGCAGCGCGACCACCACCTATCACTACGATGCCGGTGGCAACCGCGTCAAGAAGGTCACGCCGACCAAGACCGACATCTACGTCTACGACGCCTTCGGCAAGCTCGCCGCCGAATACTCCACCGTCGCCACCACCGCTCCCGCCGGCGCCCACTATCGCACGGTCGATCATCTAGGCTCCACGCGCCTGGTGACGCTGCAAAACCAAACCGAGCACGCCCGCTACGACTTCCTGCCCTTCGGCGAAGAGATCGCAGTCGCGTCGGGCAACCCACGCTTCGGCATCGCCGGCTACGGCTCCAACCTAGACGACCGCCAAAAGTTCACCGGCAAAGAGCGAGACGACGAGTCCGGCATGGACTATTTCCTAGCCCGCTACTACTCCGGCCTCATGGGTCGGTTCTTGAGCGTGGACCCGAAAGCAGGCAGCGGCCGACTTCCCGACCCCCAGACTTGGAACAGATATGCATATGCACGAGATAATCCGATTCGATTCGTGGACCCCGATGGTCAGGACTTTCTCGACGTTGTCGATGGGTTTTTCAACGCGGCTGCCAGTAATGCCGCCTTCGGAGTAGGGCGCCGCGATCCAAGCACCGCAATCGGTTCGGGACGGGATTTTAGAATTGGTCAGGCAGTTGGCGATGCCGGGTCGGTGGCAGCGGGGCTTTTCAATATTAACGCTGGGGGTACAGCCGCCGCGGGTGGCGCAGCCCTTAGTCTCACGGGTGGTGGAGCAGTTGTCGGCGCGCCTGCGGTCGTGGCTGGGGCCACCGCAGTTGGGATAGGCTCCTCCCAAGTAGCTCTTGGCTTTGGTAACCTGCTAGCGGCTGCAAAGAATACTGAACCAACGGATACTGAAGGAAGCACTCAGGACAAGCGCCTTACAAAGGGTGACATCGAGGAACTCAAAAAGGCCGGAGTAGATCCTGAAAAACTCAAGGCTGACACGCTCGGAACGAACAAGGGAATCTCAAGATTCGATCTATTCAAGGATAAGCGGGGTGAAATCTTTGTCAAACCGAAGTCTGGGGATGGACCGGGGGAACCGACGGGACAGAACATCAAGAAAATGCGCGAGGAGTGACGGAACCCAATGACTTCTAGCACTACGTCGCCCCAACTGAGTATGGACAAAGTCGTCGTGCAACTGATTGTCAGCAGCGAGTACATTACCCCTGCTGAGATCGAGCAAAAACTAGGAATTAAGGGCGATGAACGGCGGGAGAAGGGTAAGCGCTATGGGCGAGCGCGAACCGAGTGGAAAGAACACACTTGGGAAATCTGCGAGTCGAGAGAAGGGGACTTCGCGGCGACAGCTTGTGAAGCCGAGATCAACAATTGCTTCGCATCGTTGATGGAACGTGTGGCGGGCGCTTCTCCCCGAATCAGGTCTTTAGCTGGAGTGGACCATGTTTGGTTGCGTGTGTCAGTACAGGCTCGTTCCCAGCCTGCATTCATTATAAAGCCGCAGTATCTAAGAGACATCGCAGAACTAGACGCGTGGTTAGAGTATGACGTGATTCTATACGGCGATGATGATGGAGAGAGAAAGTCGGGGCCGAGGGGGGGGTCGAGGGGGACAGGGCCGAGGGGGC